>PMCN01000049.1:3064-17039 GCA_003154135.1 Acidimicrobiaceae bacterium
GTGCCGCTCGCCGGGGCGGTGGTGGTGGGCACCTTCGTCGACGCAGTCGTGGGTGCAGTCGTGGGTGCAGTCGTGGGTGCGGTGGTGGTCGGCGCGACGGTGGTGCTCGTCGAGGTGGACGACGAGGTGGGCGGCGGACCGCCCACACGGAAGTCGCCNNCGACGTCTTGTCGTTGCGGTTGTCGTTGCGGTTGTCGTTGCGGTTGCGGTCGCAGCCGCAGCGGGCTCGGCCGCGGCCTCGGCGGCGGTGTCGGGCTGGTGAGCACCGCGGCGCAGGAACGGTGGCAGCCACCCGCGCACCACCTCGATGTTCGCCTCGAGGGTGTTGTTGAAGAGCGTGCTCGGGAACACGATGAGCAGCATCAACACCAGGGCCAGCAGGCCGGCATCGACCACGTTGCGCAGGGTGAGCGCCTGGCTCGGGCTCGGGATGTCGAGGAAGGTGGAGTGCTCGGGGCCGGGCGGCTCGACCGTCGTGGCCACCGGCGGCACGGTCGACGTGGTGGCCGTGCCGCTCGCCGGGGCGNNGGCGGACCGCCCACACGGAAGTCGCCCACCGTGCCGCCGACGTTGTGGCTGTCGGTCCAGGTGCCGGTCATCGAGCCGCCGTCGGCGGCCATCGTGTACACCGCGACCGCCGTGTACGGCGTTCCATCCTGGAGGTGCGTGGCCGAGGTGAGCGTCAGCGTCGTGCCGTCGTAGGTGCCCGTGGCCGAGTCGAGGCCGGCGCCCTGGCCAACCACCGCGCCGGTGGTCTGGTCCCACGAGAGGAGGGTGAACGTGTGCGGGAAGTCCTGTCCTTTGCACCATCCGCGGTCGCAGTGCGTCACACCCGTCCAGCTGCCCACCGGGCTGAAGGTCTCGGCGACCGTGGTGCGCGACGACACGGCGAGCGCGAGCGCGCATCCGATCAGCGCAACCCAGGTGCCAACCACCACCCTGGCGAACCCGCGCCGCGGTGACCGCCTCACCGTGGATCCTCGCCGATCACGATGCGGGCGACCACACCCACGCCGTCGTCGCCGGTGAGGTAGCTCGAGTGCCCCTCGGAGTCGATGGCCACGATGCGGCACCCGAACGCCACGTCGTAGGGCGACGTGCCGTGCAGGCGCACCGCGCCCACCTGCAGGCTGGGCACGTCGGTGACCGGGTCGTGACGCGCCCGCACCGCCCAGACCCGGCCGTCGGGCTTGAGGCGCAGGTCGCTCGCATGCGCCACGCCGAGGCCGGGACTGCCCAGCACGACGAGGTCTTCGACCGGCAGGCCGTGCAGGTGTGCGGCCAGGCCCGCCACCACGGAGCCATAGCTGTGCGCGACCACCGAGCAGTGTGCGCTGGGTGTGCGGCCGGCGAGATCGGCCACGAACGTGCTCAACGCGCTCGCCCCGTCGGCCGCCAGCCGCTCGGCCGCCGCGTCGAACAGGTCGAGACCACCCGGCGCGCGGTAGCCGAGCCAGGCGAGCACGGCCACCGACGGCGCGCTCGAGTGCGCGCTGGCGGCGCGGTGCAGGCGGCGCGCGCGATCGGCCACCGAGACCTCGAAGTTCTGCACCGTCGTGCCCATTCCGGGCACCACGATCGCAACATGACGGGCGACGAGCAGCTCGCCGAACACCTCCACGATCATCCCCGGGCCGCTGGGGTCGAACAGCAGCACCTGTCGGTCGTCGCCTGCCAGTTGGGTGAGCAGCGCGATGCCGGCGTCGAGCTCGCCGAGCAGCGCGGCCAGTTCTTCCTCGCCCCACTCGTGCACCACCGACCGCCGGCTGCTCAGGTGGTCGATCGTGTCCTGCGCGCGCTCGGCGTCGAGGAAGCTGTCGTCGTCGAGATCGACACGCTCACCGAGGAGGTCTTCGGCGAGCGCTTTGTCGACGAGGCGGGCGACGTGGAAGCAGCCATGGAGCACACGCCCGACCACGGCGTCGTCGCGGGCATCGACGACCACATGTGCACCGGGCGTGGCGGGGCGCGGCGCGCCTGCAGTGCGCAGCGTGTCGGCCAACGCCTCCAACCGCCCGCGCTCGACCACGATCGCGCCGCGATTCGCGCTGTAGCGAGCCGTGAGTTCGTCACCCGCTGCCCGCTGCCCGTCGTCGACGACTCCAGCGGATCGAGGCGGCGCCGCGTTGTCCATCGCACCTCAGTTCCGTCGCACGCATGGTAGACGCGCCGCGGACATCTCCCGTTCCGCGGGTGCCACTCGATCAGCGCGAGATGATCGCCGCGAGCGCGGCGATGGCCACCACGAACCCGATGGCGGCCATGGTGATGCTGCGGCTGCGCGGTGCGACCGGCAGGTCGTCGTCGTTGCGCGGGCCTTGCGGGGGGCGCACGAGCGCCATCACGTTGCCGGCGAAGAGGGCGCCGCCCAGGGCGAGCAGCAGCCAGACGATGAGGTCGTTGCCCAAGAACATGCCTCCAGTGTGCCCGCCGCGACGCTCCGGTGACACGGGCAGCTTGCCAACGGCGCGAGAATCACGCCCATGGGCTTCCACCACGTCGCGCTCGCCACTCACGATCCCGCAGCAACTCACACGTTCTACACCGAGGTCATGGGCTTCCACCTCGTGAAGGTCGTGGCGACGCCCACACCCGACGGCACGGGCTTCTCCAAGCACTTCTTCTACGCGACCGACGATTCGCCCAACGGTGAGACCGGGATGATGGCGTTCTGGGACATCCACGACTCGACGATCGGCGACGACTACCCGGTCGACATCAACGCCGCCGCCGGCCTCCCGTGGTGGGTGAACCACATCGCGTTCGACGCCTCGTCGATCGACGATCTGCACGCCAAGCGCGATCGTTGGCGCAGCCACGGCTACACCGTGCTCGAGGTGGACCACGAGTTCTGCGTCAGCATCTACATCAAGGACCCCAGCGGCAACATGGTCGAGTTCTGCCACAGCGTGCGCGAGTTCACCGCCGCCGAGAAGGCCCGAGCCGCAGCCATCGTCGCCGAGCCGCACCCGAGCATGGACGACACCCACGCCAAGGCCACGGTGTGGAAGCCGCTCGGCGCCGAAGTCCCCGTGTGAGATGGCGCGCACCGTGCGCCGCATGAGCCGAGCCGTGCTGCTGGTGCTGCCGCTCCTCGCGGCGTGCAGCGCAGGGAGCAGCGGCAGCGCGCCGGCGTCCACCACGGCGAGCACCCCGCCGGCCACCGGGGCCGCGGTCACGACGCAGAGCACGGTGCCCGCCACTCTTGCGGCAACGACGCCATCGACCCTGCCGCCGACGTCGGTCGCTCCCAAGGGGCCGGCCACCGCCGCGCTCGACTTCACCGGCGACTTGGGCCTGGCCGGCGCGACCACCAAACCCGTCATCAGCTGCAACGCCCCTGCCATCGACGGCACCGTCGTGCTGCGTGTGCTGGCACAACCGGCCGAACCCACCGACCTCTTCAACATCACCATCACGGCCACGAAGATCAGCATCCTGGTCGGCACGGGAGGTGGCACCGGCTTCCGAGCGCGCACGTTCGAGGGAACGGGGATCAGCGGCTTCGATCCGGCGAAAGGGGTGGCGATCGACTCACCGCTCACCGAGATCGCGATGCCCGGCACCAACCCCGGCAGCGTCGGCGCGATCACGTCGATCAAGGGCAGCATCGACTGCGGCAACCAGACCACCGGCACGTCGACGATGGTGTTCACCGGTGACACCGACGAGGGAGCGGTGAGCGTCGGGCCGAACCCGTTCCGCGTGGAGTGCAACACCGCTTCGTCGGGCAACTTCGTGTCGGTCGTCGGCGTCATCACCATCGGCTCCACGAAAGCGTTCTTCTTCACCACGCTCTACGCCGACTCGATCAACGTGTTCGAGTCGATCGCCGGCCCGCCGGCGGTCACCCACCACTACGTGCTGAAGGCGCCTGGTGCTGCAACGCTCACCGCCACCGGTGCCCATGTGCAGGCCGACCTGGTCGAGCAGCCGCCGCTCACCGGTACCGCCCACACCGTGCACGTCGAGGGCGACGTGACCTGTGGCGCCACTGTGGCCCGCTGACCATCGCGCCGACAGCGATACGCTCGAACGCGGGTGCACACACCCTCCGAGGAGGACCCGCACATGAGCGACTGTCCTGACACCGTGCCGGCACAGGTGGCCGGCAGGAGCCACGTCGATCTCGACCGACGCCCGATGCTGGTGTTCTGGGAATCGACCCGCGCGTGCGGACTGGCGTGCCAGCACTGCCGTGCGGAGGCGCAGTCCACACCGGTGCCGAGCGAGCTCGACACGGCTGCATCACTGCGGTTCATCGACTCGCTGGCGGCATTCGAACGACCGGCACCGATCCTGGTGATCACCGGTGGCGACGCGTTGATGCGACACGACCTCGACCTCCTGATCGCGCACGCCCACACGGTCGGCGTGCCGGTGGCGCTCGCGCCCAGCGTCACCCCGCTGCTCACCGACGAACGCCTCGGCGAGCTGCGCGACCTGGGGGTGAAGGTCGCGTCGCTCAGCCTCGACGGCGCCTCGCCCACCACCCACGAGGGCCTGCGCGGCATCGACGGCCACTTCCCGGCGACGGTCGACGCGTTGGGGCGCATGCGTGCCCAAGGCTTCACGGTCCAGGTGAACACCGTGGTCACGTCGCAGAACGTGCACGAGCTACCTGCCATCGCACGCATCGTGCGCGACAGCGGCGCGGCGATCTGGGAGGTCTTCTTCCTCGTCAACGTCGGCCGCGGCTCCTCGATGCTCGAGCTCGGCCCCGACCAGAACGAGGACGTGTGCCAGTTCCTGTACGACGCGTCGCAGTACGGGTTCGTCGTGCGCACCGTCGAGGGGCCGATGTTCCGGCGCGTGGTGCACTGGCACGAACAGGGCATCGCCGGCCCCACCGGCCCCCTGTACGAGCAACTGGCGCGGGGCCTCGTCGATCAGCTCGGACCGCCCAGTGCACCCTCGCGGGCGCAGACCAAGGGCACACGCGACGGGCGTGGCATCGTGTTCGTGTCGGCCACCGGCGACGTGTACCCGGCCGGCTTCCTGCCCATCGTGCTCGGCAACGTGCGCGACGACGCCATCGTCGACGTCTACCGCGACCATCCGCTGCTGCGCCGCATCAGGGCCGCCGAGTTCGGTGGCAAGTGCGGCCGTTGCGACTACCGCGAGCTCTGCGGCGGGTCGCGCTCGCGTGCGTTCGCTGCCACCGGCGACGCGCTGGCCGAAGACCCGGCCTGCGCGTACGAGCCGGCGTGAGCCGGCGCGCGCTCACACCCCGCGGGCGGCGTTGGCGAACTTGGTGAACTGACCGCGCCACACCAGCCGGGCGACGCCGGTGGGCCCGGAACGGTGCTTGGCGATGATGAGCTCGGCCGACGCCTTGTCGGGCGAGTCGCGGTTGTACACCTCGTCGCGGTAGAGGAACATCACGACGTCGGCATCCTGTTCGAGCGAGCCCGATTCACGGAGGTCGGCGAGCATCGGTCGCTTGTCGGCGCGGCTCTCGAGGCCGCGGCTCAGCTGGCTGAACGCCACGATGGGCACCTCCAGCTCGCGAGCGAGGATCTTGAGGCCACGGCTGATCTCGCTCACCTCGAGCTGACGGTTCTCGGAGGTGGCGCCACCGCTCATCAGTTGCAGGTAGTCGATCATGATCATGGCGAGGCCGCCATGACGCGACTTGATGCGCCTGGCCTTGGCCCTGATCTCCATCACGGTGACGCGGGGGTTGTCGTCGAGGTACAACGGGATGTTGTCGATGCGGTTGATGGCCCGGCCGATCTTGGTCCAGTCGGGCTCGAGCAGCCGCCCGCTGCGCAGCTTCTGCGAATCGACCTCGGCCTCGCTCGACAGGATGCGTTGGGTGAGCTCGGCGTGGCCCATCTCGAGCGAGAACACGAGCACCGGCTTGTGCGTGGTCTTCGCCACGTGGGTGGCGATGCCCAGGCCCAGCGCCGACTTGCCCATCGCCGGGCGGGCGCCGACGATGTTGAGCGTGCTCGGCTGCAGACCGGAGAGGATCTCGTCGAGGTCGTTGAAGCCGGTGGCGGTGCCGGTGATGGCGTCGCCACGTTCGAAGGTCTCCTGCAGCTTGTCCATCGCCAACGGCAACAGATCGGAGAGGGGGCGAGTGGAGTCGACCACGCGGTCCTCGGCCACCTCGAAGACCTTGGTCTCGGCCTCGTCGAGCGCCTTGGTGACGTCGTCGGGCTCCATGTACGCGAGCTCGGTGATCTCGCCGGCGACGCTGATCAACCGGCGCAGCACTGCCGTGTCCTGCACGATCTTGGCGTAGCGCGAGGCGTTGGAGATGGCCGGCGTGGCGTTCTGCAGCTCGTTGAGCGCCTGCGGTCCGCCGATCTCGTCGAGCAGGCCGTTGCGCCGCAGTTCGTCGGCGACGGTGACCACGTCGACCGGTTGACCGTTGGCCATGAGGCCGCGGATGGCCGAGTAGATGTGCTGGTGCGACGGCTTGTAGAAGTGGTCGACGAGCACGCCCATCTCGGCCACCTGGCCCACGACGTCGCGCGACAGCAGGAGTGCGCCGAGCAAGCTCTCCTCGGCGTCGAGGTTGTGAGGAGGCACTCGGGCGTCGACACGCCGCGGTCCAGAACGGTCACGACCCGAGTCGCGTGACGAGCCCGAGTCTCTGCGGATGTCCGACATGATCCACCTACCTTGCCCGGTCGATCCTGTGGATCGCTAGGGGCTCTTTCCTGGGGACAGTGATGTGGATAACTTCCTGGAAGCAGGGATGGCACAGCCCCGGCCACTTGCACGAGGCAAGATCACCGGGGCTGTGGACAACCCTGTGGAGGGCCAGAAGGCCCCTACTGGGTAACGACTCTTACTTGGCAACGACCTCGACGGTGATCGGGAACTCGACGTCGTGGTGCAACTTCGCCGGCACCTGGTAGGTGCCCGTGGTCTTGATGTGGTCGACGTGCAGCTTGCGCCGGTCGAGCACGATGTTGGCCTGCGCCTCGACGGCGGCCGCCACGTCGGCGGCCGTGACCGAGCCGAACAAACGGCCTTCGGCGCCGGCCTTGACCGCGATGGTGATGGTCTTCGACACCAGCTTCGACGCGACGGCCTGTGCGCCTTCGCGGTCCTGGGCATCGCGCAGGTCGCGGGCACGACGCATCGACGCCGCCTGGGAGACGGCACCATCGGTGGCCGCCAGGGCGAGGCCCTTGGGGAGCAGGTAGTTGCGGGCGTGGCCGTCGGCCACCTCGACGATGTCGCCGCGCTTGCCGAGCGAGGAGTGATCGGCACGGAGGATGAGCTTCATGATCAGGCCTCCACCGTCTCGTCGGCATCGACTGCGTCGACGTCGATGCTCTCGACCTCGACGGCCTCGACCTGGGCCTGCTTGGCCTGGTCGTCGTCGCGGCGCGGGCCGCGCTCGCCACGCTCTCCGTCGCGCGGACGGCCGGTACGGGTCTGCGACACACGCTTGGTGTAGGGCAGGAGCGCCATCTCGCGCGAGTTCTTGATCGCGTTGGCGANNGTGACGCGACGGTTGCGGATCTTCGACCGGTCGCTCACGAAACGGGTGAGGAGGTTGACGTCCTTGTAGTCGATGTACTCGACCTTGTCGGTGACGAGGACGCTGGTCTTCTTCTTGATCTTCTTCGGATTCGTCTCTTTGGGCGACCGAGTCTTGTTCTTCTTGCTGCTCATTGGTGGATCTTTCTCGAAATCTCGAACGTGGGTATCAGAAGGGCTCTTCGTCGCCGTACACCGGGTCGGGGGCACGACTACCGCTGCTGGAGCCGGAGCTGGAACTGGAGCTGCCGCCGGAGGCACCGCCGCCGCTGTCGCGGGCGATGCGCTCGATCTCGGCGCGAGCCCAGCGCAACGACGGGCCGATCTCGTCGGCGTTGACCTCGACCACGGACCGCTTCTCGCCTTCCTTGGTCTCGTACTGTCGCTGCTCGAGCCGGCCGGTGACGATGATGCGGGTGCCCTTGGTGAGCGACGCCGCAGCGTTCTCGCCCAGGGTGCCCCACGCGACCACGTTGAAGAACGAGGTCTGTTCCTGCCACTCGTTGTTGACCTGGTAGCGACGGCTGACGGCCAAGCCGAAGCTGGCCACGCCGCGTCCACCGGTGGTGAAGCGAAGCTCGGGATCCTTCGTGAGGTTGCCCACGAGGGTGACGGAGTTGTCGGCCATGGTGATTGCTCCTTACGGAACCGGCGTGAACACGCCAGCGGGGTTCAGGCGTCGACCGTCATGCCGCGGCGAGCTGCCTCGGCATCGGGAAGGCGCAGCAACTTGTGGCGGACGACGTCGTCAGCAATACGGAAGGAACGCTCGAGCTCGTCGAGAGCGCCACCGGGCGCCAGCACGTTCATCACGGTGTAGTAGCCGTACTGCTTCTTGTTGATGGGGTAGGCGAACTGTCGCTTGCCCCACCACTCGGCCTTGCCGTGCACCGTGCCGCCGGCCTTGACGATGGAGTCGGTGATCGACTTCATCCAGGCCTGCGCTGCAGGTTCTTCGAGATCACCATCGAGGATGACCATGAGTTCGTAGGCACGCGTCATGCGTGTGATTCCTCCCTTCGGACCCGGGGGCTTCCCGGGGCCCCGTGATGGGGCAGGGCCAATATGACCTGGCAAGTGTAGCGGCCAAACGAAACGTCCACGCCGGTGAGCATGGCAGGTCGGTGTGACAGGGTTTCGGGGTCAGCGCCAGTGCAGCGTGCCCTCGGGGCCGAACGCGGCGGCGAACGCGCCGATCGACAGCGGCCGCGAGATGCGGAAGCCCTGACCGAAGCCACAGCCGAGACCGATGGCCGCCGCCACCTCGGAGTGGTTCTCGAGGCCTTCGGCGATGACGTCGATGTGGAGCGCAGCGGCAACACCCACGCACGCCGCGACGATGGACCGGTTGACCACGTCGCTCTCGAGGTGGTGCACGAAGGCACGGTCGATCTTCACCGCCTGCACGGGGAGCCGGCGCAGGTAGAGCAGCGACGCCTGACCCGTGCCGAAGTCGTCGATGACGAAGTTGACGCCCAACGTGCGCAGCGCGGCCATGTTGGCGAACAGCACGTTGCTGGGCGTGAGCAGACCTCGCTCGGTGATCTCGAACTCGAGCATCTCGGGCGCTGCGCCGGACGCGATGAGGGCGGCCTCCACCATGGGCACCAGGCCGGGGTCGCCGGCGAGTGCCGGGGGGAGGTTGACCGCGAGGCGCGTGCCGGCGGGCGGCGAGATGCTCACCCACTCGACGAGCGAGCGGTGCAGCACCCAGGCGGTGAAGCGCACAGCGAGGGCCGAGCCCTCCACCTCGGCGATGAACTGGGAGGGCGCGAGGGGCCCCATGCCCGGGTGCATCCACCGCACGAGGGCCTCGGCACCGACGACGCGGTTGGTGGCGAACTCGAGCTTGGGCTGGAACTCGACGAACAGCTCGTCGTTGCTGAGCGCCTTGTCGACGTCGGCGAGCAGCTCGACGCGGTCGATGCGGTCGCGGTCGACCTCGGGCTGCCAGGTGAACGCGGGCACCCGGGTGCGCTGCGCGGTCCACGCGGCCGACTTGGCGCGCATCACCAGGGTCTCGCTGTCGCGGCCGTGCAGTGGCGCNNAGCCCCTCCGCGAACGACAGGGTGGCTGCGCGGTCGGTGGTGTCGATGACGACGGCGTAGCTGTTGCCGGTGAGCTGCGCGACGAACGCCGACGAGAGGTGGACCGGTGGGTGAACGGCTGGTGGCGGCACGGCCGATGGGGGCACGGCTGGTGGGTGCACGGCCGCCAGCAGGCGGGCGAGCACTTCGGCCATCACCCCGTCGGCCACGGTGAAGCCGAAGCTGCGCTGGATGGCCTCGACCTGGTCGACCTCCACCACGATCACCGCCGCCGAGTGCCGGCCCATCCCGAACGCACCGACGACAGAGGCGAGGTGCTGATCGAGGCCGCGCCGATTGGGCAGGCCCGACACGGCGTCGTGCGTGGCGAGGTGTTCCAGCAGCGCCGCCTCGGCGCGCACCCGGCTCACGTCGCGAAAGACCGCAACCCGCCGGCTGCCGGCCTCGACCACCGACACCTCGAAGGTCTGCGCCGGATCGCCTGCAAGGTTGATCTCGGCGAACTCGACGGCCGGCCCGCACAGCACCGCGGCCACGGCCGGGTGCAGCGCGAGGTCGAGCACGCGCTCGCCCGCGGCAGCGACGATGCGATCGCCGCCGAGCACCGACGCCGCCCGGTTGGCCTGCACGAGCACCGTGTCGGAGCCGTCGCCCTCCACCAGGAGCAACGGGTCGCCCAGCGCCTGCACGGAGGTGCGGAACTGCTGCTCGGCACGCGCTGTCTGTGCGAACGCCTCGTGGAGGTCGGAGACGTCGGACGCGGTGAGCAGCGTGCCCTGGCTGCCGTCGGGCAACCGGAACTCGCGAGTGGAGAACACCAGGCGCACCTCGCTCCCGTCGACGCGGCGCAGGAGGCCGATGGTGTCGTCGAGCGAACCGCCTTCGGCCGTCAGGCGCTGCAGGTCGTCGTCGGACAGCAACGCACCGTCGGCGGTGTACACCTGGTAGTCGAGGTCGTCGATGTGCCGACCGAGCAGCTCGGTGGGAGACGCCACCCCCACCATCGCCGCCGCCGACGCGTTGGCCGCGAGGAACTCGCCCTCGGGCCCGAGCACCACCACACCCTCCGACAAGCTGTCGAACATCGCCGCGAGCTGGTCGCGCACGGCCGTGGCCTGGCGCGTGACGAGCTCGGCCTCGGTGCGGTCGAGCGCCACTGTGAGCAGACGGTCGCCCACTCGGCGGGCCTGCACTTCGAGGAAGACCGCGGGGCGGTTGGAGAGGTGCGAGTCGAGGTTGTCGAACGTGAACGTGTGCATCGCCCCGTCGCTGTCGTGCCAGGCATCTCGGTACAGGACGAGGCCCTGCCCCGTGGGGTCGTAGAGCACCTCGCTCGACAGTTGCCCGACGTGGCCCTCGCCGTACGGGTCGAACTCCTCCGCCACACGGTTGGCGAACACGATCTCGGTGTCGACGAGCACGCCGTGCTCGTCGAGGATCGGCCGATGCAGGTGCATGGGCTGCGCGAGCAGGTCGGCGATGAGGCGGAAGCGCTCCTCGGCGATCGCCACGCTGCGCTCGAAGGTGCGATCGAACACCACCTGCATGATGCGGTCGCCCACCCGGGTGGTGGTCACCTCGTAGACGATGCCGCCCTCGACCGTGTCGAGCTCCTTGGTGATCTCGTAGCGCTCGACCGGCAGGCCGCGCCAGGCCTGCGTTGCCGCTTCGTAGGCGAGCTCCGGCAGCACGAAGTGCTCCGATGCACGCACACCCGGCGAGCACTCCCACATGGCCTGCAGGTAGCCGGCACGATTGGCATCGGTGAGCACGAGATCGACCACGCGGTCGCCGTCGAGCACTGGTACGTACACGAACACCGGCTGGGCAAGGCTCTCCACGATGAGGCGCCCGTTGGTCTCGGCTGCCTCCGCTGCTCGCAGCGCCAACATCTCCTCGGTTCGATCGAGCGTGGTGACCAGCAGCCGATCGCCCACGCGTCGGACGGCGACCTCCTCGTACGTGTGACGGGGGCGGTCGAGCAGGTCGACGACGCCGCTCACGGGCCGCCGCTCGATCCAGAACTCCGCAAAGGCATCGCGGCCGAACTGGACGAACACGTCGATCTGCTCGGAGGCCAACGCACCGACGAGGTCGCGGCCTTCGTGCTCGCATGCGACGGGGTTCGCGTAGTCGACTCGGAAGTCGGTCACCAGCCCATCGCCGTCGTGCACGGGTGAGAGCACGCAGACCGCGATGGGCATGTTGTCGAGCGTGCGGCGTTGGAGATCGAGCCACTGGGCGAGCGCCTCGACCGGTTCATCCGCATCGTCTCTGCTGGGCCACTCTCGAACCTGGCTCATTGCAACCCACCCATGTCGAACCCGCGCGTGTCGACGCGGCCTTGTGGATTGTAGACGGCGGAGTACGGTGCGCGACATGGACCTGCACCAGTGGATGACCTCCGACCTCGTCGCCATGCGCGCCCGGCTGTTCGACTCCGTTGTCGCGATGGTGCCACCCGAACGTTGGCACGAGCACGTCGACGGCGGTGGCAGCTCCGTCACCCACCTGCTGCTGCACGTCGCCCGCCATCAGGACCTGGCCGTCAACACGGTCGTGCGCGGCGACACGCCGCTGTTCGCAGCCCACAGGGCGGCGCTCGGCCTGGCGCAGGCGCACGACGGCGTCGGCCTTGCCGAACGCGAGGAAGCCGATCTCACCGCGCTCGTGCCCGCCGAGCCGCTGGTTGCCTACCTCACCGAGACGTTCGACACCACCCGCGACTGGCTCGACGCGCTGGGCTCGATGGTGCTCGATGCCACCCCCAACGCGCCGTACCGGCTCACGCACCTCGCCGGCCTCGACGCCGACCACTTCTCGTGGCTGCTGGGCATGTGGCGCGAGAAGGCCATCTGGTGGTTCGTGCAGTGGCCCGTGCTCGGCCACGGCAACGCGCACGTTGGCGAGGGCATCGGTGTGCGCAACCGGATGGGCCTCAGCCCGTTCTAGCCCGCGGCGGCCGACCGACCGGCAGCACCCGCAGCAGGTGGTGCCAACGACATTGCACGCACGCCTCCACCACGTACGCCGTGAGCTCGTGCGGACGCGAGTCGAGCTTGGCCAGCTCGGCGGCGGTGGACACGCATCGGCCGTGCGCGGGCAGACGTGGCCCGAACACGTAGGTGACCAGCCTCAGCTCACGCCGGTCGCAGATGGGGCAGGCCACGGTGGCCGGTGACCCCACGTTGCGCGCAGCCCGGATGAGCTCGGGGTGGGCGTCGCACACCTGATCCTGGCGAAGGCGGCCGCGACGGAACTCGTTGATGAGGTGCCGCCGCGCGAGGCGATGGTCGACCACACCACTGGTGCCACGGAGTGCTCCGACGCCGAACGTCATGACCGCTGAGGCTATCCGTCATCCGCCACGGGCCTGCGTGCAGCGGGCACACTGTGGGCATGAACATCTGGTACGGGGCCAACGTGGCCGACGAGGTGGAGCTGCGCCTGTGCGGCGATCTCGCCGGCAAGCGCGCCATCGAGCTCGGCATCGCAGCAACCCCTTCCTCCGTCGCACCGAACTCGGTCGTCATGGCCGCCGCGGGTGCGAAGGCCATCGCACTCGATCCCGATGCCGGTGCCATCTCCCGCGTGCGGGCGGCCGCCGAACGACAGGAGGTGCGCGTCGAGTGCCACCAGGCCGACCTGGCCGACCTCGGCTTCGTCACCAGTGCCTCGGTCGACCTGGTGCTGGCGTCGCACACGCTGCGCGGTGTCGACGACCTGCCTCGTCTGTTGCGCCAGGTTCACCGTGTGCTCAAGCCCGGGTCGTCGTTCGTCGTCGCCATGACCCACCCGATCGCCGCCATGTTCGGGGCCGATCACGTGGCCCAGTACGCCTACGGCGCCACCAGCCTCACGTTCTCCGACCTCTACATGGCCTTCGAGCGCAGCAACTTCCGTCTCGACGTGGTGCACGAGTTGGGCGACCGCCGCGTGCGCGAAGCCATCGCTCCCGCCGTGCTCGTCGTACGCGCCCGCAAGCAAGGCGTGTAGATCACAGCCCCGGCTTCCGGGCAGAATCACCGCCATTCGGGCTTCTGGACAGGGCCTCCGCCAGACGTTGTCAGGAGTCCTGCCCAGATCCAGCCTCGACGAGCAGGTGAGTGTCGCTAGACGAGCGAGTACTCGTTCTCGATCAGCTCGGCGGGGCGAGGCCGGCCGAACAGGTAGCCCTGGCCGCGATCGCAGCCGATCTCACGCAGTCGCGACAGTTGCAACGGCGTCTCGACGCCCTCGGCCACCACCTGCAGGCCCAGCGAGTGACCCAACTTCACCACGGCCTCGACGATCGTGGAGTCCTCGGCGTCGATCCCGAGGCCGTTCACGAACGAGCGGTCCACCTTGATGGCTTCCACGGGGAAGCGCTTCAGGTAGGTGAGCGACGAGTACCCCGTGCCGAAGTCGTCGACCGAGAGGTGCAG
>PMCN01000049.1:17049-18856 GCA_003154135.1 Acidimicrobiaceae bacterium
CCTCGCTCACCTGCTCGACGAGGTGGGTGCTGGTGAGCTGGCGGGCACTGAGGTTCACCGAGAGCGAGAGGTCGGTGAAACGTTGCGTCTTGTTGCGCCACTGGCCGAGCTGCACCAGCGACCGGCGCAGCACCGCCGCACCGACGTCGTTGATGAGCCCGGTCTCCTCGGCCATCGGCAGGAACTGGTCGGGCCCGAGCAACCCACGATCGGGGTGGCGCCAACGGGCGAGCACCTCGAAGCCGATGAGGTGTCCGTTGCCCAGCTGCACGATGGGCTGGTAGTAGGGCACGATCTCGCCGCGCTCGAGTCCGCGGCGCAGTTCGTTGGTGGTGCGCAAGGTGAGCACCGAGGCGTCGTGGCTGCCGGGCGAGAACATCTCGACGCAGTCGCGCCCCCGGCCCTTCGCGCGGTACATCGCTGCGTCGGCGTCGCGCAGCATCTCGTTGGTCGTGACACCTTCGCGGTCGGACACGGTGATGCCGATGCTCGCGGTGACGAACAGCTCGGCGCCGTCGACCAGCAGTGGCAGTGCGATCTCGGTCCGCAACCGCTCGGCCACGTCGAGAGGGTCGTAGGCGCCGCTCACGTCGCGCAACATCACGATGAACTCGTCGCCGCCGAAACGCCCGAGCAGGTCGCGGTCGCGCACGACGGCACGCAGGCGTTCGCTCATCGCGCGCAGCAACTGGTCGCCCGCGTCGTGACCGAGGCTGTCGTTGATCACCTTGAAGTTGTCGATGTCGATGAACAGCACGGCGATGCTGCCGGGCTCCGCGGCCTCCAGGTACGAACCGAGGCGTTCGAGGAAGCGGAAGCGGTTGGGCAGACCGGTGAGCTCGTCGTGCGTCGCAGCCCACTCGAGTCGCTCGGCGCTGTGGCGCTGTTCGGTGACGTCCTCGATGTGGGCGATGGCCAACGACTCGCCTTCCCCGTCGTCCATCACCGACACCCACGTGCGCGCCCACACCGTGCCGCCGTCGGCGCGCAGGTAGCGGCGCTCGACGCGGTAGCGATCCACCTCGCTGTCGCTCGCGCGCTGGAACAGCTCGGCCGAACCGTGCCAGTCGTCGGGATGGCTGATCTCCTCCAACGTGCAACCGACGAGCTGATCACGCGAGCGCCCCAGCATGCGCTGGAGAGAGTCGTTGACGTCGATGAGCACACCACCCGGCGCGGTGGACAGCGCCATGCCGGTGGGCGCGTTGTGGAACGCGAGGCGGAACCGCTCGCGCGCCTTCTCGAGGCGGCGGGCCTCGGTGACCCGCTCGGTGACGTCGCGCAGGGCCACCACCACCCGGTCGGGGTTCACCAGCGGCAGGTTGGTGTCGGCCTCGAGCAGCACCTCGGTGCCGTCGGGCAGATCGACCGTGAAGGTGGGCGGCTGAATGGGGCTGCCGGACCCGAGGCGTTGCCACATCTCGACCATCAACGAGCGGTCCTCGAGGCGGAAGAGCTCGACGAAGTACCTGCCCAACAGGTCGTCACGTGTGCGGCCGGTGAAGGTCAACGCGTGTGCGTTGGCCTCGCGGATGCGGCCGGAGCGGCCGAGCACCACCACGGCCTCGGGAAGATCGTCGAGCAGCGCGCGCAACTCGTCCTGGGCGCGTTCCAACTGGCTGATGTTCTCGTTGAGCCGATCGGCGAAGCGGCTCGACTGCATGTGCGCCGCAACGTGCTCGGCGGCCCACACCACGCCCGTGATGAAGCCCATCACCACCGACGCGACCGACGAGCTCGTGCTGTGCAACAGGTAGCGCCACGTCGCCACCCACAGGGCGAGGGTGACGAAGCCGTTGACCAGCAC
>PMCN01000063.1 GCA_003154135.1 Acidimicrobiaceae bacterium
CAGACCATCGAGGCCATCAACCACGCGAAGGCCGCCGAAGTGCCCATCGTCGTGGCGCTCAACAAGATCGACAAGGAGAACGCCGACCCGCAGCGCGTGTACGCGCAGCTCGCCGAGCAGGGCCTCGTTCCCGAGTCGTGGGGCGGCGACACCATCGTCGTCGAGATGGCGGCTGCGCAGAACGTGGGTGTCGACGAGATGCTCGAGCAGCTGCTGGTCGTGGCCGAGCTCGAAGAGCTCACCGCCAACCCCAACGGTCGCGCCAAGGGCGTGGTGCTCGAGGCCAACCTCGACGTCGGTCGTGGCCCGGTGGCCACCATCCTCGTCGACAAGGGCGAGCTGAAGGTGGGTGACGCCATCGTGGCCGGCGCGGCCTGGGGCCGTGTGCGCGCCATGATCGACGACAAGGGTGAGCAGGTGAAGTCGGCCGGTCCCAGCACTCCGGTGCAGGTGCTCGGTCTGCAGAGCGTGCCGAACGCCGGCGACGAGTTCCGCTCGTCCGACACCGAGAAGACCGCTCGCACGGTGGCCGAGGCCCGCGAGCAGCGTCAGCGCCTCAAGAACCAGCGCGGCGACGCGCGGGTGCAGCGCGGCGTGAAGCTCGAGGACATCTTCAGCCAGATCCAGTCCGGCGAGGTGGCCACGCTCAACCTGGTCATCAAGGCCGACGTGCAGGGTTCGCTCGAAGCCGTCACCGAGTCGCTGCGTCGCCTCGAGCGCGACGAGGTGAAGCTGGCGTTCGTCCACCGCGGCGTCGGCGGCATCACCGAGAACGACATCAGCCTCGCTGCCACCACCAACGCCACCCTCATCGGCTTCAACGTGCGTCCCGATCGCAAGGCGCGCGAGATGGCCGATGTCGAAGGCGTCGAGATCCGCACCTACGAGATCATCTACAAGCTGCTCGAGGACATCGAACGAGCGATGGTGGGCATGCTCGCCCCCGAGTTCGAAGAGGTCATCACGGGCGAGGCCGAAGTGCGCGAGATCTTCCGGGTGCCCCGCATCGGCGCCATCGCCGGTTGCCTCGTGCGCACCGGCGTCATCAGCCGCGGTTCGAAGGTGCGCTTCCTCCGCGACGGCTCCATCATCTGGAAGGGCTCCATCCAGTCGCTCAAGCGGTTCAAGGACGACGCTCGCGAAGTGCGCGAGGGCTTCGAGTGCGGCATCGGTCTCAGCGACTTCCAGGACCTGAAGCCGGGCGACCTCATCGAGACCTTCGACGAGCGCGAGATCGCTCGCGTCTGATGGCCGATCTCGAGTTCTTCTTCGACCCGGTCTGCCCCTGGGCGTGGATCACGTCGCGGTGGGTCGTCGAGGTCGAGCAGCTGCGGTCCTACGAGGTGCTCTGGCGCTTCATCTCGCTGAAGATGATCAACGAGCAGCTGAGTGCCGACTGGTACACGCCCGAGTACCGGGCTTCGCACATGGCCGGCCTCTACGCGCACCGCGTGTGCGACGAGGTGCGTCTGCAGCACGGCAACGCCGAGGTGGGCGCGCTCTACACGGCCTTGGGCGTCGCCTTCCACCACCACCGTCGTCGCCCCGACATCAACGCCGATCCGGTCGCGTTCATGACCGAGATGCTGCAGGCCGCGGGTCTGCCCACCACGCACGCGGCGCACGCACTCGACGAATCGCACGACGCCTACGTGCGCGACGAGACCGAGCTCGCGTTCAGCCGAACCGGTCGCGACGTGGGCACGCCCATCATCACCTTCCACCCCGGCCGGCCCGACGAAGGCAGCTTCTTCGGTCCGGTCATCTCCACCATTCCCCGCGGTGACGAGGCTGTGCGGCTGTGGGACGCGGTGGAGTACATCGCCACCAGCAGCGGCATGGCCGAGCTGAAGCGTTCCAACCGCGCCAAGATGTCCTTCGACTGAAGCCCACGATGACCAAGCCCCGACGTACCGCTGCCCCCAGCACTCACCGCTACCCCCGCACCGCCCGACTCAGCGAGTCGCTGCGCGAAGTGATCGCGGAGGAGCTCATCCGCATCGACGACGAGCGCCTGTCGCTGGTCACCATCACGGCCATCGACGTCGATCCGGAGATGAACCGCGCCATCGTGTTCTACGACTCACTGGTCGGCGAGGACGGCGACGCCGAGATCGCCGAGGCGTTGGCCGCGCACCGGGTGCGCATCCAGTCGAGCGTGGGCCGCCAGGTGCGGGCCAAGAAGACGCCCATCCTGTCGTTCAAGCCCGACGACGCCATCCGCGCCGCCGAGCGCATCGAGCGCATCCTCCACGACAAGGCCACGCTGCCCGAGCGGCCGCCCACGCCCGACGACGCCGACGAGCAGTCCGGTCGCGATGGCGCGGCGTAAGCCGGCCAACACCCACGGCCTCGCCGTGGTCGACAAACCCGCAGGGGTCACCAGTCACGACGTGGTGGGCATGCTGCGCCGCCGCTTCGGCGAGCGGCAGGTGGGCCATGCCGGCACGCTCGACCCCGACGCCACGGGTGTGCTCCTCGTGGGCGTCGGTCGGTGCACGCGGCTGCTGCGCTTCCTCACCGATCTGGGCAAGACGTACTCCGGGCAGGTGGTGTTCGGCAGCACCACCGACTCGCTCGACTCCACCGGCGTGGTGACGGCCACGTTCGACATGCACGGCCTCGCCGAGCAGGCAGTGCGGTCGGCGGTCGCCGAGCACCTGGTGGGTGCCATCCTGCAGATCCCGCCGATGGTGAGCGCGGTGAAGATCGACGGTCGGCGGCTCCACGAGCTCGCCCGCGAGGGCGTGGAGGTCGAGCGCGCCCCTCGGCCCGTCAGCGTGTACCGCTTCGACATCGAGCCGCACCGCACCGACGGCGTGACCGACCCACTGGTCTACGACATCGAGGTGCACTGCTCGAAGGGCACCTACATCCGCACGCTCGCCGACGACCTTGGCAGGCTCTGCGGTGGTGGCGCCCACCTACGTGGGTTGCGGCGGCTGGCCGTCGGCAGCTTCACGGCGGGCGAGGCCGCTTCGCCCGACGACGTGGAGTTGCTCACCCTGCCCCAGGCCGTGCGCGACTACCCGCACGTGACGGTCAGTGCCGAGGTGGCCGCGCTGGTGCGCAACGGTCGCGTGCTCGACCGCTTCGACGGTGACGGACCATGGGCCCTCCTCGACCCCGGCGGCGACCTTCTGGCGATGTACGAGGCGTTCGGCGACGCCCTGGCCAAGCCTGCTGTGGTGGTGTCCGGATGACCACCCGGCGCTAGCGTTGCTGCCCGTGCGAGTCATCCACGACCTGTCCGCTTCGCCTTGGCCGGGCGAGCGCACCGTCGTCACCATCGGCGCGTACGACGGCGTGCACCGCGGGCACCAGGCGGTCATCGCCGAGGTGCGCCGTCTCGCCGCGCAGAGCGGCGCCCGGTCGGCGGTCATCACCTTCGACCGCCACCCCGCGTCGGTGGTCCGGCCCGAGAGCGCACCGCAGCTGCTCACCGATCTCGACCAGAAGCTCGAGCTGCTCGCCGCCACCGGCATCGACGCCACCGTGGTGGTGCACTTCGACGAGGCGCAGGCGCAGGAGGATCCGATGAGCTTCGCCCGCCGCGTGCTGGTCGACTGCCTCGCCACCTCCGGGGTGGTGGTGGGCGACGACTTCCACTTCGGCAAGGGCCGTCAGGGCAACGTGGCCACGTTGCGCGAGCTCGGTGCGTCGGCAGGTTTCGAGGTGCACCCGATGGCGCTGGTGCAGCGCACCGATGGTCCCGACGAATCGCTGAGCTCCACCTCCATCCGCCGGGCGATGGCGGGCGGCCAGGTCGAGCTCGCGGCCGAGTTGCTCGGCCATCCCTTCGAGGCCCGCGGCGTGGTGGTGCAGGGCGACCAGCGAGGCAGGTTGCTCGGCTTCCCGACGGCCAACGTCGAGGTGCCCAAGGCCACCTGCCTCCCCTCCGACGGCGTGTACGCGGGGTGGTACATCCGCCCCGGCGGGCAGCGTCAGGCATGTGCGATCAACCTCGGCCGGCGCCCGACGTTCTACGAGCACGCCGATCACTCCCTGCTCGAGGCGCACCTGCTCGACTTCGCCGGCGACCTGTACGGCGAACGGGCCAAGGTGCAGTTCACCAACTTCCTGCGCAGCGAGCGCAAGTTCGAGGGCATCGATGCCCTCATCGGTCAGCTCAAGAACGACATCGACCACGCCAGAACCGCGCTCGGCATCTAGCGCCGCCCGTGCGCTCTACCCCGGCCAGATCAGCGTTTCGCTCGTGTCGTAGATGCCGGCGACGATCGACGGGTCGACCATCGTGCTGATGTCGGGCGCCTTGCCGTCGAACAGGCCGACGGCGGCGTACGCGGCCACCTCGGCCTTCAGCTCGTCGACCAACGGCAGGCCGAGTGGCTCACCGGCCTTCACGCCGTCGTGCACGAGCGCACTCTCGACGCCCCAGCGCGCAGTCTCACCGTCGGGTGAGAGGTGCAGGGCGTTGCCGTGCGCGTTGATCGCGTCGACCGCGAGCGTGGCGGCGGCCGCGGGGTCGGCGATGGCGTCGGCAAGCCCCTTCATCGACGCCCGAACGAAGTCCTGCGCGGCGGTGGGGTGCTCGGTGATGAACGTGCTGTTGCTGTAGATGACGCCGAAGCTGCCGGGGATGCCGAAGTCGCTCGGGTCGTAGAGCTTGAACTTGATGCCCTTGGCCTCGAGCTGCTTGGGTTCGTTGCTCTTGAAGCCGGGGAAGCCGACGATGTCGGGGACGGCGATGTGCACCGTGGGATCGAAGCCGTCGAGCAGCACGGTCTGGTAGTCGGTGCCCTCGACGAGGCCCTGCTTGGCCAGCATGGCCTTGACCGCCGGCGTGATCTTGCCCTTGACGCCGATCTTCTTGCCCTTCACGGCGGCGAGCGTGGGCACCTCTCCGTCCTTGGTGATGAGGGCGTCGATGGGAGTGCGGCCGTCGACCGCGAGCGCGACGAACCCGGCGTCGTTGGCGCCGGCGAAGTCGGCCACCTCGCTGAACGACCCGCCCGAGCTGAACTGCGCGTCGTCGGCGGCGATGAGCGGGTAGTTGTCGGTGGAGAAGCTCGGCTTGAGCTGCACGTCGAGGCACATGGCGTCGAAGTAGCCCTTCGCCTTGGCGACGAGCACCTCGACGATGCTGGCACTGGCCGCGAAGTCGTAGCTCGACAAGTAGGTGATGGTGCCCGCGGCCTTGTTGGCGGCGCACCGGTCGGCCGGGAACGGCTTGCCCGTCGTGACCACCATGTCGGGTGCGACCGTCGTGGTCGTCGACGCGCCGGGCGTCGGTGAGGTGGTGCCATTCGTCGAGCCGCCACTGGTGCACGCAGCGAGCAGCAGCAGAGCGGCGAGGGGAATGGCGAGGTGACGGCGGCGCGGCATGCGGTTCCTTTGCGGCTCGAATCCGTTCGGCGAGCCTATCGGTGGCCTTCGTCGAGCGCGTCGAACAGCGCGAGCACGTTGGCGGTGCCGACGCCCACGCGATGGCCGGTGCGCGAGATGAAGCCGAGCTGCAGGCCGGTGGCCGGGTCGTCGGCGGCGAAGAACTGCTCGTGCCCGCCGGCGTCGACCACCACGTCGGTGAGCAACGGCGCACCGGCGTCGGCGAGGCATGCGCGGGCGTAGCCGGCGTTGAGCACCTCGAGCGCCACGTGCTGCACGCCGCCGCCGTGGCGGGCGAGGTAGCGGGCCACGGCGGGGGAGGCCTGCGGACCGACGAGGACGAAGGTGACGCCGCCTGCCGACACGGCGGCGAGACCGGGACGTGGGTCGGTGAGCGGCTCCTCGTGGAAGCCGAAGCGCTGCTCCATCGAGGCCGTGGCAGCCACCAGATCGGGCACGGCCACCACGACGTGGTCGACGCGGCTGGTGACGGTGTCGAGTCCCGACGTGCCGCCCCCTTGGGCCTGCTTGTCGGGCGCCGGGTCGGGTCGCTGGCCGGCCACCTCGATGCGGTGCGTCTCGGTGAGCAGCACGCGGAACAGCTGCTCGGCGAAGTCGGCATCGACGCCGGCGTCGATGGCCTGCCGGCGACGCGAGGTGACCACGTCGCGCACACGCGTCGGCTGGATGACGGGCGTGTCGCTGTGCTGCTTCACGTCGGCCACCTCGCGGCACACGGCGAGCCGCTCGGCCACGATCGCGATGAGCGCCGCGTCGAGCTGGTCGATGCGGGCACGCAGCTCGTCGAGTTCGAGAGCGGGGTGGTCAGGGGCAGTGTCGGCCATCGCCCTGCACGGTACCGGGTCAGGCCCGCTGCGGCCGTTGCGAGACGTGCCAGCGCATGAACACCCGTTGCGCCAACGAGATGGCCAGGAGGGCCATCGTGCCCAGCAACGCCATCGCGAAGATGGCGGCCCACAGCGCGTCGCCCTCGTTGAACGCCGCGGCTCGCTTGCCGATGGCCCCGAGGCCCTCGTTGGCGAAGTTGCCGCCTTCCACCAGATACGCGGCGATGAGCGCGAGTCCGGCGTTGTAGCGCGCGGCGGTGAACAACGCCGGCATCGCGCTGGGCAGGCGGAGCCTCCACAGCACCTCCCAGCGCGCCGCGTCGACAGAGGCGAGCAGTTCGCGCGCGTCGGCGTCGGCGCCGCGCATTCCGTCGACGGTGGCGAACGTGTAGGCGGGCAGGCACACCAGCGCCACGAGGAACAGCGCCGGAGGCGTGCCCGCGCCGAGCCACAGCACGACCGACGCGATGTAGGCGACGAACGGCGTGACCTGCAGCAGCGTGAGCACCGGCTGGCCGGCCAGTTCGAGAAAACGTGAGCCGGCCATGGCCGAGCCGATCAGCAGGGCGACGATCAAGGAGATGGTGCTGCCCACGACCGCGTGCTGCCCGGTGACCCACGCTCCCGCCAGGTAGTCGCTGCGGTTGTCCCACAGGTACGGCACGATGCGCGACGGTGCCCGCAGCACGAACGCACGCACGTCGAACACGCGCACGAACAGCTCCCACAAACCGAGGAAGGCGATGATGCCGACCACGGGTGCGAGGATGCGCCGGCTCATCGGGTGCCCCCGTGGAGAGCGTGGCGCACCTGCGCACACAGCTCGACGAACCGCGGCTCGTCCTCGACGTCGGCGGGGCGCGGGCGGGGGAGATCGATGTCGATGTCGGCCACCATGGTGCTCGGCCGGGCGCTGCTGACGAGCACCCGGTCGCTGAGTGCGACGGCCTCGGGGATGCTGTGGGTGACGAACAGAACGGTCGCACCACGACCCTCGACGAGCCGGGCGAGCAGCACGCGCATCTCGGCGCGGGTGATCTCGTCGAGCGCGGCGAAGGGCTCGTCCATCACCACCAACGGCGCGTGCAGCGCCAGCGCGCGCACCAGTGCGACGCGTTGCAGCATGCCACCCGACAGCTCGTGCGGGTACGCGTCGAGGAAGGCGCCGAGCCCCACCTCGTGCAGCAGGTCGAGCGGGTCGGCCGCGCCGGCCGGGTTGGCCGACCTGTTCACGTCGAGCAGCAGACGGGCGTTGGCGTGCACCGTGCGCCACGGCAGCAGGCCCGGTTGCTGGGGAACCATCGCGACCCGCTTGTTGCTGCGTGCCACGGCCGGCGGGCTGTCGTCGACGAGCACGTCGCCACCGCTGGCCGGCTCGAGCCCGGCGAGGACTCGGATGAGCGTCGTCTTGCCGCACCCCGACGGCCCGATGATGCTGACGAAGCTGCCCGCCTCGATGTCGAGGTCGAGCGGTGCCAACACGGAGAGGTCGCCGTAGTCCTTGGTGAGGCCGCGCACGACGATCCTGCTCATTGCGTGGAAGTGTAGGGATGCGAGCGGCCCTCGAGCCCGCTATCCTGGTTGCGTCCATCGGGGCCACACCTCCGTTGCGATGCCACCGGCCCAGGGCCGCTGGCGACCTCCATTGAAAGGGAAGGCTTCATGGCACTGCCGCCGAAGATCGAGACCATCGACGCGCACAAGCTCACCGACACCGACACCGGTTCGCCCGAGGTGCAGATCGCGCTGCTCACCGCACGCATCAACCACCTCACCGAGCACTTCAAGACCCACAAGAAGGACCACCACAGCCGTCGTGGCCTGTTGAAGCTGGTCGGCCGCCGTCGCCGCATGCTCGACTACGTGAAGAACATCGACGTCGAGCGCTACCGCGCGATCGTCGCCGCCAACGGCCTGCGCCGCTGATCCGTTCCGCGCCCACGGGCACGAAACGTCCCAGAACTGGCAGGAACCGCGCCCGTGGGCGCGGTTCGTGTCGTTTTCGAGGCACAACGCGCCCAACCCGGCCCGGCCCAACCCGGGTCGGGTCCGCACCACCGGGGCAGAACGCTGGTAACCTGGTCACGACATACCAACCGAGCGGAATCTCTGGATCGGTTGTCAGTCGCGAGTGCCGAAGTTCCTCACAAGGGTTGCAGCGTCGGCATTGACGACTGGGAACCGGCCTCCGCTCCAACTGCCCGTGCCTGAGTGGCGCGTGGCATGAAAGGAGCTCGTCATGGCTGAAGCCATTCGAGTATCGGCACCTGTATCGGGTACCGACAAGACCCTGTCCTTCGAGACGGGCAAGCTGGCACAGCAGAGCCAGGGGGCCGTCGTGGCCACCCTGGGTCGCACCACCGTGCTGGCCACTGCCAACGCCGCCAAGGACGTCCGCCCCGGCACCGACTTCTTCCCGCTCACCATCGACGTGGAAGAGCGTGCCTACGCCGCCGGCAAGATCCCCGGTTCGTTCTTCCGTCGTGAGGGCCGGCCCACCGAGGACGCCATCCTCACCTGCCGGCTCACCGACCGCCCGCTGCGCCCGGCCTTCCCCGAGGGCTTCCGCAACGAGACCCAGGTCGTGCTCACCATCATCGGTGCCGACATGGAGAACCCGCACGACGTGCTGTCCATCAACGCCGCCTCGGCGTCGCTGATGATCAGCGGAATCCCCTTCGACGGCCCCATCGGCGCCGTGCGCGTGGCCTACACCCAGGCCGGCGAGTGGACCCCGCACCCCACGTACGTCGAAGGCAAGGAGAGCACGTTCGAGCTCGTCGTCGCCGGTCGCCAGCTCGACAGCGGCGACGTCGCGATCATGATGGTCGAGGCCGGTGGCACCGCCAAGAGCTTCGACTACTACGCCGACGGCGCTCCCAAGGTCGACGAGTCGGCCCTGGCCCGTGGCCTCGAGGCCAGCAAGACCTGGATCAAGGAGAGCATCGCCCTCCAGCGCCAGCTCGTCGCCAGCGTCATCGCCACCCACGGCCCCATCGTGCCGATGGAGTACACCGTGTCGGCCGACTACGCCCCCGAGGTGTTCGCCGCCGTCGAGCCCATCGCCACGCCCGAGCTGTCGAAGGCCGTCGCCATCGCCGGCAAGGCCGAGCGCAACGCCGCCACCGATGCCGTGGCCGCCGACGCCATCGCCAAGCTCTGCGGAGACGGTGGCAACTTCGCCGGCCGCGAGCGCGAGGTGAAAGAAGCCGTTCGCAGCCTCACCAAGAAGCTCGTCCGCAAGCGCATCGTCGACGAGGGCAAGCGCATCGACGGTCGCGGCCCCCGCGACCTGCGCCCGCTGAGCAGCGAAGTGGGCGTGCTGCCCACCGCGCACGGCACCGGCCTGTTCCAGCGTGGCGAGACGCAGGTGCTGAACGTCGTCACCATGGCCATGCCGCGCATGAACCAGTTGCTCGACACGCTCGGCCCCGACTCCAACAAGTACTTCCTGTTCCACTACAACATGGCGCCGTGGGCCAACGGTGAGACCGGTCGCGTGGGTTCGCCCAAGCGTCGCGAGATCGGCCACGGTGCGCTCGCCGCCCGTGCGCTGCTGCCGGTGCTCCCCGACCGCGAGAAGTTCAACTACACGCTGCGTCTCGTGGCCGAGGTGCTGGCCTCCAACGGCTCCACCTCGATGGCCTCGGTGTGCTCGGGTTCGCTGGCCCTGATGGACGCAGGTGTGCCCACTCGGGCCGCCGTCGCCGGCATCGCCATGGGCCTCGTGTTCGCCGAGGGCAAGTACACCACCCTCACCGACATCCTCGGTGCGGAAGACGCCTTCGGTGACATGGACTTCAAGGTGGCCGGCACCGCCGACGCCATCACCGCCCTGCAGCTCGACACCAAG
>PMCN01000261.1 GCA_003154135.1 Acidimicrobiaceae bacterium
GGTGCTGTCGGTGGTGCTGTCGGTGGTGCTGTCGGTGGCAGCAACCGTGACGACGGTCTGCACGTGCGGACGAGGCAGGCTGCCTCCGCCGGCTGCGGCAGCGGCGAAGCCGGCGGCACCGAAGACGAGCACGCCGGAGATGGCGCTGACCACGACGAGACGGCGACGAGATGTGGGTTGCATGACAGGTTCCTCCAACGGACTGGTGCACGGTGCCGTATGGGGCGACGCCGTGCGGGGTGTGGAGAGGACACGACGGCGCGGCGGCGAAGGTTTGGTCGTCAGCCGTGCTCGTCGATGCGCGGTTGCGGTGCGCCGTTCACGACGTCGATGCGGATGACCGACGTGTGCGTGCCGTTGTTGAACTTCACCTCGACCCGGTCGCCCGCCGTGAGTGCCCCGGATTCCAGTTGGTAACCGTTGGCCGAGTCGGGAGTCGACGAGACCAGCGTGAGCACGCCGTTCTGGAAGTGCACGACGATGGAGCCACCGATGGCGTGGTAGGTGGTGGTGCTCGGCCCGGCGTTGGAGGGGGTGGTGGTGCCGGGTCCGCCCGGCGACGAGCCCGAGCCGGGGCCACCGGATCCGCCGTGGCCGTTGGAGGTCGACGTGACGGTCGACGTGGCGGTGGAGATGGAGATGGAGGTGGAGGTGGGCACGGTGGGGGTGGTGCTGGCGCCACCGGTCGGCTCCGAGGTGTTGCGGGTCGACGACGCGGTCGTGTCGACGGTGGTGGGCGCGACGGTGTCGGGCCGGGAGGTCGCCGTGTCGGCGATGTCGTCGCCCGGATGCAGGCCGCCACGATCATCTCCGCGCTGCGCGGCGAGCACTGCCCCGACGAACAGCAGGGCGCACGCTGCGGAGCTGGCCGCGATGGCTCGCCGGCGGCGCACGGTGCGCACCCGGCCGCGCACGGCTTCCAGCGCCGTGTTCGTGTCGGGGTAGGCACCGCTCGCCCCGCCCAGCAGTCGTTCCAGTTCCGGGTCGTCGAACTCGCTCATCGCTGCTGCTCCTGTCGCGCCGACACGATGCCGCGGAGGCGTTCGCGCCCTTGGTGCATGTGGAACTTCACCGCGCCCTCGCTGATNNGGCAGGCCGGCGAGCAGTGTGGCGGCGTCGGCTCCATCACTCCACTCCACGCCGGTCGGGCGCAGCTCGGTGTGCAGGCGCTGCTCGGCCTTGTGCTTGCGTCCGAGGCGGCGGTGGTCGTCGCGCAGCTTGTTGATCGCGACGCGGCGCACCCAGCCGATGGGGTCGTCGTAGCGTTCGATGCGCCGCCAGTGGAGGTGGGCCTTCACGAATGCTTCCTGCACGGCGTCTGCTGCGGCCTCGTGGTTGCCGGCCACCAGCGTGAGCGCGCGCACGAGCCGCGCGTAGTGGGCGCGGAACAGCGTCTCGATGCCGTCGACGGCGACGGTGGCATCGCCGACCTCGCTCACGACCGATACCACGAGTTCCACACACAGGACACGGCGGCACGGTGCCGGAGGTTTGGTCGGAATGGAAGATCTCTCGGCGAAACTGGTACAAGACTTCGACGTCCGTTGGATCCGTGGCGCCTCCCCGACGGCTTCGCTGCCCCCGGTGACGAGCGAGTTCTGACGCTACGGTGGAGCCATGACTGACATCCTCGAGGTCGACCTGCTCGCGTTCGAGCGGGGCAGCAGCGAACAGCGACGAGCAGTGGTCGACGGTGTGCGCCGCAGCCTGGGTACGGGTTTCGTCTACACACGCCACGATCTCTCCGAGGACATGCTCGACACCGCGTACGGCATGCTCAAGGAGTTCTTCGAACATCCGCACGAGATGAAGCAGCGCTTCATCGCGCCGGAGAGCCACGGCCAGACCGGGTACACCGGGCTGCTCGTCGAGACCGCCGCCAGCAGCGACGTGCCCGACTGGAAGGAGATGCTCAACTGGGGTCTGTCGCTCCCCGAGGGACATCCCCTGCGGGACCGTTACCCGCATCGCTACGGCCCCCAGGTGCTGCCCGAGGCCGCAGTGCCCGGCATCACCGAGGTGCTCCTCCACTTCCACCGCGCCATCGACGAGTTGCAGCGCCGGTTCCTGCGCATCATCTCGGTCGGCCTCGGTTGCCACGAGTCGTTCTTCGACGAGATGACCACCAACGGCGCCACCCTCACCCGTGCGATTCGCTACCCGGCGATGCACGAGGCACCCGACGGTTCGCACGTGTGGGCCGGTGCCCACGGCGACATCAACCTCATCACCGCGCTGCCGCGTGCCACGGCTCCCGGCCTGCAGGTGCTCATCGACGAACACTGGGTCGACGCGGTGGCCCCCGACGGTCAGGTCATCATCAACAGCGGCATGATGCTCGAGCGGCTCACCAACGGAGTCATCCCCACCGGCGTGCACCGCGTGGTCGCCGCTCCCGGCTACACCGGCGAGCGCTACAGCGTCGTGCAGTTCTGCCACCCCACCCCGTGGACGCTGCTCAACCCCTTGTCGTCGTGCATCACTCCCGAGCACCCGCAGCGGTTCTCGGGGATGATGAGCGCCGACGCGCTCGATCTCGTCCTCTACGAGATCAACCTGGTGGAGACGGCGCGCCGGGTCGGCTGAACTGATGACCTCCACCGAAGCCGCACCCTCGCCCTCCGCTCGATCCGGCGCGCCCACGGGCGATGTGATCGTCGCTGTCGACGTCGGCGCCACCAAGATGGCCGTCGGCCTCGTCACCATGCAGGGCGAGCTGGTCGACCGCGACAAGTTCACCGTCGACCACGACCTGCACGCCGACACGCTGTTCGCGATGCTCACCGACCTCATCGAGAGCCAGGTCGAGCGCGCCCGCGGCCATCACCGGCTCCGACCCGTGGCGGTCGGCGTCGGCTCGGCCGGGCCCATCACGCCCAACACCGAGATGGTGTCGCCGCTCAACATCCACGCGTGGCGCAACTTCCCGCTGCGCGAGCGACTCGCGACCGCCACGTCGCTCCCGGTCTACGGCGACCTCGACGCGAAGGCGCTCGCGCTCGCCGAGGGCTGGCTGGGTGCGGCGCAGGGGCGGCAGAGCTTCCTGGCGATGGTCGTCAGCACCGGCGTCGGTGGTGGCATCGTGCTCAACGGCCAGCTCCTCGACGGCGCGGCGGGCAACGCCGGTCACGTGGGGCACATCATCGTCGAGCCCAATGGCCGCCGTTGCGTGTGCGGTGCTCGCGGGTGCCTGGAGGCCGAGGCGTCGGGTACCGCCATCGAGGCCATCACCGGTCGTCCACCCACCGAACCCACCTACGAGATCATGCAGCGCACCGGCCGCCTGGTCGGACGAGCGGTGGCGTCGGTCTGCAACCTGCTCGACCTCGACCTCGTCGTGGTCGGTGGTTCGGTGGCCCTGGGCTTCGGCGCCACGTTCTTCAACTCCGCGCAGGAGGCGCTCGACGAGCACACCAAGCTCGCGTTCTCGCGTGGGGCCCGCATCACTCCGGTGCGCCTCGGCGACCGCGGCCCGCTCATCGGTGCCGGTGCGGTGGCCGTGCGCGGCATCCACCGTGCGCGTCGCGCATCCGCCGCGCAGCGGGCTGTCGACGCGTCGGAGTAGGCGCGTGCGAATAGGCTCTCGGCCCGACCGGTCGCGGTCACACAGGAGGTACCAATGACCAAGATCCGCAGCACCGACGGCTCCAGCATGGACGACCAGCGTGGCCAGGGCGGTGGCGGTGGCGGGTTCTCGCTGCCCGGCTTGGGCGGCGGTGGCGGCATACCGGGGTTGCCTGGCGGGCTGAAGATCGGCGGCGGGTTGATGGGCGTCGTGATCCTGCTCGCCTCGCTGCTCCTGCCCAAGCTCATCGGCGCGGGCAGCGCAACCAGCCAGGCCGTGTCGGTGCCCGGCGCGTCGTCGGGTTCGTCGACGGGGGCGTGCTCCACCGATCTCGAGCAGATCGTGTGCGGTGCCACCAACGACGTGCAGGCCTACTGGACCAACGCGTTGCCCAAGTTCTACGGCGTCAAGTACCAGATGACCAAGACCCGGCTGTTCGACCAGCCGATGGCCAGC
Source organism: Acidimicrobiaceae bacterium (assembly GCA_003154135.1). Taxonomy (GTDB): domain Bacteria; phylum Actinomycetota; class Acidimicrobiia; order Acidimicrobiales; family Ilumatobacteraceae; genus UBA668. Next base: position 4,022 of record PMCN01000261.1, read on the forward strand.
GGCTGCGGCACCGCCAGCCCCGAGACCGGCCCGTTCTACTGTCCGATCGACAACCTCGTCTACATCGATCTGGGCTTCATGCAGCAGATCGAGACCCAGTTCGTCGGGGGCACGAGCGACCTCGCCGAGCAGTACATCCTGGCGCACGAGTACGGCCATCACGTGCAGAACCTGCTGGGCATCAACGCGCAGGTGCAGCAGGCGTCGCAGAGCGACCCGAGCCGCGCCAACCAGTACTCGGTGGCGCTCGAACTGCAGGCCGACTGCTTCGCCGGAGTGTGGGTGGGCGACGCCAACTCGCGTGGCCTGCTCGACAGTCCGACCGAGATCCAGGAGGCTGTGAAGGCGGCCGAAGGCGTCGGCGACGATCGCATCCAGATGAAGACGCAGGGCCGCATCAACCCCGAGACCTGGACCCACGGCTCGGCGCAGCAGCGCAGCACGTGGTTCATGACGGGCTACAACTCGCAGGACCCGCGTCAGTGCGACACGTTCAAAGAGGTCGGGTGACGGTTGTCGCTGAAGCGGCGATACAGCCACTCCAGCGGACCCACCGGTTGCCACAGCGCCCATGCGTTGGCGGCCACGATGGCCACCATCCAGAACACGAGTGCGAACGAGAGTGACGTGACCAGCCCCGCCGGCTTCACCCACTCCAGCCAGTCGACGACGAGGTCGAAGACCAGCACGTGCAGCACGTACAGCGAGAGCGTGGTACGGCCCGTGACGGCGAGCATGTGGGTGAGCGTCGAGCGCGAGGTGGCGTGCGCCGCGGCTCCCACCACGCACACCGCCACCAGCGCGACGCCCATCGCGATGAGCGTGTACAGCAGCCCGCGGTCGAAGGGGCGCGTGGAGCGCAGCACGTCGTCCCACTGCAGCACTGCGTGCAGCACGTAACCCAGCACCACGCAGCCGACCCCGAAGCCGGTGAGCCACCAGCGCACGCGGGTGGCGAAGGGGAGCACTCTGCCGAGCACCATCCCCGCACAGAGGAACACGAGCCACGGCAGCAACGGGTGCGTGCCGCGCACGAACGTGTCGAGCACGAGGTCGCGCGGAGATGTGTGCGCTGCCGCGTTCCCCTGCACGAGCCACGCGGGAGGCCGGCCCTGGCGCGTGCGGTCGACCACCCACCACTTCAGACCGGCAGCGGCCAGGGCGGCGGTGACACCGATGAGCACCAGCCACCGGCTGCGCAGCGTGAACAGCACGGCCCCCACCATGAAGTACGCCCCGTAGAAGAACAGGATGGTGCCCGGCCACACCCAGTTGAGGAAGAAGCCGAACGAGTACAGGAGCACGCCGCGTCGCACGAGCACCCATCGATCGGCGCTGATCGCACCGCGGTCGCTGCCGGCTGTGCTGCGGCGGGTGAGCAGTGAGATGCCCATGCCGGCAACCACGACGAACGTGGCCGCGAAGCGGGTCGAGAGCGGCCCGTTCCACGGATCGAACTGGCGTGCCCAGAAGCCGTCGCCCGGGGTGGCGCCGCGGTTGATGAGGTAGCCGTGGTAGTTCATGACGCACACGCCGATGAGCGCCACGCCACGTGTGACGTCGAGATCGATGATGCGTTCGCTGCGCGCCGTCAACGCCAGCACACCTCGTCGGCAGCCGTGGTGATGAAGGGCCGCTGGAGATCGACCCGGTCGCCCACCGCCGGGCAGGGTTGGCCGTCGGGCACGACGGCGATGGTGCTGTGCATGTGGGGCCGCTCGAGCAGTGGCACGCGGGCGTGCGCGAAGTGGAACGGGCTGCCGGCCGACAGGTCGAGCCCGTCGAGGAGGCTCACGCCGTGCGACGAGCCGGCGCCGATGACCACCAGCGTGCCGTCGAAGGGCACGGTGGAGAGCTGGTAGCCGGCCTGCTCGCCGGCTCGCACCGGTCGAGTGTGCAACACGTCGGCGTCGAGGTGCAGGAAGTCGGCGCGAGGCCGACCGTGCCACAGCGCGGTGCCCACCCGGATGCGCACCGTGCGGTCCGGGTGCTCGAGCACGAGGCGGTGGAACGCTGCCGGCTCGAGGTGGCTCACCCACAGCGGCTCGCCGGCGGGCACGAGCGGCAGCCACGCCTCGATCTCGGCGAGACGAGCGTCGTCGCTGCCGGCCAGAGGCAGGTGCAGCGCGTAGGCCGCCGCCGGCAAGCCGGCAGCGTTCACGGCCGCGAGCAGCGCGGGGAGCTCGTCGCGTGTGGCGCCGTGGCGGTGCATGCTGCTGGCCAGCTTCACCATCACGCTCCCGTGCCAGTCGCGCAGGGCCTCGACGTGGCGCAGGTTGCCCACCGTGAGCACGGCGCGTGTGTCGGTGGGTGCCTCCAACGTCGGCGTGAGCACCATGGGGGTGAGGTCGGCCGGCACGTCGTGCAGCTCGTGCACCGAGCCCACGCACACGCTGCCGGGCGTGCCAAGCGCCCCGCCCGCGAGCTCGTGCACCAGGTGGTGCAACAGGGGTCGGCCGAAGCCGTAGCCGTTGCCCTTCACCACCGGCACCATGCCCGGGCCGTAGGCGGCGGCCACCGCCGACATGTGCGCTTCCCACGCGGCACGCTGGACGGTGAGGCGCACGGTCATCGCGGCCACGGTAGTCGGGGCGGACGGGGTGCTGAATGTCGAGTTGTCTGATCGGGATTGTCGGTCTACGCTTCCGGCATGCGCTCGCGGTGGTTCGGCTTCCCCAACCCGGTCAACGAGACGTCTGCCCGTCTCGTCGCCGCCGGCGTCGTGGCCCAAGCCGTGCTCTTCCTCGCCATCCGTCAGTGGTGGGTGCTCGTGCCACTCACCTACGGCTTCCTCGCTCGAGTGTTGTCCGGTCCCCGCTTCAGCCCGTTGGGCCAGTTCGTCACGCGAGTGCTCACACCGCGCGTCGGCGGCGAGCACCGTTTCGTCCCCGGCCCGCCGAAGCGCTTCTCGCAAGGCATGGGCTTGGCGTTCAGCGGCGCCGCACTCGTCGGCTGGGCCGCCGGTTCTCACGTCGCGGCGTACGCGCTCGTCAGCTTGTTGCTGGTGGCCGCCACGCTCGAGTCGGCGTTCGCCTTGTGCCTCGGCTGCGTGGTGTTCAACCGCTTGATGCGGTGGGGCGTCATCCCCGAGACCGTGTGCGTCGAGTGCGCCGACATCAGCCGGCGGCTCGCGGCGGCCACGTCGTAAGGCTGGGCAGCAGCGGACCGGGTTCGCGCTCGGCCCACACCCCTGCCCACACGCCCGCGCCGTACGCGGCCTCGTCGGCCCACAGCAGCGGTGCGTCGAGCAGGGTGCGCGCGCGTCGGGTGCGCAGCGCGTCGGCCACCACATCGGCCACCACCGGGGCCAGCGTGGCGAGCACGGCCGGACGAGCCTTGGGCGCGACGAGCGCCGCGACCAGCGCGATCGGCCACCACACCCGCCGCGTGGCCTGGGCCAGCTGACGACCGGCAGCGAGATGACCGAGCGCCACCAGCCGCGCCGATTCGGCGCGGGGCACGGTCGGCAGCTTCCGCTGCAGGGCCACCACGGTGCCCCCGGCCACCGCTGCGGCCAGCACCGGGCGACGGGCGATGACGAGTGCCCACACAGCGACGCTCCACCCGCTCATGCGCACGGGGGCCAGGGCACCTGGGTGGCGAGTGGCGAGCGGTGCGGCCGAGCGCCCGTAGCTCGCCCGCTGACGTGCCCAGCCCGCCCAGGTTCCACGCGCCCGGTGCTGCACCGTCGCGGCCGGCTCGTACCGGCAGCGCCACCCGGCCTCGGCGAGGCGCCACACGAGGTCGACGTCTTCGCCGTAGCGCAGTCCCTCGTCGAAGCCGCCGACGTCGCGGACGGCATCGGTGCGGCACAGCAGCGCGGCGGCCGGCACGTAGCTCACCCGCGTGCCCGCGGCGACGCGCGCCGGTTCGTCACCCAGATCGAGCGGGCTGTGCCGCTGCTCGTACGCGGCCAGTGCGCCCGCTCCCGGCGCGCCGACGACGCGTGGCGCGACGAGGGCGACGCGCTCGTCGGCGAAGTGGGCGAGCAGCGGCGCGAGCCAGCCATCGGGCAGCACCACATCGGTGTCGACGAACGCGACCAGCGGCGTCTGCACGTCGGCGAGACCGGTGTTGCGTGCGGCGCCCGGGCCCCCGTTGTGCGTGCGGCGCACGAGCACCGTGTGCGGCGGTGCGGGCTGCGGCAGGGCGAGCGGCGCAGGGCTGGCGTCGTCGACCACGATCGCGCGCAACCCCAGCGGCATCGCGGGCAGGGCACGATGGGCGGGCACCACCACGGTGACGTCGTCGGCGGTGAAGGGACCGACCTCGGGCTGCGGGTGCAGCGCGCCGGCATCGACCATGCGGTCGAGCATCTGCTGCACTGCAGCAGTCGCCGGCTGCTCGCCGGTGGCGACCAGCGACAGCACGTGCGCACCGCCGGGCGACACGCGGAAGAGGCGCAAGGGCGAACCGGCCAGCACCGTGGTGCCATCGCCTGGCCGCCGCCACGACGAGTCGAGCCGGTAGCGGGTCACCGTGTGGTCACTCCCACCATTCGTCGACGGCCGCCACGAGGTCGATCGACAGCCGGGTGAGGATGGCGCGACCGTGCCCGACGTTGGCCCGCAGCGGGTCGCCGAGCACGCCGTTGCGGCTCACCGACTGCACGCCGCCTTCGCGGATCTCGGCGATGAGGTCGACGAGCGGCGCCGTCGAGCCCACCTCGGCCCGGTCCATGTGCACGAGGTGCGGCGCGATGGCGAGCATCAGCGACGTCTCGGTGTCGCCGGCGTGTGCGTCGCCGCCCGACACGCGCGGCCACCACGCCAGCACCTTGCGGTCTTCGCTGTGCAACAGCCGTACTGCCCGCTCGACGGCGGCGCGGTTGCCGCCGTGACCGTTGACCAGCACCACGCCGGCGCTCCAGTCGGCGCTGCGCACGAGCTCGATGACCACCTGCTCGAACACCGCCGTGCCGATCGACAGCGTGCCGGGGAACGATGCGTGCTCGCCGCTGGCGGTGATGGTGAGCGGCGGGGTGACGAGCACGTCACCCTCGTCGTACTTGTCGGCGAGCCCCTCGGCCAGCGCGGTGGCGATGCGGATGTCGGTGTCGAGCGGCAGGTGCGGGCCGTGCTGCTCGCACGAGCCCACGGGCACGGCGAGCAGCGCGCGGCGTTGTGGCTTCCAGTGGTCGGTCCAGGTGGTGCGGCCGAGGTAGCGCGCCATCAGACGGCGAGGCCCTTGATGATGGCCGCGCAGGCATCGCGGTACACCGCATCCCAGTCGATGGGCAAGCCCGACTTCTTCAGTTCGAGGCTCACCACACCGTGGCAGGTGCTCCACACGATGGCCGCGGTGTGCAGCGGGTCGGCGGGGCGCAGGCTGCCGGCCAGCATGGCGAGGTGCAGCCGATCGGCGAGCTCCTGCAGGGTGGCCGCGGCCTTGATGGACGCCGACTCGCTGGCCTCGAACAGGGGCACCACCCGGTCGAACATCACCGAGTAGAGGGTGGTGTGCTCGAGCGCGAACCGCCGGTACTCGTCACCACACCGTACGAGATCGGCCATCGGGTCGTCGGTGTGCGGGACGGCCTCGAGGCCGGCGGCGAGCAGCTCGAAGCCGCGCAGGAAGAGGTGCTCGACCACACCGTCCTTGCCGCCGAAGCGCGAGTACACGTTCATCGTGCTCATCCCCGCCTCGGCAGCGATGCGCCGCACGGTGAGCGCCGCCGGTCCGTGCTCGGCGAGCAGCCTCGACGCCGCGGCGAGCAGTGTGGTGCCCACCTCGTCGAGCGGGACGACGGAGACGGTGGTCACGCTGCCCACGCTACTGGCGACGGGATGTGTCGGACGTCAGTGCGCGAGATAGCCCCACTCGCGCAGCGCACGCACGATGCGAGCGGCTGCGTCGGCGGGTTCGAGGCGCACCGTGTCGCCCCGGGCGGCCGACGCCGCGGCCGCGTCGGTCAGCACGCGCAAGCGCTCGAGCGCGGTGGCCCCCTCGGGCGCCGGGAGCACGCGAGCACGTGGACGGTACGGCCGCACCATGAACTCGGCGCGGTGCATCGGCGTGGTGGCCGACACCACGGGAATGGTGGCCGACGCTGCCGCCCGCACTGCGGCGAGCGTCGCGCGGCGCAGGCGGGCCGTGGCACCCTCCACCGACACGACGGCGGGGGCCGTCACCTCGAGCAGCTCGCGGCGGCCGCCGTCGAGGCGGCGGGTGGCGTGCACCGCGTCGCCCTCGATCGACGCGTGGATGATGCCCAGCGCCTGCTGTGCGTTGAGGTGCGCGGCGATGAACGCGGGCACGCTGCCGGCGCCGCGGTCGAGCGAGTAGTCGCCGCACCACACCCATCGAGCATCGGTGATGTGGTCGGCGATCGCCGTGGCCACGTCGGTGCCCGATGTGGTGGTCGGCCCCTCGATGCGCACGGCGTGATGAGCGCCGCATGCAAGCGCGTCGCGCAGCACCTTCTCGGCACCGGGCGGCCCGACGGTGATGGCGGTGACCGTGGCACCTGTGGACTCGGCCTGTTGCAGCGCGAACTCGAGCGCCGACTGGTCGGCGTGCGACATGCCCGAGAAGCGCGAGTCGTGCGGCTCGCCTGGATGGCTCACCCACTTGAGGCAGACGACGATGCTCACGCGCGTCTCACGTGCGCCGGAAGACGACGCCGTAGCCGCCTTCGGGGTAGTTCCAGCTGATCGCTCCCTCACGGTTGCACACCATGTAGCAGGTGCCGCACTCGAAGCACTGCTCGTAGTTGAAGACGAGCCCGCCATCGCTGGTGGGGATGAACAGGTTGGCCGGGCAGGCGGTGACGCACTCTCGCGTGCTGCAGTCGGCGCAGACCGCGCCATCGACCACGATGTGGGCCTGCGGGTGCACACGGAACTCGGCCGTGTCCATCCGCTCCTGGAACGAGATGGTGCGGTCGGTCATCCGAAGCTCCTGAAGCCGGTCCAGCCGTCGCGCAACAGGTCGCGCCTGCGCACACCGGCGCGCTGTCGCTCCTGGGTGACGATGCGGCGCAGGCCCGGCTTCGGTTCGGGGTTGTCGACCCGGAACATGCGCTCCACGACATTGGCCACCATGCCCGGGTAGAGGTGCTGCACACGGTCGCTCAGCACCAGCTCGGGCGCACGGTGCAGCTTGCGGTGGTCCTTCAGCACGAACGTGTCGCTCAACCGCCGCTGGTAGCCCTGCAGCCCGTTGGCCGTCACGTCGCCGCCGCGCACGGCCTCCGCCGCCGCCTCACCCGCGTACATGCCGCTCGCCATCGCGAAGTTGACGCCCTCGAGCCAGATGCCGGCCGCGAGGCACAGCGCCGCCGCGTCGCCCGCCACCAGCATGCCGTCCATCACCATCTTGGGCATCATGGTGAGTCCGGCTTCGGGGATGAGGTGTGCGCTGTACTCCTTCAGCTCGCCGCCCTGCACCAGCGGGGCGATGGCCGGGTGCTGCTTCATCTTGGCGATGATGGCCTCGGGCCGTTGCGCCTGCGCCGCCAGCTTGGGCAGCTTGAGCACCACGCCCACTGCAATGGTGTCGAGGTTGGTGTAGAGGAACCCGCCGCCGTTCACCGAACCCGTGGCACCGATGATCTCGATGTCGACACCGTGCCGGTCGCGCACCGCGAACCGTTCGTCGATGGTCTCCTTCGGCAGTGCGAGGGTCTCCTTCACGCCGAGCGTGTAGTGCTTGGCATCGGTGTGCTCGTAGAGCCCGGCCTCCTTGGCGAGGAAGCTGTTGACACCGTCGCAGGCGATGACCACGCGCGCTCGCAGGTCGCCGTCGGGCCGGTCGGTGCGCACGCCCACGACCGCGCCGTGCTCGTCGCGGATGAGTCCGATCACGGTGGTGTCGGTGATGAGCTGCGCGCCGGCCGCCTGCGCGTGCCCGGCGAGCCAGTGATCCCAGTCGGGCCGGTACGCGGTGGCGCCGTTGTACGGCGGGGCGCCCCACGCCTCCGTGCGGAAGTCGATGGTGACCGCCTGGGTCTCGGTGAGCAGCATCGTGCTGCGCCGGGTGACCCACCGTTGCACGGGAGCCTCCAACCACCACTCGGGGATGAGCGTGTCCAGGATGCGTGGGTACACCACACCGCCGTACATGTTCTTGCTGCCCGGGAACGGCCCACGTTCGAGCAGCACCACATCCAGCCCGGCGCGCGCCGCCACCATCGCTGCGCAGGCGCCCGCAGGGCCACCGCCCACCACCACGACGTCGACATCGGGAGCGGTCACGCGAGTGACTCGTCGGCGAGGAGGCGCTCGAGGTGGTCGAGCGTGGCGTTTGCGTCGCTCACGATGGCGAGATCGGCGAGCTGCATCATCGGGCAGTGCCCATCGGTGTTGACGCTGATGATGTGGTCGGGGTTGCCCAGCCCGCTCGTGTGCTGCACGGCACCGCTGACGCCGAACGCGACGTAGAGCCGGGGGTCGACCACCACACCGGTGGTGCCGATCTGGCGTTCGTGGGGCACCCACCCACGGTCGGTGATGACGCGCGTGGCTCCCATGCTCGCGCCGAGATGACCGCCGATGCGGCTCAGCTGCTCCATGCGCTCCGGTCGGTCGAGCCCGGCCCCGCCGCCGACGATGCGCGGTGCTTCGGCGAGGTCGATGGTGGCCGGGTCGGGCGGCAGCACGGCGAGCACCGCCGCGTCGACGGCCGGGCCGCTGGCGCGCAGCGGCACCTCGGCGTGGGTGACGACGACGGCAGGCCACGAGGCCGCGGGCACCACGCCGCGCACACCGGGCTGCAGCGTGGCCACGAACTCGGGACCAGGGTTGGCGATGTGGATCTCGGTGCCGCCCTTGCGTGCCAGCTCGACCCGATGGGCGGTGACGGTGACGGCCCCGGCGAAGAGCGGCCGGTGCAGCAGAGACGCCAGCCGCGGGGCCAGGTCGCGCCCATCGGGCGAGCCCGGCATCACCACGGCAGGTTCGTGCTGCACCAACGGCTGCAATGCCGCCGCCCATGCGGCGGGCTGGAAGTGCTCGAGCTCGAGCAGCGTGAGCTCGGTGGCGATGCCGGCGAGTGCCTCCACCGCGAGGGCAGTGCCGGAGCCGACCACGATGGCGCGGCCACCGCATTCGGCCACCGTCTCGTCGCCGCCGGACGGGAGGGCACCTCCGCGGACCACCACCACTGCGATCATCGGCGCCAGATTAGGGGGTCGCTGGGCGCTGCGCCCCATGGTGACGGGCAGGGGTAGTGCGTTCGGATCATTTCGTGACGCTCGGCGCAGACCGCCGATACTTTTTCCTGGACGAGGCTGTCGCTGTGCCCAGTGCGGGTGACCGGCGCCGTGTCGTCGCCGTGTCCGTCCCCGGAGGCCCCCTTGGTTCCACACCGCAGCGTCGTCGCGATGATCGTCGTTGCGTCCGCGACCCTGGTCGCGTGCAGTGGCGGCACCGCGTCACCGGCCACCATCGCGCCGGAATCGTCGGTCGCGCCCTTGCCCACGGCGCCGGTCAAGACGGCTGTCACTGACACCACGGGTGGCGGTCCCACGAGCACGACATCGACCACGACAGCGCCCACGACGACGGGCGCGGGCACGCTGCCAGCTGGCGTGGTGGGGCTGTCGGCCGACGGCCCGTGGCGGCTGGTCGACTCGGCCCCCGGCATCACCGCACCGGGCCTGGTGTACGAGCTGATGCCCAAGCTGTGGGTGTACCTGCCGGTGAAGGAGGACATCGCCCACGGCATCACGTGGACCTTCAAGGAAGCCGATCGCCCCATCATCGAGGCCTACCTCCACGCCCGCCTCGTGTACTTCCAGGCGATCACATCAACACCGATCGATCTCACTCTCCCCGGATGGAAGCAGTACTACGCCGACGGTGGAGCCGTTTACTTCCCGAACCTGCAGCAACGCATCGCCGAGGGTCAGGTTGCGGATCTCGATGTCGGTGTCGTTCTCCGACCGGAGGTCATCGGTGACGGGCGAACCGACACCGAGGCCATCGTGTTTGACTGCGTGCTCGACGGTGGCGTGTTTCGAATGCCCGACGGTTCGCTCGCCCAGGGCTCAACGTCGGGCGTCGTGAAGAGCGGCATCAGCCTTCGCATCGATCTGCATGGGAGCGAATGGGTCGTTACTCAGGTTGGTAATCAACCGGATGCGTGCCTATGAAGCGGTTGGCGGTGGTGATCATGGCCTGGGTATTGCTGGGATCGACCGGGGTACTCGCTGGAGGATCGAACCCGCCGCCACCTCCGATTCCGCCGATCACGGTGGCGGGGGTTCGGGTGGTGGATGTGCGCGACACGACGGGCGGGTTGAGCAGGTACACGTCCATCCCGTCGGCGTCGGTGTTCCGCACGCAGGGCGGTGCGGGTGCGCCGTGCGAGTTCTCCACCGTGTACGGCGGCACAACGTCCGACGGCACGCCCTACCAACCCGGCCAGTTGGTGCGCAGCTACAAGTGGATCTTCATCGAGGGCGACCTGCCTGCGCTCGGCGAACCGAACGTTGCCGACCCGTCGGGTGCCGGCAAGGGCCCGCTCGCCGGTGCCGTGCGCCACTTCGCGATCTTCTGCGACTCGGTGTACCACTTCCTGGGGATGATCGACGTCGGCTCGCGTGACCCGATGTTGAACCCTCGCCGCAACATCGCCGACCTCTACAACCACCTCCAGCTCGAGCGTCCGATCGTCTATCGCAACGCGGTGGTCGACCGCTGGGGTGGCCTGGTCACGCGCTACCCGGCGTGGCTGGCGGTGCAACCGGCGGCGTGGCGTGCGCAGCGCTCGGCGCCGGCGTACTGGCGCGGGTGGACGATGTACCTCCTCACCCAACCGGTGTCGATGGACTTCCTCGTGCAGTTCACACCCGACCCGTCGCGACCGTCGCCACCGTTCGACGGGGTGGTGTCGTGCGTCGCTGCCGGCTCGAGCCCGGTGGCCGACCCCGTTGCGCTGCCAGCGGTACCCCTGCTGCCCGAGCAGACAGCTCCCGGCGTCAACGGGCCGTGCATGTGGACCCCACCCGGCCCCGGGTCGGTGACCATCCAGGCGCGCATCACGTATCACGTCACGTTCTGGGCCAACGCCTACACGGAGAGCCAACCCGACTACGTGTGGACCAGTGCGCCGGCCACGTTCCGCACCGGTGTGCTGTCGGCCGTCAACACGAACGCGTGAACCGCCTTCGGCGCCACCGGGATGGCTGAACTTCCTTGCCGCCCGGGCGGGCACGGAGTAGACCCACAGGCATGACCGCAACCGCCGACACCCATGTCGTGCACACGGCCTGCACGCTCGACTGCCCCGACGCCTGCTCGTTGGCGGTCACCGTCACGCACGGTCGAATCACCCGGGTCGACGCCGGTCACTACAACCCGCTCACCAACGGCTGGATCTGCGCCAAGGTGCGCCAGCACGCGCGCCGGGTGTACGCGCCCGAGCGGGTGCTCACGCCGCTGGTGCGAACCGGACCCAAGGGTTCCGGCCAGTTCCGGCCGGCCTCGTGGGACGACGCGCTGGCACTCGTGGCCGAGCGCATGCGTGACGCGATCGACCGTGCCGGCCCCGACGCGGTGGTGGCGTACACCTACAACTCGTCGGCGGCGGGGGTCGAGCGCGCGAGCCTCACCGAGGCGCTGTTCGCGGCCATCGGCGCGACGGTGGTCGAGCACACCATCTGTGCGCACACGATGGGCGTGGCGTGGGACAGCGTGTACCGCGGCATGGCGTCGGCCGACCCGGCCGATGTGGTGCACAGCCGTCTCGTCGTGGTGTGGGGTGCCAACCCCACGGTGAGCAACACGCATTGGCCGCCGCTGGTGCAGCAGGCGGTGCAGCGCGGTGCGAAGGTCGTCGTCATCGACCCTCGGCGCACCGCCATGGCCGCGCGGGCCGACATGCACCTCGCCATCCGACCGGGTGCCGATGCGGCACTCGCCTACGCAGTGGCCGACCTGTGGGCCGCCGACGGCCACATCGATCGCGACTTCGTCGCCGAGCACGCCGACGGCGTCGACGAGTTCCTCGACGCGGCGAGCGAGTGGCCGCTCGACCGGGCGTGCGACGTCACCGGGCTCGCCGCCGACGACATCCGCCTCCTCGCCACGTGGTGGGGCACCACGCGACCGTCGATGCTGCGCATCGGCTGGGGTCCCGAGCGCAACTCGAACGGCGGTGCCGGCTGCCGTGCCGCGCTCGCCCTGCCGGTGCTGGGCGGGCACTTCGGCGTCAGCGGCAGTGGCGTGATCGGCTCCACGTCGGTCGGTGCGGTGCGCGCACGACGTCGCTGGCCGGCCGAGGCGTTGGCGGGGCCGTCGCGACGCACCGTGCCCATGCACCAGGTGGGCGCGTGGCTTGCGCCCGGCAGCGCCGACCCGTGCGAGGTGTTGTTCGTGCAGGGCGCGAACCCGATGGTGATGTGCCCCGACACGGCGGCGGTGACGGCTGCGTTGTCGCGCCACGACGTGTTCACGGTGGTGCACGATCAGGTGCTCACCGATACCGCACGCTTCGCCGACGTCGTGCTGCCGGCCACCACCAGTTTCGAGATCGTCGATGTCGCCACCGGCTACGGCACCTACGCAGTGCTGCCAGTCGCGCCGGTCATCGCACCGGTGGGCGAATCTCGCAGCAACGATCAGACCGGACTCGCGCTCGCGCAGGCGATGGGCTTCGACTGGGCCGCCGCGCCACTGTCTGCTGCCGTTGCCGACGAAGGCCCGCGCATCGCCGTCGTGCCGTCGCGTCAGTTCGTCGACACCGCGCCGCTCGATGGTCGCGCGCGGCTCGTCGATCGTGAGCACGGTGTGCCGCGTTGGCGACCGGTCGCGCACGACGCCGACCGCTTCCCGCTCACCCTCATCTCGCCGGCCACGTCGAAGTTGATCAACTCGATGTTCGGCGAGTTCCAGAGCCCCGAACCGACGATCTCGATGCACCCCGACGATGCTGCCGCGCGCGGGCTGGTGGCCGGTGCGCCGGTGCGCGTGTGGAACGAGCAGGGCTCCATCGAGGTGCCGCTGCGCGTGGGCGACGAGGCGCGCCCGGGTGTGGTGGTGATGGCCAAGGGGGTGTGGTTGCGCAACCACGCTGGCGGTCAGGGTGTGAACGCCCTCACGCCGGCCACCGGCGACCCTCTCGCCAACGGCGCGTGCTTCAACGACACCTTTGTCGAGGTCGCTGCCGTCGAGGTCGTTGGCGTTGCGGTCGCCGGCGGCTGAGCACGGCTGGGTGCGTGCAGCAGCGTATGGTCGGCGCGATGGAGACCGACCCGCCCGTCGATGCCGAGCTGCCCGGCGCCGAGCCGCGGCTCGCAAACGGACCGCGAACGGTCAGCCCGCTCGATGTGCCCTTCGGATCGCGCACACCCGAACCGGCGAGGGTGTTCGCCGCGTCGGAGAAGGCCATCGGCGTCAAGCAGCGCTCTCCGGGAAAGCGCTTCGTCGCCGCCGTGCTGGTGCTCGTCGCCCTCGGGTTGCTCTCGTTCCTCGTCGTCAGCGTCGTGCGTCAGTCCAGTGCCGACCTTCCACGGTTCGTCGAGGTGGTGCCGGGCTACGGCACCATCGTGGTCGACATCACATCCGACGACAACGCGCGGGTGCGTCACGATGCCGTGGCCACCGATGCGACGGGCTCGGTGATGTCGATCGTCGTCGCCGCACCGAGCACCACCGACGTCGGACTGCGCACCATCATCAAGGGCAACGACGTGTACCTGCTCCAACCGGGCACGTCGCAGTGGGTGGTGCAGCGCGGTGTCGATACGCGGTCGTTCCTGCCGACCCCGGTTCCGCCGGGCCTGCACCCCCTGTCGTACTTCGTGCCCGAAGAGATGCGCCCGTACATCAGTGTCACCGGCTCGCACAAGAGCACCATCGCCGGCCGAGCCGTCACCGAGTACTCGTTGAACGTCAACACCTCGGCGTTCGAGGCCGCACGCTTCGACGCCTACAACGCGTGGGTCACCCGTACCGGGGCNNTGGGTGCGGGCGGCGCCACCGTCACCGTGCTCAAGATCGCCGACGAGGTGTTCGCGCCGAAGCTGCCGGCATAGCGGTCAGGTCGGGCGAGCCCACGCGGCCAGTGCGCGGCGATCGAGCACGGTCACGCGCGAGCGCCCGGTGGCGATGACGCCTGCGTGTCGCATCGTGGCCAGTGCTCGTGAGGTGGCCTCGCGGGTGGCACCGAGCCACTCGGCGAGGTCGGCCTGCGTGGTGGCGACCACCCAGTGACGGTCGCGGTCGGAGCCGGCCTCGGCGAGGTCGAGCAGGGTTCGGGCCGTGCGGGTGACCAAGAGATCGGTCGCATCGGCCGCCACGCGTGCGCTCGCGCGGCGAACCTGCCTGGCGAGGCTGCGCATCGCCTCTCGGGCGAGCACCGGGTCGACGAGCACGGCGGCGAGGTAGTCGTCGCCGGCGATCTCGGTCACCTCGCTGGCTTCGGCGGCGATGGCTGTTGCACTGCGACCGCCGCCGTCGATCGCGGCCAGCTCTCCGAACACCTCGCCGGACCGCTTCACGTCGAGCACCACCTCGCGCCCACCGCCGGCCGACACCAGCATCCGCACTCGACCGCTGACCACGACGTACACACGTGTCGAGGCATCGCCCTCGCGGAAGATCACCTCGCCGGCGGCGAGCAGGCGGCGGCGTCCCACGTCGTACCAGAGCCCTGCAGCGTGCGTGCTCGATGGAGCAGGCATGTCGTCCTTCCTCGTCGATGTGCGCTGATCCACCGACTGTGATGTGCATCACAGACGTGGCGGCGAACAGAGCGCATCGTGCGGTTGCTGGTCGTTAGGGGAGCCAGTGGGGGAACGTTAGCCAACGCTGGTGGGCCCCTCGTCCACGTCATGCACGACGCATCAACAAAGGGGAATCGACATGTACATCTTCACCCGGGTCGGCACCATCGACCACACCAAGCTCCTCGACGGCACCGTTGCCGCGGTGGAGGTCGCCACACTCGTGACCGCCATCACCGGCGTCGAGGTGAGTGTCTTCTCGCACCGCTTCGGCGAGCCGAGCAACACGATCACCTGGAGCTGCCGTGCGGAGTCGCACGCAGAGCTGCAGGCGATGACCGACACGTTGATGGCCGACGCCAAGTACCTCGAGTGGATCGGGTCGCACACCGATCTGTTCTCGACCGCGGTCACCGATCGCCTCGCCTCGGTCGTGTCGTCATCGCTCACCGCCGAGCCGAAGCGGTTCTACGTCGTCCTCAGCGCTGCGGCGGCGCCCGGAAAGCTGCTCGACGCGATGGAGTTCGGCGTGCGCGGCCAACAGCACGTCACCAAGGGCACCGGGCTGTCGAATGCGTTCCTGGCCAGTGCGTACGGGCCGTTCGGCACCGTCGCCTGGCTCACGGGCGCCGACACCATGGCCGAGGTGGACGCCCTGTGGGCGTACCAGAGCACCGACGTCGGGTACCAGGCGCTGGTGAAGGAAGCCGCACCGTTGTTCTCCGACGGCACGGGCGTCACCAGCCTCATCGAGCGCCTGAACTGATCGGTCAGTCCACCAGCAGCACCCAGCCCTCCTCGTCGACGATCGATTCGAGGTCGTCGACGAGGGGTACGGGGTCTGACGCGGGCGAACCCGATGGCGCTCGGCCACACCGTCAGGCGACGTCGGTGGCCGCGCCGGCGAACTGTGCGTTGTAGAGCGTGTAGTAGGCGCCGTGCTGCGCGAGCAGCTGCTCGTGCGTGCCGAGCTCGACGATGCGACCGGCGTCCATCACCAGGATGACGTTGGCGTCGCGGATGGTGGAGAGGCGGTGGGC
>PMCN01000299.1 GCA_003154135.1 Acidimicrobiaceae bacterium
CCGCCGGTGGTCGTCGCGGTCGTGGCGCCGGTCGTAGCAGCTGTCGTGGCTGCCGTCGTGGCGGCCGTGCTGGAGCTGGTGACGCTGGTGTCGACCGGCGGCGTGACGCACGGCTCGACGCCGGCAGTCGTGGTGCTGGTGGCAGTGGACGCCGTGTTGTCGTTGCGACCGACCAGGTAGACGACGCCGACGAGGGCAACCACGGCGAGCGCACCTGCCGTGACGCGCCCGGTGATCTTCTTGGTCTTGTCGCGACGAGCCTGCTTGGCCAGCTCCTCGAGACGGAGCTGACGGTTGGCCTTCTGACGTTCACGCTTGGCGGTACCCACGAGGCAGGCAGGTTATCGGACGGCGGCGCGCTCAGGGCAGCGCCAGCCTCAAGTCGGGCGCTGCCGGGACCGATGAATGGTTGCCGCATCCAGATCGGTGGATCGCGGCGCCTGCTCGTGCGGGCACGACAACGACGAGGTCATCGAACGATGAGGCGAACGGAGCACCTGGGTGCACGAGCGCTGACGGTGGCGGGCCTGTGCGCGACCGTCGCCTACCTGGTGTGGCGCGTCGCCTTCTCGCTGCACGGCGTGCCGTTGTGGCTCTCGATTCCCGCGCTCGGCGTCGAGCTCGTCGGCCTGCTCGGCGCGGCGCTGCTCGCGTGGGCGCTGTGGCCGGCGGCTGTCGCCGATCCGTCCGATCCCTCCGGCCCCGAACCCGTGTGGCCACCGTCGATCGACCCCGTCGATGTCGTCGATGCCGTCGTGCGCGTCGACGACCACTTCGAGCACGAGGTGCGCGCCACGCTGCTGGCACTGCGAGCCGTCGATCGTGTCGACCACGTGATCGTCGTCGACCTGTCGGGCCGCCCGACCATCGCATCGCTCGCCACCGAGTTCCAGGCCGTGTACGCGGCCAGCGACACCGACGACCACAACGGCGTGCGCGTGATGGCCGCGGCCGTGCGCACTCCGTTCTTCGTGCTGCTCGACGCGGGCGACGTACCCACGCCCGACATCGTCGCCTGCCTCGCCGCCGACATGGCCGATCCGCGTGTCGCGGTGGTGCAGGGCCACGGCGTCTCGCCGGCGGTCGACTCACCCGAGCACACGCCGAGCCAACGGCACGAGCTGCTGTTCGAACGGTCGGCGCTCAACCCCTCGCTCGGCACTCGCGGCGCTGCGGTGTGGCTCGGCTCGGGCTCGCTCGTGCGCGCCGACGCGATCCGCGAGTTGCCGGCCACCGACGACCCGATGCTGGAGGCGCTGTGGCTCGCCGGCGCCGAACTGCTCGCCCGTGGGTGGCGCGTCACCGCGCCCGCTCGTCCGCCCGTGGTGGCGCATCGACCGGTGATGGACGACCGTGAGGTGTACGCCGATCGCGTGCAGCGTGCTCGGGCTGCGCGTCGCCTGTTGCTCGGTCGACGGGGCGTGCTGCGTGCCGGTGGCTACTCCATGCCGCAGCGCGCTGCCCTGCTGGCATGGTCGGTTCGTCCGCTGTCGGGGCTGCGACGCGTGGTGTTCCTCGCGCTGCTCTGCTGCGCCCTTCTGGTCGGCCAGGTGCCGTTCCGCGCATCGGCCGTCACGCTCGCCTGCCTGTGGCTGCCCGCGTTCGCCTACACCGCACTCGGACTCACACTGCTGAGCGGGTGGACGCTGCGTCCGGGCGATCGCACGCGTTGGTCACTGCACACGCTGGGGCCGACCAGCTCGAGCCTGTCGAAGTTCCATGCCGACAGCCGCACACGTGTGCAAGCACGAATGGCGCGCCGCGGCACCCGCTACGGCACGCGATACGGCTCGGGCCTCGCGCTGGCCGTCGTGGTGCTGAGCCTCGTGCTCGTGGCCCGCGGCCTGAGCGACCGGGTGACGCACACGCTGCCCGACATGCCGGAGGTGCAGACCACGGCGCTGCTGCTCGTGAGCCTGTGGTCGCTCGCCATGTCACTCGATCTGCTGCGGGTGCTCGCCACTCGCGTGCAGCTCCGCCGTGCGCCGCGTGTCGTGTCGGCGCTCGCGGCGACGCTGGGCGAACGCGCCGTGTCGATCGTCGACCTCACGGCTCAGGGCGCCGGCGTGCTGAGTCACACCGCGCTCGACGTGGGCGAGCAGCTGCAGCTCGATTCCGCTGTTCCCACGGCCACCGGCGTCACCACGATGCGCGTGCAGGTCGTGGTGCGCAACGTGATGGAGAACCCCTACAGCGAGTGGCGCATCGGCGTCGAGTTCCTGTCGATCGACGACGCGACCGCCAACGCGCTGGCCGAGTTCTGCACCATCGAACCGATGTGGCAGCGGCTCGGCGCGATGCCCGGCCGGGTGGCTCCCGACACGGGTTCGCTCGTGCGCCTCGACGAGCGCTCCGCGCTGCCGGCGGGCAGTGTGGGCTTCGTGGCCGTGCGCCTGCTGTCGTTGTTGGCGGTGCTTGGTGCGGCGGCGAGTGCCGTGCCGTCGGAGGTGCAGCGCTCGTTGTCGTTCTCACATTCCACGTTGTCGTGGGGTGTGCTCGCGCTGGCAGCATGGCTGGCGCTCAGCATGGTGGCGGGTTCAGTGCGGCCACGGAAGCGCGTGACCGTCGCGTGACCCGCGGGCCGTCAGCCGTCGTCGAAGCCGTGGTTGTCGTCGTCGCCTGCCTTCGCGATGAGGTAGCCGATCGCCCGCTCGGCCTTCGGGTAGCGGGTGGCGAGGCGCCAGAAGTCGGGCCCGTGCCCGCGCACCTCCAGGTGGCACAGCTCGTGCACGATGACGTAGTCGATCACCCAGTCGGGGAACGCAGCGAGGCGGTTGGAGATGCGGATGGTGCCAGTGCTGTAGGTGCACGAACCCCATCGCGACGTCATGTCGTCGGCCCAACGGATCTCGCTGGGACGGGGCAGCTGGTACCGGCGGGCGAGCGTCGTCGCGCGATGGGCGAGGTCGATGCGGTCGGTCGACATCTTGCGGCGGAAGCCGGCCGACATCTTGTCGACCCAATGGGCCTGCTCGGTGGCGTTCATCCACGACGGCACCGTCACCTTCAGCACGCCGTTGCGCAACTCGGCGCCCACCGTGCGCTTGCGCCGCGTGGACCGCACGAGCTCGACCGTGAACGGTTCGGGGGCGGCCTGCTCGACGACGGCAGGTTCGGCGGCGGCCGGCTCGGCGGCGGCCGGCTCGGGGAACAGCTCGTCGCTGAACGAGTCGACAGGCTTTCGTGCGGCCGCCACGACCTACAACGTTTCGCGGAACGCGGTGGGCTCGACGAGCTGCACGGCTTCGCCCGGCACCACGCGACCGTCGTCGTGCACCATGAACCAGCAGCCGCCGAGGTTGGGGTAGCGGATGTCGTCGGCACCCAGTGCGCGGCGCAGCGTGCGGATGAGGCCGGCGTGCGTGACGGCCAGCACCTCGCCACCTGGCGACAGGGCAGCGATGCGGCGGAAGGCGAGCAGCGCGCGCTGGGCGACGTGCTCGGGCTCCTCTGCGCCCACCGGCCGACGGTGCTCGGCCAGGTAATCGGGCCAGCCTGCCTCGATCTCGGTGATGGTGAGGCCCTGCCATGGCCCGAACCCTGCCTCCATCAGTCCGGCGTCGAGCTGCACGGGTCCCATGCCGATGGTCTCGGCGATGATCGCGGCCGTGTTGGCCGCTCGCTGCAGAGTGCTCGCCCACACGGCGTCGAACGTGCCGAGCTGCTCGCCGGCCGCGAGCGCCTGACGCAGACCGACGTCGGTGAGCGGCGGATCGGCCTGGCCCTGCCAGCGACCCAGCGCGTTCCACTCGCTCTCGCCGTGGCGCAGCGCGAGCAGCCGGGTGACGGGATGCGCCGGGTGTGCCATCGGGTGGAGGGTAGCCGTCGCCTTCTCGGCATCCCCACTACGCTGGCCGCCATGGCCACGCTCCGTCTCTTCGCCGCGGCCCGCGAGGCAGCGGGCACGGGTCAGGCGACGTTCGACGGTGCCGATGTCGGCGAGGTGCTGGGTGCCGCGGTGGTCGCCTTCGGCCCGCAGTTCCAGACGGTGCTCACCAGCTGTCGTGTGTGGCTCAACGGCGACCCCGCCGAGATGCACATGACCGTCGGTGCCGGTGACGAAGTGGCGGTGCTCCCGCCCGTGAGTGGAGGTTTCGCATGAACTCGACAGATCTCGATGCCCGATCGCTGCCGCTGCCCGAACTGCGGGCCATTCGGTCCCGACTGCAGCACGACGACGACGTGGTCAGCTACGTGCGTCGTGTGGTGCAGACGCGCCTCGACCTGGCTCGCGCCGAGCTGCGCCACCGCGCTGCAGGCGACAGCGACCCGAACAACATCACCGGCGAACTGCCGGCCATCCTCGGCGCGCAGCTCACCGGCGGTCCCGCCCGCCCGCCGCGCCCCACCGAGGACTACAGCGATCATCCCCTCGCCCTCGAGCTCGACGAGCTGTGCGCCGAGGCCGGCAGCACCGATCTGCAGTCGATGAGTGCCGACGAGCTCACCTCCTACGTGCACGCGCTGCACACGTTCGAGCAGTTGCGCTCGGCCGAGCGCAAGGAGCTGTTCGGCCGCATCGATGCGCTCAGCGCCGAACTGGTGCGCCGCTACCGCGACGGCGAAGCCGACGTCGACGGTCTCCTCGACGACGACGACGCTTGAGCAAGAAGCCTCCTATGGTCGAGGTGCGCGACGAGTTCGACAAGCGGCTCGCCGACGTCGGCGAGTTCATCCGCACCCAGCGAGAGGTGGCGCGCATGAGCGTGCGCCGGCTCGCCGAGGTGGCCGGGGTGAGCAACCCCTACCTGTCGCAGATCGAGCGTGGTCTGCGNNCCGTCGGCCGAGATCCTCCAGCAGATCGCGAAGGCGCTGCAGATCAGCGCCGAGACGCTCTACGAGCGCGCCGGTTTCATCGACGCCGACGCCAAGGCACGCGGCGTGCGCGAAGCCATCGCCGCCGACCCGAAGCTCACTCCCGAGCAGCAGCAGGCCTTGCTCAACGTGTACGAGAGCTTCGTGGGCGGGCGCGCAGCACCAGGAACGCCACGACGCCACTGAGCACCGACGCGGCCAGGATCGCCATCTTCGCGTCGGACACCTGCTCGACGTCGACGATCGCGCGGCCGTCCGGTCCCGTGCCGCTCGTGAACGCGAGCTCGGCGATGAACAGCGCGACGGTGAACCCGATGCCGGCCGCGGTGCCGGCTCCGAACATCTGCCGACCGGTGGTGTCGTCCGGCCGGTCGGCGATGCCCGAGCGAGTGGCCAGAGCCGACGCAAGGAGCACGCCGAGTGGCTTGCCCACGAAGAGGCCGACGAACACACCCCACATGATGGGCGAGTGCCACGCCGCCCGCATCGTGTGCGTGCTCACCACGATGCCCGCGTTGGCGAGCGCGAAGATGGGCACGATGACGTAGCTCGACCACGGGTGCAGCACGTGCTCGAGCCACTCGACGGTGCTCACGCTCGAGCGTGCCAGCTCGCTGGTTGCTCGGGCGCTTGGTGCGCTGCTGATGTCGGCGAGCTCTTCGGCGTCGATGAGCTCGGCCTGCAAGCGCGGTGTGGCAGGGGCGAGCAGACCCATCGCCACTCCGGCCAGCGTGGGGTGCACGCCGCCCTCGAGCAGCGCGAACCACACGAAGCTGCCCACGACCACGTACGCGAGCAGGTGGTACACGCCGAGGCGACGCAGCAGCACCGTCACCGCCACACCGATCGCGGCGGCGAGCAGCCAGCCGAACGAGACGCCCGCAGAGTAGAAGACGGCGATGACGACGATGGCGCCGACGTCGTCGACCACGGCGAGTCCGAGCAGGAAGGCGCGCAGGCTCGACGGCACGGCCGCTCCGGCCAGGGCGACCACCCCCACCGCCAGGGCGATGTCGGTGGCCATCGGCACACCCCACCCGTGCGCGGCGGTGCCGCCGGCGATGGCGAGGTAGAGCAGCGCCGGGATCACCATGCCGCCCAGCGCGGCTGCCACCGGCAACGTGGCCGCGCGCCGTCCGGCGAGATGGCCACTCGTCACCTCACGCTTGATCTCGAGGCCGACGACGAGGAAGAAGATCGCCATCAGGCCGTCGTTCACCCAGTGCTGCAGGTCGAGCGAGATGCCGTGCCCCGCCACCCGGATGCTCACCACGCTGTGCCACAGCCTGCTGTAGCTCACCGACCAGGGCGAGTTGGCCCACACGAGCGCGGCGACAGCGGCAAGCACGAGCAGCGCGCCACCTGCGGCCTCGGTGTCCAGGAAGTCGCGCAACGGTGACAGCACGCGGAGCAGCGGTGACTGCCGGCGTGACGTTCTGGGGGAATCCACCGACCGGATTGTGCCACGAACAGGTGAAGCGTCGACCCTTCCGTCCCGGGAATGCCGACCGGAGAGGTAGCGTTTCTCCCCGTCGTGCAACGCGTCGCCGTGCTCTCGCTCCACACCTCGCCCCTCGCCCAACCGGGCTCGGGCGACAGTGGCGGTATGAACGTCTACGTGCGCGAGCTGGTGTCGGCGCTCGCCCAGGCCGGCGTCGAGTGCACCACCTACACGCGTCGCAGCCATCCCGACCAGGCGCCGGTGGTGCAGGTGGAGCCCGGGCACCGCGTGGTGCACGTGCCCGCCGGCCCGCTGTACCTCCCCAAGGAGCAGTTGCCGGGCGTGCTCGGCGAGTTCGGCGACCGGGTCCTCGACCACATGCGCCACGAGTTCCCGGCCGACGTCGTGCACGCCAACTACTTCCTCAGCGGCCTCGTCGCCCACCGCCTGAAGCACGAGCTCGACATCCCGTTCGTGAGCACGTTCCACACGCTGGCCAAGGTGAAGGCCGAGGGAGGCGACCTGGAGAGCGAGTGGCGCCACCGTGCCGAGCACGACGTCATCAGCTGCGCCGACGCCATCTGCGTCAGCTGCACCGAGGAGGAGAGCCAGTTCCGGCGCCTCTACGGCAACCCGCGCGGGCGCATCGAGATCGTCGCCCCGGGNNGGTCGCATCCAGCCGCTGAAGGCCCCCGATGTGGCCGTGCGTGCGCTCGCCCAGCTCCACCGTCCCGATGCGCTGCTGCTCATCGTCGGCGGCGCCAGCGGCACGGAGGGCGACGAGGAGGTCACCCGTCTGCACGCGCTCATCGACGAACTGGGCGTGCGGTCGCAGGTGCGCTTCGTGCCACCCCAGCCGCACCACATCCTCAGCACGTACTACCGATCGGCCGACGCCGTGCTGGTGCCCAGTCGCAGCGAGAGCTTCGGACTCGTGGCGCTCGAGGCGTCGGCGTGCGGTGTGCCGGTCGTCGCCAGCGGGGTGGGCGGGTTGCTCACCCTGGTCGACCATGGCGAGACCGGTTACCTGGTGCCCGACCGCGACCCCGCACTGTTCGCGCACTACCTGCGCGAGATCATCGATCACCCGTCGCACGCCGCCGCGCTGGGCCGTCGCGGTGCCGAACGCGCCAAGCGCTACACCTGGGGCTTCGCCGCGGCCCGCCTGCGCCGGCTCTACACCGACCTGGGCGCCCGCGAGCTCGTCGCCTGCGGATGACCCCGTGACCGAGTACCACCTGCCACCGTCGTTGCTGGAGTACGAAGTGTCCATCTCGGAGTGGTTGCGCGGCTTCGCTGCCGAGAACCCGCTGTTCGAGGCCATCGACCGTGGCGAGCCTGCCGACAGCGCCGAGCCGCGGTGGTACGTGCGCCTGAAGGGCGACGAGAAGGATCACATCACCATCTGGCTCACGCTCGGTCAGCGCACGCTGCGCTACGAGGCCTACGTGCTGCCGGCGCCGCAGGAGCACCGGGCCGAGGTGTACGAGGCAGCCCTGCGCCGCAACGACAAGTTGGTGGGCGCGCACTTCGCCATCGGTGTCGAGGACGCACTGTTCCTGCGCGGCGAGCTCCCGCTCACCGCGCTGTCCGAGGCCGAGCTCGACCGCATCGTGGGGTCGCTCTACAGCTACGTCGAGCAGTCGTTCCCGGCGCTCATCCGGCTCGCGTTTGCCAGCAAGTTCACCTGACGCCTTTGCCGGCGCCCGGCTGTTTGCCGGTGACACAGCCTCACTGTGCCCAGTGAAGGTGCGGGTGGGCGGTGACGTCGGGGAAGTCGCGCCGTCCACCCGCGGTGGCGACCCCAACCTCCGCCCGCTCCGGAGCGACCTAGCCTGACGTGATGCCGAGAGTGGTCGACCATCAGATGCGCCGCGACGAGATCGTCGCTGCCGCGTGGCAGGCCATCGCGCTCGACGGCATCGACGGGGCCACGATGCGCCGCATCGCCGAGCTCGCCGGTTGCGCGACCGGCCGGCTCGCCCACTACTTCGACAGCCGCAACGACATCCTCGTCGCCGCGTTGGGCAAGGTGCACTCGAAGGCCAGCACGCGCATGGCCGACATCGCAGTGGGCATCGATGGCATGCCGGCGTTGCGAGCAGTGCTGCTCGAATCGCTGCCCCTCGACGACGAGCGCCGCACCGAGTGGCGGGTGTGGCTTGCGTTCTGGGGCGTCGCCGTGGTGAACCCCGACCTGCGCGCCGAGCACGAACGCCGGTACATCGAATGGCGCGGCCTGTTGCTCCGGCTGTTGCGCAGAGCCCGTCCCCACCTGCCGGCGCGCGCCGCCCGCGGCGAGGTCGACCTGCTGGTCGCGCTCGTCGACGGGTTGGGCATCCAGGGTGTGCTGTCACCCACCCGCGCCACCGTCACGCGCATCGTCGCCGGCATCGACGCGCACCTCGCCTCGCTGGCTGTCTAGCCTGGCGCCATGACGTCGTACCGGTTGGCCGTGGTGGGTGGGGGCAACATGGGCGCTGCCCTCGTGGGCGGGCTGCTGCACGCCGGCTGGGCGGCCGCCGACCTGGTGGTGGTGGAGGTGGTCTCGTCGCGCGCCGACGAGCTGCGCGACCTGTTCCACGGTGTCGCCGTGATGGCCACCATCCCCCCGTGCGACGGCGCGCTCATCGCGGTGAAGCCGTACGACGTGCCGGCCGCGTGCACCGCTGCAACTGTGGCAGGAGCTCGGCGCCTGTTGAGCATCGCTGCCGGCATCGGTCTGGTCGAGCTGCAATCCGCCGCCGGCGACGCGGTGGCGGTCGTGCGCGCGATGCCCAACACGCCGGCACTGGTCGGCAAGGGTGCGGCCGCGATCAGCGGCGGGCCCACGGCCACCGACGACGACATGCGCTGGGCCGAGGAGATCCTCGGCTCGGTGGGCATGGTGGTGCGCGTGCCGGAGGGCCAGCTCGACGCGGTCACCGGCCTTGCCGGCAGCGGGCCCGCCTACGTGTTCCTGGTGGCCGAGGCACTCATCGATGCCGGCGTGCTCGCCGGCCTCAGTCGTGCCCACTCCGAGGCGCTCGTCGCGCAACTGCTCGTCGGCTCGGCGGCGCTGCTCGAGCAGCGTGGCAACCCCGCACAGTTGCGGGCCATGGTCACCTCACCGGGCGGCACCACAGCGGCAGGTGTCCGCGCCCTCGAGGAGCACGCGGTACGCGCCGCCTTCCTCGACGCGGTGATGTCGGCCACCCAGCGCAGCGCCGAGCTCGGCCGCCACTGAGCTCGACCCCGTTGCCGGCGCCGACCTCCCGCCGCCCGATTTCCTGACGCGCCGACGCTGGCGTCGATTGTCGCAACTGTCGCGACATTCGCCACCAGCGTCGCCCTTTACCCGCACATAACGACGAGCAGAACCCTTGCGCGGAGCGCACGTAGCGGGCACTCAGGGCGCTATCAATGGCGACCGGGGCTGAATGGGCGCGAAACATTCCACTTCCGGGGCATTCGCCACCCGTGTGCGCCAGACGTCACGAATATGGGACGAAGCGCGCCCAACACCCGTAGCGCTGATCTGCCGATAGGGCGCTGGACAACGATCGCGTGCGAGCGCACGCTTCGTGCATGAGGAGTCGTCCATCGGTTGCCGGATTGATGGCTCTGGCGATCGCCACCGCGGCCTGCTCCGACGCTCCGCGTGCGGCGACGAACACCTCGTCGGCGACGCCAGTGGTCTCACAGCCTTCGACCAAACCCGTGCCGACGACATCGACGACCGCCGTGCCTACGACTTCGGCGCTTCCCCCCACGACGATCCCTGCTCCTGCGGTGATCACCCATCCCTACATCGACCCGAAGGTCTGTGGCCCGGGCGCGAAGGCCGTGTACGTCTCGCAGGGAAAGACGTGGGTTCCCTTCGCTGTCGCTCCGACGCAGTCAACCCCGCTGCAGGTGTTCGCATCCCCCACCAACGGGTTGGCCAAACCATTCGCGGTTGTCCTCCGGCTCTCCGAGACCAGCAACCGACGCGTCAACGACCATCCCGTCACGATCAACGGCACAGAGGTCAGCATCGACATCGTGGGCAACGGCAACGGGTCTGCGGCCTGGACGTTGCCTGATGGAACCTGGGCGTATCTGCGCTCACGTGACCTCGACGAGGCGGCGATCGTCGCCCTGATCACGCGCCTGACCCCGCGAGACATGACCGCCGCGATTCCGGGCTTCGATCTGGCCCCGTCCAGCGCGCCGGACGACCTCGTGCTGTTGCACGAACACCTCAACTCGGGTCTGTCCGAAACGGTCACACGGTTCCAGTGCACAACGGCCCCGAACGCCGGCATCTACCACGTCGACGCTGTGATGGGAGACCCGGTAGCCGTCTACTTCGGGGTCATTGACCGCCCGCGACCGTACGTCATCGCGGTGAACGGCTCTGGCGCAATCGCCATTGATGGTCCCGCCGAGAGGGCGATCACACCCGCGATGGTCACGAACGCCGATCCGGCGACATGGGACGCAATCCGCGCAATCGGACCATACGGCGCATAGCTGCAGCCGATAGGTGCGCTCGTCGCGCAATTTCCTCAGCGTTTCGATCAGTCGTGTCGGCCGTCGTCGAGAGCGAGGGCCGGTCAGCCGCACCGTTGAATCGCTGTTTGTGCGGGGTCAGCCGCGCCTTATCTCTTGATGCTCACGCAGTGTCAGTGACCCGCATTGGTGGCACTCGCGACACCTGCAGTGCGATGACACAATTTTACACCAGTCACACCTGTTCGAGAGCCGTGCGAAAGTCCGCGGCATGACACACGCTGACGTCCTCACCCTCGCCGACGAGTACTGGGCGTTCCACCGGAGCACCGCACAGTTGTGGAACATCGACAGGGGCGACGTCGAGCAGGTCGAGCACTGGGAGGATCTCAGCCGCGCCGGCGTGTCCGAGCGCACCCAGCGGCTTGAGGGGTTCGCTCTACGCGGCGACTCGTTGCTGGCCAGCGACGGCGAGCGCCAGCAGACCCTGGCTGCCGCGGTCGCGTTCAGCGCTCGCTCGATGATGGCGACGTTGCCCTATGCACGCGACTTCACTCTGGTTGCCGGCGCCGCGAACCTCACCACGTTCCTCACCGTGATGACCCCTGGCTATGCCTTGACCTCCGCCGATGACGGCCGCAGGTACATCAGCAAGATGCGCGGCGTCCCACTGTTCATCGAGCAGCTCATCGACGGCCTGCGCGGGGGTGTCGAGGACGGACGCTGCGTTAGCGCGCGAGGGGTGCGACGGGCGATTCGTGAGATCGACGACATCCTCGCCACCCGCCCCGCCCAGGACGCGCTCGCCCGGCAGGACGCGCCGAGCGAGCTGTCGGCGGAACAGGCCTCGGCGTTTCGAACCGAGCTGATCGCAGCGATCGACCGCGATGTGCGGCCGGCTCTGGCGACGTATCAGGCTGCGCTGCGCGACGAAGTGCTTCCTCACGGTGGCTCCGACGATCGTCCGGGGGTGTGCCACCTGGCGGGCGGAGCGGCCGACTACGAGAAGCTGCTGTGGGCGGCGACGTCCACCAAGCTCACGCCGGAGGAGGTTCACGAGATCGGGCGGCACCAACTCGCGCTGCTCGACGACGAGTACGCGCTCCTCGGGGGGCACGCACTCGCAATCGGCGAACCGCTCGCAGTGCGCGCCCAGCTGCGCGACGACCCGCAGCTGTGCTACCACGCGGCCGACGAGATCGTCGCCGATGCGACCGCCGCGCTCGCTCGCGCCGATGTCGCTTCGTCGGCTTGGTTCGCTCGGCTTCCACGCGCGACCTGCACGTCGGTCGCGGTGACCAGAGGTCCGTTGGCCTACTACACCGCACCGTCACCCGACGGCGCCCGGCCGGGCACCTGCTACTTCAACGTCGGCGACCCGACGCTGTGGACTCGCGCCTCGCTCGAAGCGACCATGTTCCACGAGTCGGTGCCCGGCCATCACCTGCAACTGGCGCTCGCGCAAGAGCTCGACCTGCATCCGGTGGTGGGGGAGCTGGAGGTGGAGAGCTTCGGTGAAGGGTGGGGCCTGTACGCAGAGCGGCTGGCCGACGAGATGGGCCTCTACAGCGGACCGCTGCAGCGGCTGGGCATGCTGATGATGGACTCGCTGCGTGCGGCACGGCTGGTGGTCGACACCGGCTTGCACGCCTTTGGGTGGACCCGGGCGCGCGGCATCGAATTCTTGTCGGGCACCACCTCGCTGCGCCACGCCGCGGTCGAGGCCGAGATCGACAGGTACATCGCGGCGCCCGGCCAGGCGACGAGCTACATGATCGGCCGGCTGGAGATCGAGCGCATCCGTCGAGCCGCCAGTTCGCGTCTGGGCGGCGGGTTCTCCCTGCCGGGCTTCCACGACACCGTGCTCGGCAACGGGATGATGCCGCTGTCGCAACTGGAGCGGGTCGTCGACTCGTGGGTCAGACTTGCGTCACGGCGTTGACCCGGGGCCTAGGGTCTGTCGATCATGAGCGACTCGGAGTCCTCACGCGACCCCGAGTCTGCGGCCGCACGCTCGGCCGCTGTCGATCTCTACTGGATCCCGTTGGGTGCTGGGGCGCACGTCGTGCGGATCAGCGGGAAGCTGTTCGAAGCGGCCTTGGCCCTCGTTGGCCGCCGTCCCCGGAGTGATCTCTACCATTCGGCGCTGGTCATCTCCGCTCCGGAAGGTCAGTTCGTGATCGAGCAGGCCCCGGTTCCCGATCTGCGTGGCGAGCGGCGAGGTGTCGTGGCGCAGGGTCCGGTCGGAATGCGATGGCTGGGCCGATTCCGGGTCTTCCGCTACGAGATTCGGCGCTGGCCAGAGGGCCAGATTCCCGACATCGATCAAGCGGTCGGCGGCCCGGTCAGGGTCACGGACGATGCCGAGCTCGCCGCACGGATTCTCGAGACCCTGCCGCTGATACCGACGCCCGTCTGGGGCCGTGACGAGCTCGACNNACGAGGAAGGGCAGCGATAGCGGTCTCGACGAGACGAAGCGTTGACTCGATGTCGCCACGGATGACCTCGACCCTGTGGACGTTCGGTCGCGTGTCGAGGAAGTCCATGAGCCTGTCGTGCATCTCGCCGAGCCCCTCGAGTCCGCCCGATTGCTCGGCGAGTTGTTGCGCGTCGCGGTGCTGCTGGTTCTCCGGCGATGCGCTGCGCGACTCGAACGCCTGCATCGTGTCGTCGCGGCCCGCGAGTAGCGCAACCTCGATGAACCGCGCATGGCTCTGCTCGGCCACGGCCTCCAGCTCGAGGACGAACGTGTCGCGGGCCAGTAGCTGCGGGACGATGACGTCGTGGCCATCCTGGAGGTGAGTGGCCGCCATGGCGATGGCAAGCCTCCGGGCCACCAGCCCCGACTCGTGAGGTTGCTCGATCCACGCGCCAAGGGCGCCGCGCACGGCGTCGACATCCAGGTTCAGGGCGAGCGGTCGAGCGGCTACGAGCCGCGCTGCGATCGTCGACTTGCCGCTGGCTGGTGGGCCGTTCAGCAGGATGAGATCAGGCACGGCTACACGGTAGAGCGAACCAGCGGGGCATCGTCCCCATCTGCCGATCCGGCGCGGAGAAGTGGGTTGTCCGCCGACGCTCGTCTGGCGCGAGCGCCCGGCATTCACTGTCACGTCGACATCCTGACGTTCTGACAGCGGATGAAACAGCCCAGACGGGGTCTGCTCACAGGATTGCTCGGTACACGTCCTGTTCGAATGCCGAGAATGTTTCGAGGCAGGCGCGGTCGAAGAAGGGCAGCACCTGGGTGACGAACACGCCTGTGACTCCCGCTGTTGGATCAATCCAGTAGTACGTGTTGGCGAGGCCGGCCCACGCGACGCTGCCGGGGGAGCGACCCTCAGGCGTGGCGTGTCGGTTGACGAGGAACGTCAGTCCCCAGCCTCCGCCGTAGCCAGCGAAGAGCTCGACGTCGTTGGACAGCGACGGGTTCTCCGTCTGCCAGCCGTGCGCGCTGAGATCACCCAGAGCATCTTGGAACATCGTTCGAACCGTGGCCGCCTGCAGGACACGCGTGCCGTCGAGCGTTCCGCCTCCGAGCAGCATGCGCGTGAAGCGCAGGTAGTCGCGGGCCGTGGAATAGAGACCCCCACCGGCGCCGAACATCTCGGGATCCTCGTTGATTCCGAACGGGATCGCAGAGAGCGTGTCATCGGCTCGGGCGTACATCGACGCGACCCGAGGTCGCTGTTGCGGCGTGAGTGCGAACGTCGTGTCCGACATCCCGAGCGGGCCGAGCAGGTGCTCGCGGAAGTAGACATCCAAGCGTTGCCCGCTCGAGGCCTCGACCACCCTGCCTGCCCAGTCGATCCCGATGCCGTACGACCAGCGTTCGCCCGGGTCAGCTGTCAACGGCTGCTCGTAGCCTGCCTGGGATCCCGGTGGGGTGGGCGGGCACGACTTCATGTAGCGAGCGAGCGATTCGTCGGCGAAGTCGTAGCCGAATCCTGAGGTGTGGGTGAGGAGGTGTCGGATGGTGACCGGTCGGAGGGGTGCACGCAGCAGCGCAACCCCGTCGGCGTCGAAACCGTCGAGCACCTCGACGCGGTGCAGGTAGGGGACCACATCGCCGGCCGGTTGATCGAGGTCGATCACGCCCTGCTCGACGAGCTGCATCACCGCCGCACCCGTGACGGCCTTGGTCATCGACGCGACCCACGCCACCGAATCGATCAGCATCTCCTCGCCCGAAGCCCGCAACCCGTGGGCGCCTTCGAAACGCAAACCGCCTGTCGACCAGGCTGCCGCCGCCACACCGACGAGGGATCCGCTCGCCACCGCATGGGCGAGCACAGCATCGATTCGGTGAGTTGCGATCCCCACGACCCCCCCTTCCCGACCCGACAAGAGATCAGCACGCGCGACCGTACCCGAATCGGCGGATCCGTCCAGTCGCCGCCTCAGCCGACTTTGTCCGACCGTTCTACGCCACCGTCATCGCCAGTCGTCGGCGCTCCAACGGTGCAGCCCACCGGCACCGCCGCGCACGAGGTACAGCGCCTTCACGGGCCGGATCTCCATGAACACCTGTCCAGGGGATGCGTCGGGCCCATCGGGTGCATAGTCGCTCACATCGAAGTCGAACACCCCGGTCCAGAGGCGACGCTTCGTCGGGCCGTCGTCGTGGATGGTCGCGACTCCCCAGAGCTCCACGCCGTCGAACGAATCATCGACCTGCCAGTGCAGCGCAACGTTCGGGTTGTTCGCGACGTTCCTCGCCTTGATCGAGTCGACGGTGGCCAATACCCACAGACGGTCGTCGAGCCACGCAGGCTGCACCGGCACGACGTCGGGCGTGCCCGACGGACGAACCGTCGCGAGGTGCGCCCACTTCGAGAGGCGTGCGCACTCGCGCTGGATCTCCTCGAGCGTCATTCGGTTGTCTCCTGTCATTGCGCGGACGCTACCGCTCCCGCTACGGCCTCACCTGGGCGGTGAGTTCCTCGATGGTGACGGGCTTCATCCCGAGAGCAAGCTGCGCCAGGGTTGCTGGGCCGCCGGCGCCGTAGATCGTGACGACACTGCCGGTCGACGGATGGACGACGATGGCGAATGGACCCGAGCCCGAGCCCAGGTCTGCGGAGCTGTAGAGCACCGACGTTCCGTTGACCTCCACCAGGTCGAGTGATCCGTACGCGAGTCCGAGTAGGGCGATGTCCTGCATCGCCGGTCGTGGCTGACTCACGACGACACGAAGCCAGTCGGTGCCCTTGGAGTATCGGATCGAGCTCGATGCGAACGAGATCGCGTATCCGTCCCGGCTGTCGCCCGCGAGCGTCCATCCGTCGCCGAGGGTCGACATGAGCCAGCCGAAGGGGTCGGGCACGTTGATGCCCGAGGAGGCCGCCCGCAAGCGGTCACTCAGTTCGCGGACATCGATCTCGTCGCCGTTGATCATCAGCGACAGGACGGTGCCATCGGACAACGGCACGATCGCCGTGACCCTTCCCGTCGACGCGTCGGGGTGATAGGTGAAGTCGTCGACTTCTGGTCCCTCCGTGCGTTCCACGAAGGCGCGCACCGTCAGGTTGGATGGGCCACGCAACGCGA
>PMCN01000047.1 GCA_003154135.1 Acidimicrobiaceae bacterium
CACAAGGCCTACCTGCACCGCTCGGGCCGCACCGCCCGCGCCGGCTCCGACGGTGTGGTGGTCACCATCATGACCCCCGATCAGGTGGGCGACGTGAAGGCCCTCGCCCGTGCGGCCAAGATCGAGCCTGTCATCACCCGCGTCGCTCCCGGCCACCAGGCCATCAGCTCGCTCGTCGGCGCCCCCGCCGCCCTGGTTCGTCCCTCGGCCGCGGCCACCGCTGCCGCCGCCCGCCCGCAGGGCGCACCGCACCGCAGCGCCCGCCCGGCCCATGCCGGCGCCGCCCCCTCCGGTCAGCGCAACCGCTCGCGCGCACCCCGCGGTCGCCGCTGACACACGGGTCGCCGCCGATGCGCAGCCGGCGCGATCAACCACACCACGGCGGTCGATGACGTGCCGCGTGATGCTGCCCGCGTTCTTGTTCTACCGCAACACGGCCGACGAGCTGATCAATCGCGGGCGGGCGCGACGATGTCCCGCACCGACCACCATCACTGGTGGCCCGAGCGGGACGTCGTTCGTGAACTTCAGCCGAGGTCGAGCTGCTCGAGCAGGGCGAGCTTGGCAGTCTCGAAGTCGTCGAAGCCGATCTGCTCGTCCTCGAAGCGCTGGTGGAGCTTCGCCAGGTCGGCGAGCACTTCCTCCTGCGGACGACGAGCGGTGGCCACCGACGCAGGAGCGTCGTCGACCTCAGCAGGCCCGGCGAGGCGCCGTTCCCGCTTGATCGCCTGCTTCTCCTGACGAGCCTTCTCCCGATCGCGCTTGGCGCGGCCGGCGCTGCTGCTCAGAGCGGCCTGACGTTCTGCGCCTCTTCGCCCTTGCGGCCGGGGGCCACATCGAACTCGACAGCCTGGCCCTCGACGAGGGTCTTGTAGCCATTGCCCTGGATCTGGGAGAAGTGCACGAACACGTCGTTGCCCTGCTCACGAGAGATGAAGCCGAAGCCCTTCTCGGCATTGAAGAACTTCACGGTACCTGTGGCCAATTGGGGCCCCTTTTTCAACGATGGATCCGCCGATGGAGGAGAACCCTGGAACGACCATCTTACCGTGACGGAACCCAACCTGCGCGCGTGGAACGTCGCCCTTCGTTCCGCCAGGCCACCGTCCCCTACGGTGGCGAACATGACCATCGACATCGACCCCGCGGGCCTCACCATCGCCGAGTGCGGCCAGGCGTTCCTCACCGGCGCCTCGTTCACCGATGAGGCGTTCTTCCACGGGGTCACCACCCGGCTTCGTCACGAATCGCCCGTCCAGTGGGTGGAGCACGCCGACTTCAACCCGTTCTATGTGCTCACCAAGCACGCCGACATCCTCGACGTCGAGCTGCACCCGGCCGAGTTCCTCAACGCGCCACGCGCCATCCTCGGCGACAAGGCAGCCGACGACATGCGTGCCATGCAGGGTCACCTCGTCAAGTCGTTGGTGCAGATGGACGACCCCGAGCACCGGTCGCACCGCAACCTCACCGCCGATTGGTTCCTGCCCAAGAACCTCGCCAAGCTCGACGTGCGATTGCAGGAGCTCGCGCAGAGATCGCTCGACCAGATGATCGCCAAGGGCGGCGAGATCGACTTCGCCGCCGAGGTGGCGATGCAGTACCCGCTCTACGTCATCCTCTCCATCCTCGGCCTGCCCGAGAGCGACTACCCGCGCATGCTGCGCCTCACCCAGGAGCTCTTCGGCGCCGAGGACGACGACTTCAAGCGCGACGACGACGCGATGGCCGGCCTCATCCAGACAGTCGCCGACTTCGTGGCCTACTTCGACGGCATCACGGCCGACCGCCAGGCAACGCCCACCGACGACCTGGCGAGCGTCATCGCCAACGGCATCGTCGACGGCCAGCCGATCGGCCACAAGGAGCAGCTCGGCTACTACATCATCGCCGCCACTGCCGGCCACGACACCACGTCGAACAGCATGAGCGGTGGCATGCTCGCCCTGCTCGAGAACCCCGACCAGCTCGCCCGCCTCCAGGCCGATCCGTCGCTGATGGGCACGGCCGTCGACGAGATGATCCGCTGGACCTCGCCGGTGAAGCACTTCATGCGCACCGCGACTGTCGACTACGACATCCGCGGCACCACCGTGAAGGCGGGGCAGGACGTGCTGCTGTCGTACTGGTCGGCCAACCGCGACGAGGACGTGTTCGCCGACCCGTTCACGTTCGACGTGGGCCGCACGCCCAACAAGCACCTCGCGTTCGGCTTCGGCGTGCACTACTGCCTCGGCGCCATGCTCGCCCGCATGGAGATGAAGGCGATGTTCAGCGCCATCCTCCCCCGGCTCGCGCACGTCGAACTGGCCGGACAGCCCGAGCTCGTGAAGAGCACGTTCGTGAGCGGCCTCAAGCGACTGCCGATCAGCTACCGGCTCGACTGACGATGCGCATCCTGCTGCTGTGTGGCAGCCTCGGGAGGATGTCGGCGAACCGTGCCGCGCTCGACGTGGTGCGGTCCGACCTTGAGCGGCGCGGCATCGAGGTGACCGATGGCGATGTGTTCGCCACCGTGCCGGCCCTCAACCCCGACCTCGTCGACACACCGCCGCCGGCCGTCGTCGAGCTCCGCCGGCTCATCGCCGCCGCCGACGCTGTGATCATCGCCGCTCCCGAGTACGCCGGGGGTCTCGCCGGGTCGGTGAAGAACGCACTCGACTGGGTGGTGGGCTCCGGCGAGCTGTACGGCAAGCACGTCGGCATCCTGTGCGCCGGCACCAGCGGCGGCGAGCACGCACGCCTGCAACTCGCGCAGACGCTCTACTGGCAGGGCGCGCGACCGGTCGCCGATCTCGGCATCGCCGCGCCACGCACCAAGAGCGACGCCGACGGCACCATCACCGACCCGGCCACGCTCGCTGCGCTGCACGAGTTCACCGACGATGTGCTGCTCGGCACGCCCCGCGTCGCGTGACCGCACGCGGGAGCAACGGGCCGGATGGAGAGCACGGGCCGACTACGACTCGTCGAACTGCACGGCCGAACGTTCGGCGACGAACGGCCCGATCATCGATTGCACGACCGCCTGGTGCTCGGGGTGATCGCGGTAGGTGATGTAGTCGTCGAGCGAGGCGAACCGCGCCGACACGGCGAAGTCGAAGTTGGTGGGCGCAACTCCCAGATCGGTGCCGCACGCGTACTCGACGATCTGCGGGATGAGCGCCGGCAGCCGGCGCAGCGCCCCCGCGGTGGCGGCCGCGTGTGCGGGCTCGACCCCTTCCTTCCACCGGAACATCACCACGTGCCGCATCATGCGGCCACCGTACTCGGCCCGTCAGGTGGTCAGTCGGAGGGCGGTGAGGCCGCGGATGACGAAGTTGGGTTGGTACTCGGGCTCGCTCGCCAGCGACAGGCCGGGGAACCTGGTGGCGAGGCCGGCGAGCGACACCTCCAGCTCCTGGCGGGCCAGCGGGGCACCCACGCAGAAGTGGATGCCGCCGCCGAAGCCGATGTGCGCCGCGTCGTTGCGGCCGACATCGAAGCGGTCGGCGTCGGGGAACCGCCGCGGGTCTCGCTCGGCCGAACCGAAGAGCATGGCCACCTCGTCACCCAGTTGCATCTGCTGGCCGGCGATCTCGACGTCGTGCTCGAGCACCCAGCGCTCGAACAGCTGCAGCGGCGCGTCCCACCGCAGCATCTCCTCCACGGCCGACTTCGCCGGCACATCGCCCGACACCACCCGCTGCCACTCGGCGGGGTGCAGCATCAGCGCGCGGGTGCCGTTGCCGAGGGTGTTCACCGTGGCCTCGTGGCCGGCCTCGAGCAGCACCATCGTGGTCGAGACGATCTCGTCCTCGGTGAGCACGTCGCCCTCGTCCTCGACCGCCGCGAGCTCCGACACGAGCAGGCCGTCGGGATGCGCACGCTTGTCGGCGATGAGCGCCTTCGTGTACTCGATGTACTCGGCCGCGGCCGTGTTGGCGGCGATGCGCACCTCGTCGGTGGTGGACAGCTCGTACATCTTCACGATCGCGTGCGACCACTCGAGCAGCAGTTGCGTGTCGGCACGCGGCACGCCGAGCATCGAGCAGATCACGGCCACCGAGTAGGGCATCGCGTAGTCGGTGAGGAGGTCGAAGTCGCCCAGCCCGGCGCACCCGTCGAGAAGCTCCGCGGAGAAGCCTTCGATGGCGGGACGCAACGCGGCCACCGCCCTGGGCGTGAACACCTTCGCCACCAGACGTCGGATGCGAGTGTGGTCGGGCGGCTCGAGGCAGAGCAGCGACCACTGCTCGTGCTGCTGGAACGACGACCACCGCCGATCGGGCTCGTCGCGACCCAGCTCGGCGTGCGTGTAGCGATGGGTGTAGGCGCGGCCGAGCCGGCGGTCGCGCAACGTCTCCTGCACGTCGGAGAAGCGGGTGAGCGTCCACTGACCCGTCGCCGGGTTGCGGAACACCGGCGTCGCCTCGCGGATCGCCGCGAGCGCCGGATAGGGATCGGCGATGAATGCAGGATCGCCCACGTCGAAGCGGGCGATCAGGTCGTCGAGGCTCATGCGCCCCACGGTAGCTAGCCTGCGCCNNCCATCGGGCGCCTCGACCGGCCGGTGAGCTTCCTCGGCAGCATCTCCAACGACCGCTTCGGTTCGCAACTGTTCGCCCACCTGCTGGCCGACGGGGTGAGCGCCGATGCCACCACGCGCACCGACCTGCCCACCACGTTGGCGGCCGCCGAGCTCGACGACTCGGGTGCGGCGACCTATCGCTTCTACATCACCGACACGTCGGCGCCGGCCCTCGTCGAGGTCCCGCAAGCGGCAGCATCGCCGCGGGCGGTGCACGCCGGTACGTTGGGCCTCGTCCTCGAACCGATGGCCAGCACCGTGGCGGGCTACCTCGCGCAGCTGCCGGCAGCCACGCTCGTGATGCTCGATCCCAACTGCCGCACACGAGTGGTCCCCGAGCGCGCGGCGTACCTGCGCCGACTCGACCAGTGCATGGCCCTGTCGCACATCGTGAAGATCAGCACCGACGACGCCGAGTACATGGCGCCCGGAGTCGACCCGGAGGAGTACGCCCGGAAGCTCGTGCACGGTGGCGTGGCCGTCGTGCTGCTCACTGCCGGCGGCGACGGCGCGTGGGCGGTCACGCCCCAGCGCGCCACGCTCGTGCCGGTGCAGCCCATCACCGTGGCCGACACCATCGGTGCGGGCGACTCGTTCGGCGGGTCGTTCCTGGCATGGTGGCTCGACCGCGGCTACGGCGTCGGCGAGCTCGCGGACCACGACGCTGTGGTGGCAGCGGTCGAGGCTGCGCAGGAGGTGGCCGCGTTCACCTGCAGTCAGGTGGGCGCCGAACCGCCGCGCAGGGCGCAGCTGTCGGCACGCTGGCAGCCGGCATGACGGCGTTCGCCGAGCTGGTCCATCGCACCGAGGCGCTCCTCGCTCGCGGCGGGCGCGTGCTGGGCATCGCCGGACCACCGGGCAGCGGCAAGAGCACGCTCGCCGAGCGCCTCGTCGACCACTTCGGCGCCCGAGCCGAGCTACTGCCGATGGACGGCTTCCACTTCGCCCAGGAGGAGCTGCTCCGCTCGGGCAGCGCACACCGCAAGGGCGCGCCCGACACCTTCGACGTCGCCGGCTACGTGGCCACCCTCACCCGGGTAAGAGCCCGCGCACACGACGTGCTGGCACCCCGGTTCCACCGCGACATCGAGGAACCTGTGGCCGGCGCGATCCGCATCTCCGTGGCGTGCGAACTGGTGGTCACCGAGGGCAACTACCTCCTGCTCCCGACCCATGGTTGGCGCGCTGTGGCGCCGCTCCTCGACGAGTGCTGGTTCCTGCGGCCCGACGACGACGTGCGCATCGCACGGCTGGTGGCACGCCACGAGGCGCACGGACGCAGCCCGGCCGACGCACGGGCGTGGGTGCGCGACGTCGACGAGCCCAACGCTCGCCTCGTCGCCGCGCACCCTGGTCCCGCCCATCTGGTGGTCGATCCGGGCTGACCCGGGTCGACCCGAGTCACTCGAAGACGAGACAGCCGTCCTCGAGGTCGGCGTTGGGCAGCGCATCCTTCTCGAACCAGTAGTCCTGCGTGTGCTGCCACTCCGGCTTGTCACCACGCTGGGGCAGCAGGTGAAGGCTGCGCATGATGTAGCCGGGGTTGAAGTTGTCGGGGTCGATCCAGCTGCCGATGGGCATCTCGGCGTCCTCGGGCCGCAGCTCCGGTGTCACCCGGTGCACGCCCTTGGCGTCCATGAGGTTGAGCAGCCGGCAGACGAGGTCGCTGATGAGATCGGCGCGCAGGGTCCAACTGGCGCGGAAGTAGCCGAACACCCACAGCATGTTGGGCACGCCCGTGAACATCATGCCGCGGTAGGTGACGGTGTGGGGCCACACGACGGGCTCGCCGTCGACCCGGAACGGGATGTCTCCGAGGATGCTCATGTTGAAGCCGGTGGCGGTGACGATGATGTCGGCATCGATCTGCTCGCCACCCTTGGTGAGCACACCCGTCTCGTTGAACTCCTCGATCTCGTCGGTGACCATCGAGGCCTTGCCCGCCGTGATGCCGGCGAACAGGTCGCCGTCGGGCACGAACGCGAGGCGCTGCTGCCAGGGTCGGTACCGGGGCGTGAAGTGCTT
Source organism: Acidimicrobiaceae bacterium (assembly GCA_003154135.1). Classification (GTDB taxonomy): domain Bacteria; phylum Actinomycetota; class Acidimicrobiia; order Acidimicrobiales; family Ilumatobacteraceae; genus UBA668. Next base: position 6,596 of record PMCN01000047.1, read on the forward strand.
CATGTCGTAGCCCTCGGGCAGGTGCGCCTGCACGTTGTTGAGCAGCTCCTGCCTGATGAGCTCGGGCTCGTCGAACGCGAGCTTGGTCACCATCTGCTGGTCGTGCAGCACCTTGCGGCGCACGATCTCGTGGATCCAGGCCTCGTCGATCTCCAGCTCGCGCAGCATGTCGGCCACTTCGTTGGCGTTGCGGCCGGTCCAGAAGTAGGTGGGCGATCGCTGCAGCACCGTGACGTGGTTGCACTCACCTGCGATGGCCGGCACCAGCGTGGCGGTGGTGGCGCCAGAGCCGATGACCATGACGTTCTTGCCGTGGTAGTCGAGGTCGTCGGGCCAGGTCTGCGGGTGCACGATGCGGCCCGCGAAGCGATCCATGCCCGGCCACTCCGGCGTGTAGCCCTGCTCCTGCTGGTAGTAGCCCTGGCACATCCAGAGGAAGTTGCACGTGAAGTGCAACGTGTCGCCGGTGTCGCCGCGCTGCACCGTGAGCGTCCACAGGTCGGTCTCGCGCGAGAAGCTCGCGTCGGTGATGACGTGGCGGTAGCGGATGTGCTCGCCGAGGTGGTTCTCGTCGATGACCTCGCCCATGTACTTCAGGATCTCGCCCGCCGTCGCGATGGGCGCGCTGGTCCAGGGCTTGAAGCGGTAGCCGAACGTGTAGAGGTCGCTGTCGGACCTGATGCCGGGATAGGTGTGCATCAGCCAGGTGCCGCCGAAGCTCTCCAGCTTCTCGAGCACGACGAAGGTCTTGTCGGGGCACTGCTGCGTGAGGTGGTACGCGCCACCGACCCCCGAGATGCCGGCGCCCACGATGACCACGTCGAAGTGTTCGGTTCCCATCGTGGCAGCGTTGCACAGTCGACCCCCGCCAGGTACGTCCGACGTACCGGCGCGGATGTGACGTTCGACCCTTGCTCAGTGCAACGATCTCAGACGGCTGTCGACGTCCTCCCGGTTGAGGTAGCCACCACACATGCGCCGCCGCCCGGTGAACGATGCTCGGCCATGCAGGACGCGCCAGTTGTCGAACAGCATGGCCTCGCCGGGCCGCAGCACGTGACGCCACTGCATCGACGGCTCGTTGGCGATCTCGTCGAAGAGCCGGATGGCGTCGTAGAACGCGATCATGTCGTGGTCGTCGAGAAGGAACGGCGCACGGTCGTAGTTGTTGAACGACACCTGTGCGAGGCGGCCCGTGTGGTCGTGACGGAACACCGGCCGCGCCGCCATCAGGTGGGCGCCGTCGCCCAGGTACTGACCCGGCACGGCCACGCTGCTGAGCACCTCGAACAGCTCTGGCTGCTCGGCCTCGATGCGGCGGGCGATCGCGTACCCGTCGACCATCGTGCTCTCGCCGCCCGCACCATCGAACTCGAGGCAGTGCAGCATCTGGAAACCCGGTGCGTCGTTGCTGTAGGTGCCGTCGGTGTGACCCCGCAGTTCGAGCGCGCTGTAGGCGGTGTCGGCGCGCGCCATGTCGGGCTGGAACTCCCAGAACCCCCCGAAGATGGTCTCGCGGATGTACGCCACTCGCCGCAGCAGCGCCTCGCTCGCCGCGGCGGTGGGCGGAGTGCCGACCACGATCGAGAAGCCGTACTGCAGCGTGGTGGTCAGCCAGTGCCGAACGCCTGCGTCGCTGCCCATCACCTCGTGATGATCGATGATGGGCGTGGAGATCGACGATGCGTTCCACAGCGTGACCGGCACGTCGACCGACGACCGCGCCACCCGCGGGTAGCGGTACTTCGCCAGGAACTTGACCGTCAGTCGCGACACCGGCTCGAGCACGTCCCACGTCACCTCGACCGTGTCGCCGACCAACTGCGTGCTGAGGCCGCGCAGGCCGCGGGGCACGCGCGCCGTGAAGAGCTGCCGCTGCTGCGTGATGGGGTGCAGCGTCTCGGGATCGAGCGCGTGATCGCGCAGCCACAGCCACGGGTACCGCGACACGACCCCGTCGGACCACGCCACCTCGAGCGAGGTGTCGGTGGGGTGCAGCGACTCGATCGAGGCCATCGAGCGGGAACGGTAGTTCACCCGTCGACGGGCGACAGCAGGAAGTGCACCGCGATGCCGTCGCCCGTGGGACGTACGCCGCCGGGCGAGACGGCGACGTCACCCTCGCCGAGCGCGTGGCCGTCGATCTCCAACGACCCGGCCACGACGTAGTCGATGCGCAGCGCACCCTCGGCCCCCACCCGCCACCGGTCGCGTCGCCACATGAGGTTCAGGTCGCGGGTCGGCCCGTCGAGCAGCACCGCATGCACCGGCGTCTCACCGGGGAACTCGCAGCGATCGAGCGGTGCGCGCAACGTGCCCACTCCCGACAACGCCATGCCGTTGCCGGAGAGCAGCACCAGGATGCGGTCGAGGCCGGGGAACGACGAGAACGGTCCGTCGGCCGCAACGTCGGCCACCGACAGTCGCCAGTCGAACGTGCCGTCGTCGGGCTGATGTGCGGGGTGGCGGGCCAGCTCGCGCGTGCTGCCACCGCCGTTCTTCCACGGCATCGGCCGCGCGTCGGCCCAGCGATGGACGACCACCCCGTTCAGCCCATCACCGTGCCGCTCGTCGCACTGGGCTCGCGCCGGCGGGAGAACGCCCCGAGGTCGATCGACCGTCCGGTGAGCGGGCCGGTCACGTGCACCGGTTGCTCGTCATGATCGATTCCCGCCGCGTCGGCGTCGATGATCGCGGCGAGGTACTTGCCGGCCATCGGCGCGTTCTTGAACTGGTTCCCGCTGGTGCCGCACGCCATGAAGAAGCCAGGCAGGTCGGACTTGTCGTAGAGCGGCACCCAATCGTCGCTGACGTCGTACAGCGCAGCGAGACCCACCGGACGCAGCGGCACACCGAACTCGGGTGCACGGCGAGCGGCGCGCCACGTGGCCACCTCGAACTGCTCGACCGTGGGGTACTCGTCGAAGTGATCGGGGTCGTCCACCCAGTGCAGCTCGTCGCATGCCGGCTCGGTGCCGCCCAGCGCCCACGTGCCGCCCACCTGAGGCTTGATGTACTGGCCGAGGTCGAGGTCGGCAGTGGCCGGGAACCCGTCCTCCAGGCGGAGACCGACCGGCGCCTGCACCGTGAACACCTCTTGGCGCAGCGGCCGGTGCCCGATGCGCATCCCGCCGGTGACACCCGCCATGCGGTTGATGCGCGACGAGTGCGGGCCGGCCACGTTGACCACCACCGGGGCGTGGACGGTGGCGCCGCCGGCCAACCGCACGCCACTCACCCGCCCGCCTGCCAGCTCGAACCCGACCACCTCCTCGTGGAAGCGGAACTCGGCACCGTGGCGGCGGGCGGCGAATGCCGCGTTGCGGGCGGCGAGCATGGGATCGTCGACGAAGCCCGACAGGGGCTCGAAGATCGCGGTCATCTCGGTTGCCGCGTCGTCCATGAACGCTGGGTCGTCGATGCGCTTGGGCGGGAAGTAGGCGCCGATGTCGAGTCCCGGGAAGCGGTGGTGCAACTCGGTCGCGTCGAGCAGCTCGTACGCGATGCCCACGTCGTTCCAGACGCGTTCGATGCGGGCCGTGTTGTCACCGGGAGTGTGGAAGATGAGCATGCCGGTGCGGACGAAGCGGGCCAGGCCGTCGGGGTCGATGGCGCCCAGATGCTGTTCCCAGTCGCGCCACATCGCTGCCGCCTCCCACGCGGTGAGCACCGAATCGACCGTGGAGTAGCTGAAGCGAACGATGGCCGACGACGAGCTGGTGGATCCGGCACCCGCCGCCGGCCCCTTGTCGACCACCACCACCGAGCGACCGCCGCGTGCCAGCTCGAGGGCGACGGACGCACCGATGACGCCGGCCCCGACGACCACGGCATCAGCACGGTCGCCCATCACATCACCCGATTGCAGCACCGAACAGCTTGCCGACGAGCATGGTGATGGCCATGGCCGCAGCACCACCGACGACGACGCGCATGACCGATCGGGTCACCTTGGCGCCGCCCGCGCGGGCGCCCACGACACCGAGGATGACGAGCGCCACCATGGTGACCGCGATGATGACGGCGATGCGTGCCGACGTGCCGACGGTGGCCGCCGCGATGAGCGGCACCGCCGCGCCGATCGAGAACGAGAGGGCCGAGCTCCATGCGGCCTGCAGCGGCCGGGCCAGCTCGTCCTCGCTGATGCCGAGCTCGTCGCGCAGGTGCGAGCCGAGGGCGTCGTGCTCGGTGAGCTGCTCGGCCACCTCGCGCGCGAGTGCCGGCTGCAAGCCCTTCGACTGGTAGATCGCGGTGAGCTCCTCGAGCTCGTTGTCGGCCTGGTGCTCGAGCTCCCATCGTTCCTTCTCGATGTCGCTGCGCTCGGTGTCGCGCTGCGACGACACCGACACGTACTCGCCGAGGGCCATCGAGACCGCGCCGGCCACCAGACCGGCCATGCCGGCAGTGAGCAGTGCCGCGCGGGTGCTGTTGGCGGCGGCAACGCCCACCAGCAACGCTGCGGTGGAGATGATGCCGTCGTTGGCGCCCAGCACCATCGCACGCAGCCAACCGACGCGATGCGCGTAGTGGCCCTCGTTGTGTCGCATCGGACCAGCCTACCGATGGGTGCCCGGCACCCAGCTGTGGATGACCTGGTAGTAGTTGGCGCGCTCGTACACCTGCGGCTCGGCCACGTTGCGGCGGCTCACGCTGCCACGCAACTCGCTCACGCTGTCGTACTCGCGCTCGATCATCCAGTCGCGGATGAACCGCTCGATGGTGCGCAGGTGCTCGGGACCGTGGCGCAGCAGGGCACTCGTGGTCATCACCACGTCGGCGCCCGCCAGCAGCAGCTTCAGCGCATCGCCGCCATCGTGCACACCAGAGCTGGCGGCGAGCGAGCAGCCCACCGCGCCGTACAGGTTGGCGATCCAGTGAAGGGGCAGCCGACTCTCGGCCGAGGTGCTCAGCTGCAGGCGAGGCACGACGTCGAGCGACTCGAGGTCGATGTCGGGCTGGTAGAGGCGGTTGAAGAGCACCAGGCCGTCGGCACCCGCTCGCTCGAGCTGCACGGCCATGTTGCCCAGTGCCGTGAACCACGGGCTGAGCTTCACAGCCAACGGCACCGAGATCTCGGCGCGCACCTCCTCGACCAGTTCCACGTACCGGCGCTCCACATCGGCCGAGGTGATGGTCGGGTCGACGACGACGTCGTAGAGGTTGAGCTCGATCGCGTGCGCGCCTGCGTCGGCGAGGTGCTTCGCATAGCGCACCCATCCGCCGGGACTCGTGCCGTTGAGACTGGCGATGACGGGGATGCCGAGTCGGTCGCGTGCCTGCTCGACGAGTGCGAGATAGCGTGCCGGGCCGACATCGGGCGCATCGAGCTCCGGCAGGTAGCTGAGCGCCTCGCCGAACTGGTCCGTTCCCTGATCGGCGGCGAACCCGACCGCGAAGGCATCGTGCTCGATCTCCTCCTCGAAGAGCGACGGCAGCACGATGGCCCCGGCGCCGGACGCCTCGATGCGCTCCCACAGCGCCGGATCGCCCGTGACCGGTCCCGCCGAGGCGACGAGCGGGCTGCGCAGGGTGAGACCCAGGTAGGTGGTGGTGAGGTCGGTCATCACTCGTCCTCCGTATCGGCGAGGGTGGTGTCACCGGCATGGCCCGGTGCTGTGCGGTGCAGCCCTGCCAACTGGTGGTAGTAGTCCCAGCGGCTGACCACGTCGGCTTGCGAGAGGGCGACGAGCTCGTTCGAGCGTTCGGGGTTGGAGCGAGCCAGCATGGCGAAGCGCGCCTCGCTGCTCGCGAAGTCGGCGAACGGCACCGACGGCTCGGCGCTGTCCATCTGGAAGGGCTGCGCGTCGGGTCCTTCGGCCGGACGGTAGCGGTAGAGCGGCCAGTGACCGGTTTGCACGGCCAGCTTCTGCTGGGTCATCGACTTGCTCATGTCGAAGCCGTGGGCGATGCAGGTGCTGTAGGCGATGATCAGCGACACGCCGGGCCACGCATCCGCCTCGAGCAGTGCCTTCACGGTCTGCACGTCGCTGGCGCCCAGCGCGATGCGGGCGACGTACACGTCGCCGAAGGTCATCGCCTCGAGACCGAGGTCCTTCTTCACGGTGCCCTTGCCACCGGCGGCGAACTTCGCCACCGCACCGCGCGGTGTGGCCTTCGAGGCCTGCCCGCCGGTGTTGCTGTACACCTCGGTGTCGAGCACCAGGATGTTCACGTTGCGGCCGCTGCCGAGCACGTGATCGAGGCCACCGGCACCGATGTCGTACGCCCAGCCGTCGCNNTCCAGACGCTCTTGCGCACGAGCGTGCCGGCCAGGTCGTCGAGCCGGCGTGCGTCGGCGCTGTCGATGGCCGCCACCGCTGTTCGCAGCGCGTCGATGCGCACGCGCTGCTCACGGATGGGCACCTCGCCGGCATCGTCGAAGCCGGCGACCGCCGCATCGAGCGCCTCGGCACCCATCAGCTCCACGAGCTGGGGGCGTAGGCGCTCGACGAGCACCAGCGCCGTGCGGCGCTGCGCCTCGAAGCCGAGACGGATGCCGAGACCGAACTCGGCGTTGT
>PMCN01000156.1 GCA_003154135.1 Acidimicrobiaceae bacterium
ATGATCGAGCACGGCGGCGAGACCCCGATCGGTGTGGTCACCGCACTGCTCGGTGCGCCGATGTTCATCTTCGTCCTGCGCACGAAGCGGGTGTCCACATGAGCTCGCTGGGCTTCGAGTGCATGAACGTCCGCTACGGGCCGCACGACGCCGTGCATGCCTTCACCGACACGGTGCGCCCGGGCGAGTGGCTGTGCCTCATCGGCCCGAACGGCGCCGGCAAGTCGAGCGTGCTGCGCGCTGTCGCCGGGTTGGTGCCGCACCGGGGCATCATCACCGTCGACGGTGCGCCGCTCGAGATGCGGTCGCCGCGGCGGCGGGCGGCGCTCGTCGCCTACGTCCCGCAGACACCGCTGATGCCCGACGACATGACGGGCAGCGAGTACGTGCTGCTCGGGCGCAACCCGTTCGTCAGCTACTTCGGTAGCGAGACCAAGCACGACCGTGCGCTCGTGGCCGACGTGCTCGACCGGCTCGACCTGCAGCACTTCGCCGACCGGCGGCTGGGCACCCTGAGCGGCGGTGAACGACAGCGGCTCGTGATCGCCCGCGCCATCGCTCAGGAGGCGCCCATCCTCCTGCTCGACGAGCCCACGAGCGCGCTCGACATCGGCCACCAGCAGCAGGCGCTGGAGCTGGTCGATCGCCTGCGCCGCGAACACGGGCTCACCGTGGTCTCGGCCATGCACGACCTCACGCTGGCCGGCCTCTACGCCGACCGGCTCGCGCTGCTGCACCAAGGCCACGTGGTGTCGACCGGCGACGCCGCGCACGTGCTGCGACCCGAGACGCTCAGCGAGTTCTACGGCGTGAGCGTGAGCGTGCACCACGAGCCCGATGGCACAGTGGTCGTCGTGCCGCGCCGGTCGGTCAGCAACTAGAAAGGCGTCATGTTCGAGCGCATGCGGTCGTTGATCTTCGACACGCTCGGTGTGCGTGGCCTCGTGGTCGACGTGCCCGCGAGTGGGGGAGCCGTCGCGTTGGTGGCCCTCGCCGATGGCACCGCCAGCATGTACACCAGCGCCGGTGGCGGCATCGTCGGTGCCGGCCTGGAACCCCAGGTCGCGGCGGCGGTGCGTCAACTGCTCGATGTGGCCGGCGCGCAGCAGGCGCTGTTCGTCGACCCCGACGATCGAGCGCTCCCTCCCGAGGAATCGGTGCGCTTCCACTGGCTCACCGCGCACGACGCCCGCAGGCTCGACGTGCCGGCCGACGCGTTCTGGGGCCGAGTGCCGCACGCCCTGGCGCCCACGATCGGCGCGACCCAGCAGTTCATCGCCGCCCTCCAGGCCGCCGATGCCGCCAAGCCCTGGCGTCAGCCGCCTTCGAGCTGAGCCAGGTCGCGGCGGGCGTAGCGGTTGTGCCAGAACGCTTCCTCGAGGACCGTGAAGATGCACTCCTGTAGCGGGTTCGTGCCGTTCTCGAGCACCTCTACCGGCAGCGTGAAGTCGCTCGTCGCGACCGACGAGAGGAAGGTGCGAACGCGCGCTGCCCGATCGGCGTGCACGGCGAGTGCTTCCGCCACCGACGGCGTGAGGGTGTAGTCGAGGCCCGGCCACGGGAAGCCGAGCGAGCCCGTGTTGGGCAAGCCCATCGGGTGGAAGGGTTCACCCAGGACCGGCACCGTGAACCACTTGTCGATGGCGAAGACGACGTGGCGCAACGTCTGCACGAACGTGAACTCACCGTCGACCGACTCGTGCAACCTGTCCTCGGGCAATGCGGCGGCAGCTGCGATCGTGGTGGCCCACTCGCCGTCGAGCGCCGCCCATGCGGCACGCATGCCCTCCGGGTCGGTCGGGCGGATCATGGCGCGGAGCGGGTACCACGGGTCGCGCTCGTTCACGTACGCCGTGACATCGACCCCGTTGATGACGACGTGGTCGATGAGCGCGTCGATGTCGACGTTGACGAGCCACGCGTGGCTGATCGTCGAGTCGGTCAGGTTGACGTCGCGGAAGCGGGCACCACTGAGGTCGGCGCCCCAGAACACGGCACCCGCGAGATCGCCCTCGAATTCTTGTGTCATCGCGACATTCTGGCGCACGCGATGCACTTCGCCGCGGCCGGCAGGGCGAGCAGTCGCTCGATCCCGATGAAGCCTCGGCACTCCGTGCACACCCCATAGCCGGTGTCGTCGTCGATGCGGTCGAGTGTGCCCCGCAGCGCTGCCCGGTCGTCCCGGGCCTGGCGCAGCAGCGAGCTCACCTGCGACCGCTCGAACGCGATGGTGGTGCCCTCCGGGTCGTGCTCGTCGTCGGTGTTCGCCTGCTCGGTGGCAGCCACGATGTCGTCGAACGCCCGGGCGAGCGACTCGATCTGCTCGTCCACCCGCGCGAGCTCGATCCCCACCGCCGCCCGCAGCGCGCGCCGCTCGCGAAGCGTCAGCTGCGCGGTGTCACCCATGCCCCATCCTTACCCGAGAGCGGTGCTGTCCACGCATGAGTGATGCTCAACCGGCGGTGGCGAGATGGTCGATGGTGAGGCGGCGAACGGCCCAGCCGATCTCGGTGCCGTCGGGGCGGTAGGTGTGCCAGAACCCTTCTGGGTCGCGCCAGGTGCGGTAACCCCGGGTCTTCCATCGGTTGTGGTGGCTGCACATCGGGCCGCCGTTGCGCGTGCTGGTGGGTCCGGCCTTGGCGAACGGCAGCACGTGATCGGCCTCGCAACGGCTGGCGGGCATGCCGCAGCCGGGCCAGAGACATCGTCGGCCCGACAGCAGCACGGCATCGCGTGCCGGGCCGGTGAACAGGCGGCTCCGACGGCCCATGTCGACCACGACACCGGCGCGGTCGACCACGACGCGGCGAACCTGGCCCACGAGCGCTGCGGCCCACACGGCGGCCGGGTCGAGAACCTCACCTCGATCGGTCTCGCATCGGCGGGCTGCCACCGTGGCAGGGTCGAGCGGATCGGGGGTCGCGCCGGCAGCTCTCTGCACCTGCTGCTCGAACTGCTCCTGGTCGATGACGATGTTGACGACGACCTCGCCGCCGCACTCGGCGGAGCCGGCGGCCGACTGGAACACGCGGACCGACGCATCGAAGCGGCGCTGCGCCGGCGTGCGCTCCATGAGCGCGGGTGACATGCAGTCGCCGAACCGAGCCACGCCGTCGTCCCACTCGGACCGGAACTCGGCGTCGCAGAAGCGCTCGAAGATCTCGCGCAGCAGCATGCCCTGCGGCAGTCCGCCCTTCGCGTCGAGGAACACCGACTCGTCGACGACCGACATGTGGGCGCGGCGGTCGCGATGGGCACGCTCGTGCCGGTCGTGGGCGCCGTCGGCATCGGCGAGGGCCTCCCACTCGCGCAGCAGCGACGCGAAGTCGTCGTGATGCATCGAACGCGCGGCCTGCACCAGCAGGTCTTCCGACCCGGCCAGGAACCTCCGCACGCGCGGGTTGGCGGCGACGGCGGCGAGCGCGTGCAGCTGTGCGACGCCGATCTCGCCCGCCAGTGCGGCTGCGGCGAACAGCGGCAGCAGCTGCATCACGCGGCCCAGCCGGCTGAGGCGTACGGCCTCGGCGCCCGACCAGTTGCACGCCGCCCTGCCCCACGCCAGCGTGGAGCGATGGCCGTCGACCGTGTGCGCGCCGGCCTGCGTGACCCGCGCGAGGAACTCGGCGCTCGCCGCCTCGGCCGTGCGCCGCAGCGCGTCGAGCTCGCGCGCCATGGACTCGCGCTCGGCGGGCGACATCGTGCGGATGTTCTCGACCGAGGGCAGCGGCGGGAGCAACGAACTCATGTACGCATCGTCGCACAGGGGTGTGACAGAGTTCCCGCCCCGCCGCGCGCCGCGTACTGTCTCCACGGTGCGCCGGGTCGTCGAGTCCATCAGCCCGGCCCGGTTGGGGTCGAGCTTCCGCTGGCTGCTGTTCTCGTCGTGGATCAGCAACATCGGCGACGGGCTGGCGTTGGCAGCAGGACCGTTGCTCGTCGCCTCGCAGACGCACGATCCCATCCTCGTGGCCGCGGCCGGCCTGCTGCAGCGGGTGCCCCGGCTGCTGTTCGGACTCCACTCGGGCGTGGTGGCCGACCGGCTCGACCGACGGACCGTCGTCGTGGTCTCCGACCTGCTGCGGGCGGTGGTGCTCGTGGCGCTCGCGGTCACCATCGTCACCGGCTCGGTGAACGTGGCAGTGGTGCTGGTGACGATGTTCGCCCTGGGCGTGGCCGAGACGTTCGCCGACGTCACCACGTCCACGCTGCCGCCGATGCTGGTCGAGCCGGGCGACCTGGGCATCGCCAACTCGCGGCTGATGTTCGGCATGATCACGGCCAACCAACTCGCCGGCCCCCCGATCGGTGCCGTGCTGTTCGCACTGGGCATGGCGTCACCGTTCATCACGCAGGCGGTGCTCGTTGCGTTGGGCGCGGTGATGATGACGCGCATCGCCGCCACCACACCACCGGCGCGCGAGGTCGAGCAGCGCGTGCGCGATCAGATCGCCGACGGCGTGCGGTGGCTGTGGCGAAACCCGCCGGTGCGCACGCTCACCATCACCATCGTCACGTTCAACATCACGTTCGGCGCGGCGTGGTCGGTGCTCGTGCTCTACGCGGGCGAACGGCTCGGGCTCGGCGGTCTCGGCTTCGCGCTGCTCACGACCGTCGGCGCGGTCGGCGGGGTGGTGGGCTCGTGGTCGTACGGCTGGATCGAGCAACGGGTGAGCCTTGCGCTCATCATGCGTGTGGGCCTCGTCATCGAGACCCTCACCCATCTCACGCTCGCCGTCACCACCACGCCGGCGGTGGCGATGAGCGTGTTCTTCGTGTTCGGTGCGCACGCCGCGATCTGGGGCACGACCGCCACCAGCATCCGCCACAGAGCGGTGCCCACCGAGTTCCAGGGTCGCGTCGGCAGCGTCTACATGATGGGTGTGCACGGCGGCATCGTCGTCGGTGCTGCGCTGGGTGGGGTGATCGCCCGATCGTGGGGTGTCACCGGCCCGTTCTGGTTCGCGTTCGTGGGCTCAGCGATCTTCCTGTCGCTCATCTGGCGACAACTCGCGCACGTGGCGCATCAGCCGCCGGTGCTGGGCGTGAACCAGGTGTCGCCGCACAGGATGCGGTCGGCTTCGGAGGGTCCCCAGGAACCGCGGAAGTAGGGGCTCACCGGTCCCGGTGCGTCGAGCGCGGGCTGCACGACACGCCACGTCTGCTCGACGACGTCTTCCCGGGCGAAGCGACGCGGCAGACCGGCGAGCGCGTCGTCGAGCAACCGCTCGTACGCGTCGCGTCGCTCGCCGAGGGCGGCCGCGAAGTCGACCGCCACGTCGACGTTCTGGCTGTCCAGGTGCTGGCCGGGCGTCTTGGCCTGCAGCGTGAACGTGACGCCGTCGTTGGAACCGAGACGGAAGCGCACGAGGTTGCGCTGCGGCGCGGGACCGCCCGCTTCGTCGAACAACAGGCTCGGCGGTTCCTTGAACTCGACCACCACCTCGGTGGCCGCCGCGGTGAGCGCCTTGCCGCAGCGCACGTACCACGGCACCCCTGCCCAGCGCCACGAGTCGATCTCGAGCCGGGCGGCGACGAAGGTCTCGACCGTGGAGTCGGCAGCCACGCCGGGCTCGTCGCGATAGCCGACGTACTGGCCGCGCACGAGGGCGCCGGGGTCGATGGGGCGCATGGCGGAGAACACCTTGGCCTTCTCGTCCTGCAGGAACTTGCTGTCGGGGCCGACCGGCGGTTCCATGGCGACCAGCGCGAGCACCTGCAGGAGGTGGTTCTGCATGACGTCGCGGATGGTGCCCACCCCGTCGTAGAAGCTGCCGCGCCCCTCGACGCCGATGGTCTCGCTCATCGT
>PMCN01000046.1 GCA_003154135.1 Acidimicrobiaceae bacterium
GGCATGCAGGTGCTCGAGTGGGCCATCACCTTCCCGCAGCGCGTGAGGTCCATCGTGCCCATCGCCACGTGCACGCAGGCCACTGCGCAGCAGATCGCGTGGGGCGCGATCGGCCGCCGCGCGATCCGCATGGATCCGAAGTGGCACGGCGGCGACTACTACGGCGCCCCCGACGGCGAAGGCCCGTGGGAGGGCCTGGCCACGGCGCGCATGGTGGCGCAGGTGACGTTCCGCAGCGACAACGTGTTCACCGATCGCTTCGGTCGCGAGCTCGCCGACGGCGCCACGTTGCGCGAGGGCCTCGACCTTTGGCAGCGCTTCGAGGTCGAGCGCTACCTCGACTACCACGGCGACAAGCTCGTGCGCCGGTTCGACACCAACAGCTACCTCATCATCGGTAAGGCGATGGACCTCCACGACGTGGCCCGCGGCCGCAGCGGCCTGCTCGCGGCGATGAAGCGCATCTCGTCGCCGGCGCTGGTGATGGGGATCTCCAGCGACATCCTCTACCCGACGTACCAGCAGCGACAGATCCACGAGCTCCTGCTCGCGGGCGGCACGAAGGCCGAGTACGTGGAGGTCGACTCGCCGCACGGACACGACGCGTTCCTCATCAACCTCGACCAGGTGGGTCCACCGGTGCGGGCGTTCCTCGACTCGTCAGCATCGGGCTGACCCGCGCACGACGCGGCGCTACGCGACGCGGTGCTACAGGTCGTCGTCGGCGAGCACGCCGTCCATCACCGCGACGACGCGGCTCGTCTTGGGCACGCGGATGAACAGCTGGCGAGGGATGTGCTGGCCGTCGAGCGACTGCTGCGCGACGTACACCTCGAGCCGCTTCGGCGGGTCGGGCGCCTTGCCGATGAGGGTCCACATCGACGACTTGCGGCGCATCGCCGATTTCTGCGTCACGTGCAACGCGCCGTCGGCGAGGACCACCACCCTGGTCTCCTTGTGACGCGTCAACGGTTGACCGTCGGCGAGCTCTTGCGCATTGCACATGAACCGGTGGCCGTCCCTCGACGCGTAGTGCGGTTCCATCTTGTAGCCCACCCACCACATGCCGGCCAGCACGGCGACGCCGAGGGTGATCCACACGTACTCCATTCCCACAGCTTGGCTCATCGGCCGACGTGTTGCACGCCGACGCGTGGGGAATCGGTGCGCCGCGTGCGACACTGGTGCCGTGCAATCGGTGGGCAGGATGTCGCAGGCGATCGGTCGAGCAGTGAGTGGCACGGTGGCCGCAGGCGACTTCACCGACCCGCACCACGCGCGCATCATCTGGTTCGCTGCGGGGGGTCTGCTGCTGCTGGGTCTGCTGCTCGCCGTGGGCACGGTGTGGTGGTGGCGGGCCAGCCGCACCGAGCATCCGGCACTCGGCCCGCTCGAGGCGATGGGATCGCGCCGCTGGCTGCGCAGCGACTACGCCAGCCGGCAGGCCAGCCTGGCGAAGGCTCGCCCCGACGACGCCGCCCGCGAGATCCCCGATTCGGCTCGCAACCCGATCGACCTCGCCGAGATCGGCCAGCGCGAGCCGTCGTCCTTCGACGACCTCATCGAGGAGCACGCTGTCGTCGACCCTGCCGTCGTGCCCGTCGAACCCGCGGAGTAGCTGCCGGCCCGGTACGGTGTCGGCCATGGCTGATGGTCTCGACATCGATGCGATGATCGCCCGGTTCCGCGAGCGGGCGGCCGCCGTGAAGCAGCGTCCGCTGCCCCCGGTGGCGGGTGACGAGCGGGCGCAGTTCGTGAAGCAGGCGCAGGTCGACTTCCGCGACTACGCACTGCTGGGCGACGCCGTGGGCGCGATCGAGGAGGGCTTCCTCGTGCTCCGCGTCGACCTGCGACCGGCCGACCAGCGCTCCTGACCTGCCCGGGAGGGCGTCACGCCGAATGGCGTTGTCAGCGTCGCGGGAGGTCGATAGATTGCCCCCCGCACATTGCGGACGTGGCTCAGCTGGTAGAGCATCACCTTGCCAAGGTGAGGGTCGCGAGTTCGAATCTCGTCGTCCGCTCGAACGAAGCAAGAGAAGCCCCGGCCCACGTGGTCGGGGCTTCTCTCCTTTTCCCCCACCCCGACCCGAGTGCCACACCGCCACCCGAGTGCCACACCGCCACCCGAGCGTCACAGCCCCACCCGAGTGTGCACTCCAACCCCGGGGTGCGAGTGACCACTCGGGTCGGGTAGGTGGGTTTCGCCGGGTGCCGCCCGGGGTACCACGCGCGCATGAGCCGAGTTCTGCCACCCGTCGCCTACGAGTCACTGCAACAGTACGTCGAAGCGGGTGGGGGTCTGGGGCTGCGCGCAGCCCGGTCGATCTCGCCCGACACCGTGATCGACGAGTTGGTCGCATCGGGCCTACGCGGCCGCGGTGGCGCCGGGTTCCCGACGGGCACGAAGTGGATGACTGTGCGCTCGTTCGCCTCCCCGCTGCTCGACACCACGGTCGTGGTGAACGCGGCTGAGGGTGAGCCCGGCAGCTTCAAGGACCGTTCCATCATCCGCGCCAACCCCTATGCCGTGCTCGAAGGTGCGCTCATCGCCGCGCACGCGATGGACAGCCGCACCGTCGTCGTCGGCACCAAGCTCGCGTTCGCCACGGAGGTCGCCCGCCTGTGGTCGGCGATCGCCGAGCTCGAGACCGCCGGTTGGCTCGGGGCTGTGGTGTTCAACGTCGTCGAAGGCCCGTCGGAGTACCTGCTGGGGGAGGAGACCGCTCTGCTCGAGGTGATCGACGGGCGACCGCCGTTCCCGAGGATCGCGCCGCCGTTCCGTCGAGGCGTGGTGGAAGTCGTTGCCACGCAGGCCGACGCCGAGTCGGGGAGCGGGCTGTCGGCCGACGTGAAGATGGCCGGGACCGACGACGGCAGCCTTGCTCCGCCTGTGCTGGTGAACAACGTCGAGACGATGGCCAACGTGCCCGCCATCATCGCCTTGGGTGCTCGCTGGTTCCGATCGGTCGGCACCGAGAAGTCGCCCGGCACCGTCGTGTGCACAGTGACCGGTGCGGTGCAGCACCCGGGGGTGCACGAGGTGCCGATGGGGACGACGCTCGGCGAGGTGATCGAGCTCGCCGGCGGCGTGCTGCCGGGCCGCACAGCATGGGCGGCGTTGGGTGGTGTGTCGAGCGCCATCGTCACGAGCGACCAGTTCGATACCGGGTTGGCCTACGAGTCGATGGCGGCGATCGGTACGAGCCTCGGCTCGGCGGGCTTCATGGTGGTCGCCGACGACGTGGCGCCGCTGAGCCTCGCAGCCGGTGTGAGCCGCTTCTTGGCCGTCGAGTCGTGCGGACAGTGTTCGCATTGCAAGGAAGACGGTGGCGACATCTCCGACCTGCTCGGTGCGATGGCAGCCGGCCAGGGCGGTGCGTCCGACCTGGCCGCCGTCGCCGTGCTGCTCGGCACTGTCGGAGAGGGAGCACGATGCGGGCTCGCCGAACAGCAGCACGTCGTCGTGGGTTCCATCCTGCAGAAGTTCGAGTCGAAGATCCGTGCGACGATGTCGGGCGATGCGCCGTCGCCCGGCGTGCACCTCGTGGCCGAGCTCGTCGACATGACCGACGACGGAGTGGTGCTCGACGAGTCGTTCGCCGCCAAGCAGCCAGACTGGTCACACGACAGGGTCGACAGCGGCGTCAGTCCTGTCGATGCGCTGGTCGATCACCGTCAGACGCGCTGAACGATCCGGCATCGGGCGACAACGCCGTGACGTGACGGTGGATCTCCTCCAGCACGTCGGTGTTCCCCTTCACGAGCTGAGTCAGCTCGGTGTTCTCCTGGATGAGCCGTTTGATGTCCTCGGTGTTGTGCTCGGTGTGCAACGCGATCTCCGACGCGATCGCGTCGGACCGACGTGCGGCGATCAGCAGGGCCGCGGCCTGCACACCGGCGAGCATCGACAGGAACAGGTTGAGCAGGATGTATGGGTACGGATCGAAGCCGTGCTTCGTACCGCTGCCTCCGATCGACAGCACCGAGTTGGCCAATGCCCACAGGATCATCACCGCGAAGAACCCGAAGACGAATCGCCACGAACCCATCACGCTGCGCATGCGGTCGGCGGCGCGTTCGCCCCGCGTGAGCCGGTCACCCGTGCGCACGCCCGGGTGGTGATGCCACTGAGTCGTCCAGCCCTCGACCCGCTCGGAGGGCGAGGCGGGCGAGGAGGGCGAGGAGGGCGCCTCCGGCTGCGTCACCAGTAGTGGGCGCGACCGCCCACCTGATGGCCCGTGCGGCCGAGCAGCATGAGCACGACGCCCACGATGATCACCACGAGACCGATGGTCCAGAGGATGCCGATGCCGAGAAGAGCGCCGACGAGCAGGAGAAGAAGTCCGGTCAGAATCATGGTTCGGCTGTACCCGTTGGGCGCCTCCCTGAAACCTGCCCGCCAAGATCGGACCTCGAGGTTTGAAATTCGGCGGCGGCGGGAACACCTACTCGAACCGCCCGTTCCACAGGCGGCTCGAAGGAGCAACACCATGACGACCACAGAAGGACCCTCTCAGGAACGAACGTACGTCGAGACCGTCGGCGCGCCGACCGAGCACGTGGTGGTTGCACAGCCGCCCGAAGTCCTCGTCCCCGCCCAAGCGGCAGTCGTGCGCACCTCCTCCGCCACCCGTTTCGCACCCGATGCCCTCATCGCCGGGGCAGTCGGGCTGGTGCTCCTGGTGGTCGGACTCATCGCGATGATCCGCGGTGGCTTCGACGGGCCGATGTCCACCCCGGTGGTCAGCGTGCTCGGGTTCACGCACACCACCACGCTCGGTCTCATCGAGGCCGGCGCAGGTCTCTTCCTGCTGCTGTGCGCCGCCGTGCAATCTCGTGGCGGCGCCATGTTCGGCGGCCTCGCGCTCGCCGTCGCCGGCTTCATCGGCATCGTGCAGCGCTCGTCCTTCAAGCATTCACTGGCGCTCGAATCCAACTGGGCCGCGATCGTCATGATCGCGGGCGCGGTCGTGGCTCTCGCGGCGTTGATGCTTCCCCGTTTCGCTCGCAGCTCGACCATCGTCGAGCAGCGCTGATCCCTCGCCTGTCCGCCAGGCGAGTGCCACGATCACCACCCGAGTGCCTGCCCGCGACTCGGGTGGTGATCGTTCCTTCGTGACTCGACCCGAGTGGGTATTCGCCCCCTGGGGTGCGAGTGCCCACTCGGGTGGCGTCGTCCCACTCGGGTGGCGTCGTCCCACTCGGGTGGCGTCGTCCCACTCGGGTGGGGCGTACTCACTCGGGCCGGGGTCAGGGGAGGCGGTGGGTGAAGAGCACGGCGGCGCCGGTGTCGTGGCGGGTGAGGCCGAGATGCTCGTAGAAGCCGATCGCGCGCTCGTTGCGCGGGTCGACGCCCAGGTGCACTCCCGGTGAGCCGGCGGCACTCAGGCGGGTGAACAGCTCGGTCATCAGTGCGCGTCCCACGCCGGCACCCTGGGCCGCGGGCAACAGGTTGATGTGCAGGTGCGACGGGTAGCGCGCGAGCACTGACGCAGGCATGTGGAACGGCGTGTGGATCTCGGCGACGAGTCGCCGGTCGATGTCGGTGCCGGAACCGGCCGCGGGGTAGCGCGCCCGCAATGCTGGCCACCACTCGGCCTCGCACTGCTCGTCGAACGATGCGGTGTCGAGGGCGCCGACGATGTACCCAACGACGCCGGTGTCGCCGTCGGCCACCAGCGCCAGGCCGGGGGAGAGGGTGAGGTACTGGCCTGCGTAGGCGAGGCCGTAGAGCTCGCCGTGCACGAGCAGACCTGTCGCGTCGTGCCCGGCGTCGCCGGTGCGCAGGCACACGTCGTAGATCGCATCGCGATCGGCTTCCGTGGCGTCGCGCACCCTCACGAGTCGGTGGGCGCAGCGGTGGAGCCACCCTGCGTCGACACGATCTGCGTGTGCATCTCCTTCGTCAGCTCGTGCACCAGCTTGGTGAGCCTCGTGTTGAGCTTCAGCTCGGCCTCCTGCTCGTTGAAGTCGTGGTCGGCCTTGCGCTGGGCGAAGTCGGCCTGGCGGTTCTGGCCGATCATGACGAAGGTCGACAGGAAGATCGCCTCCAGCGACACGACGAGCGTGAGCGTGGGCCACGGGCTCTTCTCGGCCAGCAGCATCCACGCCGCGAACACGACGGCGTGGATGTAGACGAACTTCATCGACCCGGCGAACTTCGTGATCGAGTCGGCGACACGGAGCTGGATGTCGGCGGCTCGTTGCTGGCGTTGGGCCTCGATGACGGGGTGCCGCATGTGGGTGTGGGCGTGGTTCTCTGGTGCGTTCATGGCCGCGAGTCTGTACCTGTGGACACCCCTCAGATGGTCAACCGAGCGTCGCGAGGTAGGCGACGAAGCGGTCGAGGCTGGCGTTGAAGCCGGCCAGTGCCTCGGGACTGCGGTACATCGCGGGCACGTTCTGCTGGTGGATGACCACCTCGCAGCGGCCGTCACCGAGATCGGTGAACGTGGTCGTGGTGGTCATGCCGTCGGCCGCCCCCGTCTCGCCCCAGATCAGCTTCGCCGGTGGGTCGATCTCGATGTAGACGCCGGCGGACGGGTACTCCTCGCCGGTCTCGTCGTTGACCATGATCGTCTCGAACCGCCCGCCCGGGCGAAGTTCGACCACGATCTTGTCGAGCGGGGTGCTCACCCCGGGGGGACCCCAGAAGTGGGTGAGGTGCTCGGGCGTGGTGAGGCAGGCGAAGACGAGCTCGCGTGGTGCCTCGTAGATGCGGGTGATGACGACGTCCTGCAGATCGGCGTCGGCGTGGCTCATGGGTGGTGCTCCTTCGGGATGACGGGATCGGGTGCTTGGAGCGTGCGCAGGTGGTGGTCGAGCCGGTCGAGCCGGCCTTCCCACATCGCACGGTGTTCCTCGAGCCAGTCGATGGCCGGCACCAGCGTGTCCGCTTCCACACGGCACGGGCGTCGTTGGGCGTCTCGGGTCTTGGAGAGCAGACCGGCGTCCTCCAGCACCTTGAGGTGCTTGGAGACGGCCTGCATGCTCATCCGGAACGGCTCGGCGAGCTCGCCCACCGTCGCATCGCCCTGCGCCAGCCGGGTGAGGATGGCGCGGCGCGTCGGGTCGGCGAGGGCGGCGAAGGTTCTGCTGAGCTGATCGACCGACATGTCCACCTCGAGGTATTCAACCAAGTAGTTGAATACTCTCAGAGATCGTTCGTGCCGTCAAGGGAACGGTCGACGACCCGGTTCTGGTCCCGCTCCCGGCCTCAGATCACGACCAGCACGAGCAGGGTGGCGTTGGTGACGTGGCTCTCCACGTCGAACTGGCCGGTCTGGTCGGCGGTGAAGCTGATCGACGCCGTCGCACCCTTCTTCGCCTCGGTCTCCAGGTCGTAACCGTGCAGGTGGTACGTCTCGTCGACGGCGGGGTCGGTGAACTTCAACGTCACCGCGGAGCCCTTCGGCACGCTCACCACGCGGGTGCCCTTCGACGTCGCGAAGTCGTCGGTGCCCACCGTGACCGCGATGGTGATCGAGCCGTCGGCGTTGGTCGATGCCGGCGTGGCGGGTGCGTTGGTCGATGCCGGCGGGTCGACGGCGTCGGTCGTGGCAGTGGTGCCGGCTGTCGTGCCGGCTGTGGTCGTGCTGGTGACGGGGGTCCCGGAGCTGTCGGAACCGCAGCCGGCGAGGACGACGAGTGCGAGCGACAGTGCGGCCGCGCCGCGGCGCAGGGAGGGGGTGAGCGGTTGCATGGTGGGACAGTCGTTCCTAGGGCGTGGGAAGTTCCGGTGACCTTGGCCCGTATCGCCGGGCGCCACGGGTGCCTAGATTCGTTCCATGGAGGACGGGCACGACGCCGAGCGGACCGACCTCGATCGTTACCGGTTGCTCGCCGAGAACGCGTCGGACGTCGTGTTCCTCATGACGCCCGATCACCGGTACTCGTGGGTGTCGCCGTCGTCGGAGGTCGTGCTCGGGTGGTCGCCCGACGAGCTGATCGGGCGCACGACGAGCGACTTCGTGTCCGACGACGACATGACGCGCATCGAGGTCGCCCGCGAACGTGGCCGCGACGGCGCATGGGTGGAGGAGACCCGGTTCCGCCGCAAGGACGGGTCGCTGCTGTGGGTGTCGGTGCGCTCGCGCACGCTCGCCGAAGGGCCGTTCCGCGGCAGTCGCGTGGTGGCCGTCCGTGACGTGCACGAGCAGGTGGCCACCCGTCAGGCGCTCGCCGATTCGGAGATGCGGTACCGGCTGCTCGCCGACCACGCGAGCGACGTCGTCAGCCTGTCGGACGGCGACCGGGTGATCCAGTGGATCTCGCCGACCGTGACCGCGACGCTGGGTTGGGAGCCCGCCGAGATGATCGGGCGGCTGCTGGGGGAGTTCGCCCACCCCGACGATGCCCGCGAGAGTTCGCCTCGTCGCGATCGTCTGTACGCCATCGACCAACCGGCTGATCGCTTCAACGACTTCATCGTGCGGCTGCGCACGAGGGACGGGGCATACCGGTGGATGTCGGGTCGCGCCACCCGCATCTACGGCGAGCACGGCGAGTTCGTGGGCGTGGTCAACGGCCTGCGCGACGTCGACGAGCTCGTTCGTGCACGCCAGGCTGCCGAGCACAGCGAGGAGCTGGTGCGCGTGGCGCTCGACGCATCGCGCGACGGCGTGCTGCGACTCACCCCCGACGGTCGCATCGAATACGCAAACCGTCTGATCGCCGACCTGGCGCACACCACTCCGGAGCGACTCGTGGGCGCCACGGTGCACGACCTCGGGTTCAACTCCCTCGAGCTGGCTCACCTCGATGTGCAGTTCCGGCGCGTGCTCGACTCGCAGTCGCCGCACGTGTTCCAGATCGAAGCGGAGCACACTCACGGCCACCGCTGGTACGAGGTGAGCGTGGCGCCGGTGTTCGCGCGCGATGGCAGCATCATGCAGATCATCGCCGTCAGCCGCGACGTCACCGATCGCCACCTCGCCGAGCGCGAGCTGATGCTGCGCGCAACCCGCGATCCGCTCACCGGGCTGGCGAACCGCGCGTCGCTGCTCGATGAGGTCGACCGCGCGGTCGCGGCCGGGCACCGCTCCGGTGGCGTCACCGCAGTGCTGATGCTCGACCTCGACCACTTCAAGTACGTCAACGACTCGTTGGGCCACTCGGTCGGCGATCAGTTGTTGCTGTCGGTCGCCCGCCGGCTGGAGGCGTCGGTGCGAGCCAACGATCTCGTGGCCCGCCTGGGAGGCGACGAGTTCGTCGTCGTGATGCGCGACCTCGACGACGCGGCCGATGCCGTGCGCCAGGCCACCCGCATGGTCGAGCAGTTCCGCCGCCCGCTCATGGCAGGTGGCATCGAGCTGTACGCAACCGCCAGCATCGGCGTGGCGGTGGCGTCGGACACCTCCGATGCGGTCGACCTCCTCCGTGAGGCCGACACGGCGTTGTACCTGGCGAAGGACGAGGGCCGCGACCGCGTGTCGCTGTTCAACGACGACCTTCGCGCTGCGGTCACGTCGCGGCTCACCATCGAGGCGCACCTGCGACCAGCGCTCGAGCGAGGCGAGTTCGAGGTGTGGTACCAGCCCGAGGTCGACATCGTCACCGGCGAACCCGTCGCCATGGAAGCGTTGCTGAGGTGGAGGCGGCCCGATGGCGAGGTGTTGACGGCCGACCACTTCATCGACGCCGTCGAGGACACGGGCATGGTGGTCGGCGTCGGCGGGTGGGTGCTCGGCAGGGCGTGTGAACAGGCCGCAGCCTGGAACCAGGGACGTCGGTCGCGACGCATCACGATGCGGGTCAACATGTCGGCGCGGCAGCTGTCGGAGCCCGGCCTCCTCGACGTGGTCGACCAGGCGCTGGCGACGAGCGATCTCGACCCGAGGCTGCTGTGCCTCGAGATCACCGAGACCACGCTGCTGCGCGAGAGCCCGATGACCCGCAGCAACCTCGCCGCCCTACGCGAACGTGGTCTCGGCATTGCGATCGACGACTTCGGGACGGGTTACGCGTCGCTGGCGTACCTGCGCGACTTCGCTGTCGACCTCATCAAGATCGACCGTTCGTTCATCACCAACCTCGCCACGGACGAGCACGATCTCCGCCTGGTCGGCGGCATCATCGCGCTCGCTCGCCGGCTGGGCGTGGAGGTGACGGCCGAAGGCGTGGAGAGCCGGGAGCAGATGCGGCTGCTCGGTGAGCTGGGCTGCACGCGCGTGCAGGGCTTCCTGTTCGCCCCGGCGCTGCCGGCGAGCGAGGCCACTGCCGTGCTCGATCGCCGTCTCGGTTGACGCCGGCGGTTGGCGTGGTCAGCGTCGCCGCAGCAGGATGCGTTCGCCGAGGTCGGGCACCACTGCCGTCCAGTCGAGGTCGCGTTCGATGCGCTCGCGCAGAGCGAGCGACGCCGTCGGCTCGCCGTGCACCACGAACACGGCGGCGGGTTCACTGGTCGCGCCGCGCACCCAGTCGAACAGCTCGTCGGCATCGGCGTGCACCGAGAAGCCGGTGAGGTCGCACACTTCGGCGCGCACCCGCACGTACTCGCCGTGGATCTTCAAGCTGGTCGCGCCGTCGAGCAGTTGACGCCCGCGTGTGCCGGCTGCCTGGAAGCCGACCAGCGCCACGCTGTTGCGCGAGGTGGGCAGCATGCGTTCCAGGTGGTGCACGACGCGGCCGCCGCTGGCCATGCCGGCCCCGGCGATGATGATGGCCGGCTCGTTCGAGCGGGTGACGGCCTTCGACCCCTCGGCGTCGTGCACTTCGCGCAGGCCGGGGAGGTCGAACAGGTGGCGCGAGTCGTGCAGTTCTGGGCGTACGTCGGTGGCACCCTGGTCGACGGCCTCGCGGTAGATGGTGAGCGCGGCGAGGGCCATCGGGCTGTCGACGTAGATGGGAACCTGCGGTAGCCGCCCCTGGTCGGCGAGGGCGCGCAGGTGGTACAGCAGCACCTCCGTGCGGTCGACGGCGAACGCCGGGATGACCAGTCTGCCGCCGCGGGAGATCGTGCGCTCGACGATGTCGGCGAGCCGCTCGACGCTGTGCTCGTCCTGGTGCGAGCGGTCGCCGTAGGTGCTCTCGACCAGGAGGTAGTCGACGTCGCCCACCGGTGAGGGTGGCACGAGGAGCGGGTGCGATGGCCGGCCCAGGTCGCCGCTGAACCTGATGGTGGGACCGCCGTCGAGCTGCACCAGCACTGTGGCCGAGCCGAGGATGTGCCCCGCAGGTTGGAACGTGATCGTGACACCAGGCGCCACCTCGACCGACTCGTCGAACGCATGCGGGCGCAGTTGGTCGAGCGCCGCCCATGCGTCGGCCTCGGTGTAGAGCGCGAGCGCCGGGTTGTGCTTGGAGTAGCCGCGCCGGTTCGCGTAGTGCGCTTCCTCCTCGAGCAGACGCGCACTGTCGGGCAGCACCACCGACATGAGTCGACCGGTGTCGAACGTGACGTGCACGGTTCCGCGAAATCCTGCCTTCACCAGTCGAGGCAGGTAGCCGCAGTGGTCGAGGTGGGCGTGGGTGATGACGATCGCGTCGAGGCTGTCGGGGGCCACCGGGAACGGTGCCCAGTTGCGCTCGCGCAGCTCCTTCAGCCCCTGGAACATGCCGGCGTCGAACAGCACACGGCGCCCACCGTGCTCGACGAGGAACTTGCTGCCTGTGACGGTGCGCACCGCCCCCAGCGGTGTGAGCGTGGAGGCGGTGGGGTGGTCGGTCGCCGGGTGGTCGGTCATGACGCCGTCACGCGATGTGTCGAGGGCGTGCGAACACTTCGCGCACGAGCGGCTCGAAGTGCTCGAGCGGCAGGGTGTGGCCGTCGGGGTCGAACGCCACCTGGTCCCAGTCGTCGGTGAACCGCTCGCACAGCGCGAACCAGGGCTCGTCGCGGAACCGTTCGCGGAGGTCGGTGGGGCGGTCGAAGTACCCGTAGTAGTGGCGGCCCTGGAAGTCCTGGTGGTTGAGGATGGTGTGGTACACCTCGGTGCGCACGTAGGGCTTCAGCATCTCGGCCGCGATGGCGCCGTGGTTGGGCACGCTGATGGCCTTGCCGATGTCGTGGCACAGCGACGCCACCACCACTTCGGCGTCGGCGCCCGCCTGCTCGGCGAGGGTGGCGGTCTGCAGGCAGTGGGTGAGCTGGTCGGTGGCGAACCCGTCGGTGATGTCGCCGAGCGAGCGCAGCAGCATCAGGATGCGGTCGGCCACGCGGCCCTGGTTCTTCGCGGTCTCCTGACCGATCACCGCCCACTGCTCGGCGGTCGACTCGTCCATGCGGGTGAAGGTGGCTGCCATCGGCCCATTGTGTCACCTGGCGGGTCCCTTCGGCTCGCCGGCGTCATGGCGGAGGGTGAATGCTCGCGCCATGGACTTCGATCTGCCGCCCGACCTTCTCGACCTGCTCGCCGAGCTCGACACGTTCATCGTCAACGTGATCCAGCCGCTCGAGGCGGAGGACGACAACATCCGCTTCTTCGACCACCGCCGCGAGGACGCGCGCACCGACTGGGACAACCAGGGTCTGCCCAACGACGAGTGGGAGCAGTTGCTGCACAAGGTGAAGCGCCTCGCCGACGAGGCCGGCTTCTACCGCTACCCGCTCTCCCAGCAGTTCGGTGGTCGCAACGGCACCAACCTCGGCATGGCCGTCATCCGCGAGCACCTCGCCCGCCGCGGCCTGGGGCTGCACAACGACCTGCAGAACGAGCACTCCATCGTGGGCAACAACGTGGGTCTGCTGCTCATGATCGCCTACGGCACCGATCAGCAGAAGGCCGAGTGGATCGACGACCTCGCCGAGGGTCGCAAGGGCTTCGCGTTCGGCATCACCGAGCCCAACCACGGCAGCGACGCCACGCACATGGAGACCGCCGCAGTGCGCGACGGCGACGAGTGGATCATCAACGGTGAGAAGACCTGGAACACGGGCATCCACAAGGCGCAGTACGACATGATCATGGCGCGCACCAGTGGCAAGGCGGGCGACGGCGACGGCATCACCGCGTTCCTCGTGCCCACGAGCAGCCCGGGCTTCGAAGTGCTCGAGTACCTGTGGACGTTCAACATGCCCACCGATCACGCACACATCCGCCTCACCGACGTGCGCGTGCCCGACGCCGCGATCTTCGGTGGCGAGGGACGTGGTCTGCAGGTGGTGCAGCACTTCTTCAACGAGAACCGCATCCGNNCTGATCCACAAGACCGCGTGGATGATGGACAAGTACGGCGCATTCAGCCAGAGCGACAAGGTCAGCATGTGCAACTACTGGTCGAACCGCTTGTGCTGCGACGCCGCCGACCGGGCGATGCAGGTGCACGGCGGACTCGGCTACTCGCGCCACAAGCCGTTCGAGCACATCTACCGCCACCACCGCCGCTACCGCATCACCGAGGGTGCCGAGGAGATCCAGATGCGCCGCGTGGCCGGCTACATGTTCGGCTACATGAACCAGCGTGCGCCCAAGGGAGTGGCCGAAGCCTGAGACCGGCTGCCGCGACGAGCCCGGTCACACCCGGCCGAGCACCTCGTGGAAGAAGTCGGTCATCGCCCGCCACGACCGCAGGTCGCTCGGCTGGTGGTACTGGAAGCCGGGACGGCTGCCGTCGGCGTGGCGGTTGGTGAAGCTGTGACCGGCGCCGCTGTAGAGGATCATCTGCCAGTCGACGCCGGCCGCGTTCATCTCGTCCTCGAACGCGGTGCGCTGGGCTTGAGGGATGATCGGATCGTCGACACCGATGCACACCAGCACCTTGCCGGTGATGTTGGCCGCGTCGGACGGGTCGGCGTTGCCCAGGCCACTGTGGAAGCCGACGATGGCCTGCACGGGCGCGCCGCCGCGTCCCAGCTCGAGCGACATCGTGCCCCCGAAGCAGTAGCCCATCGCGCCGACGTGCGTGCGATCGGCGCGATGGTGGGCGAGGAGCACGTCGAGCCCGGCGAGGGCACGCCTGCGAGTGGCGGACTTGTCGCCGATCAACGCACCCAACTTGTTCATCATCTCGTCGGCCGGCAGGGGCACGCCGCCGCCGTGGTAGTCGAGCGCGAAGGCCACGTAGCCCAGTTCGGAGGCAAGGCGCTGGGCGCGGACGCGTGCGTTGTCGGTGAGGCCCGGGCCTTCGTGGCACACCAGCACGGCGGGGCGCAGGCCCTCGCCATCGGGTGTGGCCATGTGCCCGACGTATCGGGTGCCGTCGATGAAGTAGTCGATGTCCTCGCTGTGCATGCGGGCATCGTACGCTCCGTGCGTCGGGGCGTTCGCGCCGGTCGGATATGGTTTCCTGACCAGTGGTTCAGTCTGGTTCGGTCGGTCGGGTGAGGGGGCACATGGCGCGCGGAGGTTCACTGTCGGGGGGTGGGGGACGCATCGCACTGGCATCACTGTCGAAGTGGTACGGCGACCAGCAGGTGTTGAAGAGCATCGATCTCGTCATCGAGCCCGGTGAGTTCTTCTCGTTGCTCGGGCCTTCGGGCTGCGGGAAGACGACGACCTTGCGGCTCGTCGGCGGCTTCGAAGCCATCGAGCACGGCAGCGTGCACATCGACGGTGCCGACATGCGCGACGTGCCCCCGGAGAAGCGCCCGGTGAACACCGTGTTCCAGAGCTACGCGCTGTTCCCGCACAAGACCGTCGCCGAGAACGTCGCGTTCGGACTGCGCTTCGTCGATTGCTCGAAGGACGAGTCGAAGCGGCGAGTCGTCGAGGCGCTGGAGCTGGTGCGCCTGAACGGCTTCGAGAACCGGCGCCCCCACCAGCTGTCGGGCGGTCAGCAGCAGCGTGTGGCACTGGCCCGTTCGCTGGTGCTGCGTCCCAAGGTGCTGCTGCTCGACGAGCCACTGGGTGCGCTCGACGCGAAGCTCCGTCGCGTGCTGCAGGTCGAGCTCCGTGCGCTGCACCGCGAGGTGGGCATCACCTTCGTCTACGTCACCCACGACCAGGAGGAAGCGCTCACGATGAGCGACCGTCTGGCGGTGATGAACGCGGGTGTCATCGAGCAGGTGGGCACGCCGCGCGAGGTGTACGACGAGCCGGCCAACACCTACGTGGCCGACTTCCTCGGCCTCGCCAACCTGCTGCCCGCCGAGGCCGGCCCGACGGGCCTGGAGGTGCTCGGTCAGCACGTCGACCTGCTCGACACCGGGTTCGACGGTGCGTGCACCGTCATCGTACGCCCCGAGCGATTGAAGCTCGTGCCGGTGGGCGAGAGCGCCCTGCGCGCCCGCATCGACAACGTGGTGTTCGCCGGCGCGCTCACGCACGTGCACCTCACCACCGGCACCCACGGGCTGCAGGCGATGGTGGCCAACGACGGCGGCGGCATGGCTCTCGCCGAGGGTACCGAAGTGGGCGTGGTGCTGCAGCCCGACGCATTGCGCGTGCTCCCCAGCTAGTCGAGGGCAAGCTGGGACTAGCTGTAAGGAGCGCGAGGAAGTCGTGGTCGGCGATGACCTCGACGGGTTGGCCAAGGGAGCCAGGCACGCCAAGGAATCGGGCATCGCACCCCCGCGATGACATGGGCGCCGCTCGGCTGAATACGATCGGAGATCGCCCGATTCAGCGTCAGTCGTGCAGCAGTATCGCGGCGCAGCTCGCCATCACTTGTCACTGCCAGGCCCGCGGTGACAGCGCGCACTGGTGCCGGGCCGGGCTTGCGCCGGTGGGCCATATCGGGCATTCGGGACGGGTTCGTCGCAAGATCGGGCGCCGTCACGGAATGTCGCCGCTACGGGGACATCCCGTNNCCGATAGGTCGCTGGACAACGCCGGCTAGTTCGAGCACTATGCGCTCGATGAGGACGAGGAGTCTGAACGCTCATCGGCTGATAGCGATCGCCGCGATGACGATGCCGATGTTGGTCGCAGTCGGCTGCAGCGATAGTGGCGACTCCACCGTTTCGTTGCCGGCTGCGACCACCGCCGCCACCGGGAGTGCGACCTCCTCGCCCCCATGCGGAGCGAACGAGGCGAGGGACTCGGTCGAGCGACTGGTCGCCGCCATGACATCGGGGACGCACCGGTCGCGGATGCACTGGTAGCTCCGACTCCCCGATTCCAGTGGTTCTCAGTGAACCCGGAACGGCTCAACGGAGATGCCTCAGACAGAGCAAGCCTGCGCGAGTTCCTCGGTGCCCAAGTCACCGTAGGCCAACAGACAGAGCTGATCTCGTTCAGCTTCACCTTCTACCGCGCCGAGGATCGCACCGGGAACTTTGCCTTCCGGCTTTCTCAGCGCAGTCCGGAGGCCCAGCCGACAGAGGCTGACGGGAAGGGTGCGATCGACTGCAACACTGGCCTCATAATGGTGTGGACAGTTGGACCGAGAGCGCCAGCGGGTTGAGCCCATAGCTGCCAGTGAGAATGGGTTCTGCCGG
>PMCN01000253.1 GCA_003154135.1 Acidimicrobiaceae bacterium
CCGGCCGAGATCGAATCGGCGCGCCAACGTCTCTTCGCCGCGCGTGAGACCCGACGCCGGCCCGGGCTCGACGACAAGGTGCTCGCCGAGTGGAACGCGATGACGCTGTCGTCGTTGTGCGAGGCGGCGGCGCTGTTCGGGCGCACCGACTGGACCGAGGCCGCAGTGGCCAACGGCGAGTTCCTGCTCCGTGCCCTTCGCCGACCCGACGGGCGCTGGCACCGGTCGTGGCACGCGGGCGGCACTCCCCCGGCTCGTCATCATGCGCTCGCCGCCGACCACGCCCACCTCGTCGACGCGTTCACCCGCCTCGCCGAGCTCACGGGGCAGGCTCGTTGGGTGGCCGAGGCGTGCCACGTGGCCGACATCATGCTCGACCACTTCTGGGACCTCGACCACGGCGGGCTGTTCACCACACCCGACGACGGCGAGGCACTTGTGGCGCGTCAGAAGGACCTGCTCGACAACGCGACCCCCTCGGCCAACAGTGCGGCGGCGTGGGCTCTCTACCGCCTCGGTGCGCTCACGGGCGAAGCGCGCTACACCAACCAGGCCGACCAGATCGTGCGGCTGCTGGCCCGCGCCATCCCGCAGTCGCCGAGTGCGTTCTCGCAGGCCCTCAGTGCCATCGTGCTGCGCGGGCTGGGCACCACCGAGGTGGTGGTCACCGGCGATCGCCCCGATCTGGTGCGCGCCGTCCAGCGACGCTGGCTGCCCCAAGCCGTGCTGGCGTGGGGTGAGCGCTACGACAGCCCGCTGTGGGAGGGCCGCGCCGACGGCCTGGCGTACGTGTGTCACGACCACGTGTGCCAACTGCCCGCAGCCACCGAGGACGAGATGGCGGGCCAACTGGCCTGACACGCGCGACACTGGATGTATCGCCGGGTCCTCGTCCGGCGTCAGTGGTCGATCAGTTCGCCACCCGACACGACACCAGGAGCCACCCACATGATCCGCACGAAATTCGCCGCCACGGCCATCGCTGCTACGGCGTTGCTGGGCCTCAGCGCCTGCAGCAGCGGCGTGAAGGTCGCCGGCCCGTCCAAGACCACCGCGTCACCGACGGGCAACTCGTCCACGGGCGGCGGCACCGGCAACACCACCGCTGGAGGCGGAGGCACCCCGAGCGCCGAGTGCCAGAAGGTGTACGCGCAGTTCGCCGCCGCGATGGCGGGTGCCAGCACGGGCAACAGCGCCCAGGACGCCAAGACCATGTTCACCAACCTCGAGAAGGTGGTGCCCGACAACCTNNCTCGCGAAGTACAACGGCGACACCGCCAAGGCGATGCAGGATCCCGAGGTGGTCAAGGAACTGCAGGCAGTCGCCTCACCCGACGTGGCGGCAGCCAGCCAGCAGATCTCGGACTACTTCAGCTCGCAGTGCAAGGGCTGACGCCCGTTCGTTGACCGTTCGCGGGCGCTCCGGGCTCAGAGCCCGGAGCGCTCGAGGATGTGCAAGCCGCAGGCCGAGCCGAGGCCGATGACGTGGGCCATGCCCACCTTGGCGCCTTCGATCTGGCGGGGCCCGGCCTCGCCACGCAGGTGGTGGCAGACCTCCCAGATGTTGGCGATGCCGGTGGCGGCAATGGGGTGACCCTTGCTCTCGAGGCCGCCCGACACGTTGACCGGCATGGAGCCGTCGCGCCACGTGGCGCCGCTGTTGAAGAAGTCGGCCGCGCCGCCCTCCTCGCACAGCATGAGGTTGTCGTAGTGCACGAGCTCGGCCGTGGCGAAGCAGTCGTGCAGTTCCACGAGGTCGAGATCCTGGGGACCCACACCGGCCTGCTCGTACGCCTGCTTGGCCGCGTTGCGGGTGAGCGTGTTGACGTTGGGCAGCACTTGGCAGCCCTCCTCGTACGGGTCGCTGGTGAGCACCGAGGCCTTCACCTTGATGGCACGGCGCTGCTGCTCGAGCGACATCGTGCGCAGCTTGGCGCCGCTCACCACCACCGCGGCGGCCGCACCGTCGCAGTTGGCCGAGCACATCGAGCGCGTGTTGGGGTAGGCGATCATGACGTCGTTCATGATCTCCTCCAGCGTCATCCGCTTCGTGTATGCGGCGAGCGGGTTGAGCGTGCTGTGCGCGTGGTTCTTCTCGGCGATCTTGGCGAACAGCTCGAAGCTCGTACCGCCGTACTTGTGGCCGTACTCCATGCCCACCTGCGCGAACACGCCGGGCATGCTGGCGGTGCCGATGCGGCCGTCGGTGCTGGTGACCGCGCCGTAGCGACCCGACGGTGCCCACTCCTTCTTGTCGGACTTGGGCGTGCCGCCCGCGCCGAGCAGACCGGCGCCGGCCAGCTTCTCGACCCCCACGGCGAGGCCCATGTCGACCTCGCCGGACTTCACGGCCATGATGGCCGTGCGCAGCGCCGTGGCGCCCGTCGCACAGGCGTTGGCCACGTTGTACACGGGGATGCCGGTCTGGCCGATCTGCTTCTGGAGCTGCTGGCCGATTCCGGCGCTGGCGTTCATGAGGTTGCCCGCGGCCAGGATGCCCATGTCCTTCATGGTGACCCCGCCGTCCTTGAGGGCGCCCATGGCAGCCTCCGAGGCGAGGTCGACCACGTCCTTGTCGGGATGCTTCCCGAACTTGGTCATGATGATGCCGAGAATCCAGATGTCGTCGCTCATGTGAGGTCTCCTCTTCAGTTGGCCGGTTCGAAACCGAAGCCGATGGCCTCGACCCCGTTGTCGTCGGTACCCAGGACGTAGGTGGCGAGTCGCACCTTCATGCCGAGGTGCACCGCCTCGGGCGAGGGCTCGCAGTTGATGACGTTGCCGCGCACGCTGGTGCCATCGCAGTCGACGATGCCCGACACGAACGGCACCGGCACGCCGGGCGCCGCGAACGTGACGATCGAGAACGAGGTGAGGATGCCGTCGTGGGTGACATCGACCATGCGGAACTCGGTGCCGCTGCAGCCCGCGCACGCGTTGCGACGGTCGAAGAACCGCGCACCGCACGACGTGCACTCGTGCGCACGTAGATGTGCGGGTTCGTCGAGCACCAGGTAGTCGACAAGGGGGATCTGATTCGCCATGCCGGGAACGCTAACGCGCCACCCTGCCGAGCCTCGCCTCGGAGGCTCCACGTGCGCCACTCCACCGAGCTTTGGCGCTGAGGCGGGCCTCTGGCCCGGCCCAGCGCCAAAGTTCGATCGGGTTACCAGCGGTCGTGGTGCACGACGTCGTCGGTGGTGCGCCGGGGGCGGGTGCGCGCCGAGCCGGACGGCACGTCGTCGTCGGCGCGATGGCCGAGCGCGACTGCACCCACTTGCACGACGTGGGCAGGCACGCCCAGTTCGTCGAGCGCCGCTCGGGCGTTGCGGAAGATGCCGAAGTAGAGCGCGCCGAGCCCGGCCTCCTCGACGAGCAGGAGGAGGTTCTGCACCACCATCGCGGTGTCGGTAAGCCAGAACGGCACGTCCCAGTTCTCGGCGACCTCGAGCCCGTGGCCGGCCTTGTCGGCCTCGGCGTAGCGTGACGTGTACGCCACCGGATCGGCGAGGGGCAGCACCACCACGGGTGCGCTCATCACGCCGGCCTGCACCTCGTGGAACCACTCGTCGGCACCCGTCGTGCGCCAGAAGCGGACGAGGGCCTCATCACGCAGCACCAGCAGGTGCACACCCTGGCTGTAGCCGGCCGACGGCGCGCGTCGAGCAAGATCGAGCAGCGGGTCGAGCTGGGCCGCGGGCAGCGGAGCGGTGGCGAAGCGACGAGTCATCCGCCGGGCGCGGATGACCGCTTCGAGCGGAGTGCTCAGCGCGCACCCAGCTTGACGAGGTCTTCGGCCATCACCCAACCGTGCACAACCAGTGACCCACCCTTGCGCGGGTTGACGGTGGCGAACAGCTCGGCGACCTCGGGCTTGACCTTCTCGGGCTTCAGCGACTCGTGATCGAGAAAGCCGCTCTGGCCGTTGGCGGTGACCACGAAGTGCTGCTCGTCGTAGGTGCTGTCGACGCCGAAGCGACGGGCGAGGCGACGGCCCCACGCGCGCTCCTCACCGACCGCGCGGTGACCGGGCCGAGGGATCATCTCCTGCAACTGCTTGAACCCCTCGAGGCCGTCGGCAGTGACGAAGCGGGAGCCGATGACGACGTCCTCGTCGGGGAACGCCATGAGCGCCCGGTGGTACGACTCGTTCATCAGGCCCTTGAGGACCTGGTCGCGCTTGGACGTGCGCTTCACGCTCACGAGACCGAGGAGGACGCACGGCGTGCCACCGATGCGCTCGAGCGTGGCGAAGGTGCAGCCGTGAAGCTTGCCCTCGATGCGGCAGGTGGTGCTGAGCACCCAATCTTCCTTGGCCTTCGACAGTGCACCGATGTCGAAGGCACCCCCCATCGACGCCATCTCATCGAGATCGCCGTCGGTGAGCGCCGCGCAGTCCCTGGTTTCCACCTGGAGTGCCATTGCCCGAAGCTCCTGTCGATTCGAACCCACCCGCGGCGGGTGGAGGTTGACCTGAGCCATCTATTCTGCCACCAATTCCGGCGAATCGCTGCGCCGGGAGCGACAGCCCCCTCTACGACACTCTTTACAACACTCTCTACAGCACTCTCTACAGCACGACGGCATCGTGGCCGAGGGCCATGCGCAGCTCGCCCACCACCCGGTCGAGGTCGACGCAGAACTCGTCGGCCAGGCGCAGCACCTTGCCCTGCCCGATGTGCAGGTACACCGCCGAATCTCCCGGGTGCTCGCGCAGGATCTTGCGGATCTGGTGGATCTTCAGCTCGTTGAGCGACGTGGCCGGCACCCGCAGGCGCAGGGGCGACGCGGAGGCGGTGTCGAGTCCCTCGATGATCTGCACGTCCTGCGCCATGAAGCCCAGGCGCGACTCGTCGCGGCGATCGATGCGGCCCTTGACCGTGACGATGGCGTCGTCGAGCAGCTTGTGGCCCTGCTCCATCAGCACCCGCGGGAACACGGTGACCTCGATGGAGGCGTCGAGGTCTTCGAGCACGAAGACGGCCATCTGGTCGCCCTTCTTGGTGAACTTGCGCGACAGGTTGGTGATGACCCCGCCGAGCACCACCATCGAGCCGTCCTCGCGTTCGGCCGCGTCGTTGATGCTGCAGTCGACCTTGCGGCGCAGCGCGGCCTCCACGCCGAGCAGTGGGTGGTCGCTCACGTACAGGCCGAGCATCTCCTTCTCGAACTTCAGCCGGTCGCTCTTGTCGAACTCCATCGCCGGGATCGCAACGCGCTCGTCGAAGCCCGGCTCACCGCTCTGGTCGATCTCGCCGAACAGGCTCATCACACCTTGGTCGCGCTCGCGGCGGCGCACGAGCGTGGTGTCGATGATCTGCTCGAACACCATCAACAGACCCTTGCGCGGGTGGCCGAGGGCATCGAAGGCACCGGCCTTGATGAGCGACTCGACGGTGCGCTTGTTGAGCACGGGCTCGGGCACCCGTTCGGCGAAGTCGTGGAACGAGTCGTAGGGGCCGTTCTCGTCGCGCTCGCGCAGCAGCAGGTCGACCAGGCCCTCCCCCACGTTGCGGATGGCCGACAGGCCGAAGGTGATGGCGCCGGGGCTGCCGTGCGGCAGCTCGACGTCGGCAGGCACCTCGTGGGCGGTGAGCGCGGCGAAGTCGGTGATGCTGCGGTTGATGTCGGGCGTGAGCACCTTGAGACCGTTGGCGCGCGCGTCGCTGAGGTAGACGGCCGCCTTGTCGAGGTTGCTCTTCACGCTGGTGAGCAGACACGCCATGTACTCGACCGGGTAGTGCGCCTTGAGGTACGCAGTCTGGTAGGTGACCAGGCCGTAGCCGAACGTGTGGCTCTTGTTGAAGGCGTAGTCGGCGAACCTGGCGATGACGTCGAAGAGCTGGACGCCGAGCGTGCGCCCGTAGTTCATGCGCTCGCAGCCGGCCTCGAAGGCGTTGCGTTCCTGCGCCATCACCTCGCGGCTCTTCTTGCCCATCGCCTTGCGCA
>PMCN01000084.1 GCA_003154135.1 Acidimicrobiaceae bacterium
CGCGACGACGAGGGCTACATCTACATCTGCGACCGCAAGAAGGACATGATCATCTCCGGTGGCATGAACATCTACCCGGCCGAGATCGAGGCTGCGCTCGAGCACCATGCCGACGTGCTGGAGGTGGCCGTGTTCGGCACGCCGAGCGACGAGTGGGGCGAGACCGTGCACGCCGTGGTCGTCGTGCGCGAGGGCGGTTCACTCGACGCCGAGGGCGTGATGGCGTTCGCCCGCGACCACCTGGCCAGCTACAAGGTGCCGCGGTCGGTGACGTTCATCGACGAGCTGCCCAAGACCGGCAGCGGCAAGGTGCTCAAGCGCGAGCTGCGCGCCCCGTTCTGGGCGGGACGCGCCAGCCAGGTGTGAACCGGGCCTGTTCGCCTCAGGCGAACTCGTCGAGCACCGCGGCCAGCGTGGTGCGGCCGATGGCCGGCATCGAGCTCTCGTCGTCGCCGCTCAAGTAGGCCAGCGACAGGCTCACCGCCCACGCGGCCGCGCGGTGCCACGTGTCGCTGTCGATGCCGGCCGTGTCGCGGAACAGGGCGCGGTGAGGTGCGTCGAACATCATCCAGGCGAGCGCGAGATCGGTGGCCGGGTCACCGGCGGTGATGTCGCCGAAGTCGATCACGGCCGACAGGCGCCCGTCGACCGTGAGCATGTTCGACGGGTGCAGGTCGCCGTGCAGCCACAGCGCAGGACCGTCCCACGCAGGCGTGGCCGACAGCTCGCGCCACGCTCGCGTGGTGCGCGGCACGTCGAGCAAGTCGTCCATCACGCTGATGCGGCCATCGACCGATGCGGCGCGCCCGGCGAGCGCGATGCCGCGGTACGGGTTGCGCGGCGCGTCGGCCGGGGCGGGTCGGTGCAACGCCCGCACGAATGCGGCCAGCGCCAGCGCGGTCTCGTGCTGGTCGATCGGCGGTGCCTCGGCCGCCGTGTGGCCGGGCAGCCAGCGGCAGATGCTCCAGTGCCACGGGAAGCGCGCGCTGGGGACGCCGGCGAAGACGGGCACGGGCACGGGCAACGGCAACAGGGGAGCGAGCACCGGCAGCCACTGCTGTTCGTGCAGCACGAGCTGCGCGCTCATCTCGCGTCGGGGGAGGCGCGCCACCCACTCGTCGCCCACGCGCACGACCGCGTTGTCCCACCCGTTGCCCACCACCCGAACCGCCAGGTCGGCGAGGTCGGGGCGTTGCTCGGCGAGCAGGGCTCGCACCAACGGCTCGTCGACGTGCACCTCGGCGGCAGGCGTGGCCATCAGTAGCCCAGGCGCTCCACCCGGTCGGGGCGGCGCTGCCAGTCCTTGTCGACCTTGACGAACAGTTCGAGGAAGCAGCCCTCGGGCAGTTGCGCGCGGGCCAGCTTGCCCACTTCCTTGAGCACGGCGCCGCCCTTGCCGATCACCATGCCCTTCTGGCTGTCGCGCTCGACGATGATCTCCACCCGGATGCGCGGCCACTCCCACTCGGTGACTCGTGTGGCGATGCTGTAGGGCAGCTCGTCGTGCGTGACGGCGAGCAGCTGCTCGCGCACCAACTCGGCCACCCACAGCTCTTCGGGCTGGTCGCTCACCGTGTCGTCGGGGAAGTACAGCGGGCCTTCGGGCATGAGCGATGTGAGGTGAGCGACGAGCTCGGGGATGCCCTTGCCGCTCTTGGCCGACACGGGGAAGTAGTCGGCGGCGCCGAGCTTGCCGGCCTGCACGAGCTGCGACATGACTGCCTGTGGTTTCACCGCGTCGATCTTGTTGACGATGACCAGCGCGTGGGGCAGATCGAGGTGGCCGGCCACCCACTGATCGCCGCTGCCGAAGGGCTTGGTGGCATCGATGACGAGGCAGACGACGTCGACGTCGTTGACGCTGTCGAGTGCGGTCGCGTTGACCCGCTCGCCGAGTGCGGTGACGGGCTTGTGCAGCCCGGGCGTGTCGACGAAGACGAGTTGCGCCTCGGGTGTGGTGAGGATGCCACGCACGCGCGTGCGCGTGGTCTGCGGCTTGTCGCTCACGATGCTCACCTTGCGGCCGCACATGGCGTTCACCAACGTGCTCTTGCCGACGTTGGGCCGGCCGACGAGGGTGACGAATCCGCTGCGCATGAGACCCGCCACGCTATCGGCGCCGGATGCGGGCCGATCGAGCGGCCGGATCACCCCCCGGTGGTCGAGGTCGTCGTCGTCGTGGAGGTGAGGGTGGAGGTGGTGGGCGTCGACGACGATTCGAGCAGCGACAGGAAGTCGGCGCGCGCGAGGAGCTGGCCGGGCGGCGCCACCTCTCCGTTGGGCTTGGGGACGGCGATGTTGAACTGCACCTGCCCGATGCCGCGGCTGTCGGTGAGCGTGAGCACCAGCTGCGCGGTGACGAGCCGTTGGTCGGACAGCGAGATGGTGTCGAAGAACCCCGGCGGCAGCTCGACCAGCGCCACACCCGAGTTGTTGCTGGTGACCTTGATCTCGGCCACCCTGGCGGGTGGCACAGCGCTGCGCAGCCCACGGCCGAGGTCGCCCGCCGGTGGGCCGTCCTGCAGCGCGGCCACGATCTGGCCCAGCGCGGCGGGTGCGGGCAGGGGGGTGGCCACGTACGTGAGCTGGCCGCTGGCGATGAAGTACAGGCGCACCGGTTCGGTCTGCACGACCGTGGTGGGCACGAGTGCGCTGGTGGTGCTGATCAGCTCGGTGGTGGTGGTCGACGACGTGGTGCTGGGCGGCAGCGTGTCGTCGAGGCCCGCCGGCGGGTTGATGCGGGCCACCTTGCCGTCGCCCACCACGGTGCACGCGACGGGGACGACTGCCACGAACGCGGCGAGGAGCACGAGACGGGTGCGCATCAGAAGGCCTCCGGGAAGCTGACTCTGAAGCGGGCGCCGCCGCCCGGGCGATCGTCGACCCAGGCCTCGCCGCCGTGCGCGTGCGCGTGTTCGGCCACGAGCGACAGGCCGAGGCCGGTGCCCACGCGATGGCGGGCGGCGCTGCCCCGCGCGAACCGCTCGAAGATGCGCGAGCGCTCGCCGCGGGCCACGCCGGGTCCGGCGTCGTCGACGGTGAGCACCATCGTGTTGCGGCCCTGCACTGCGAGCACCACGCGCACCGGGCCGCCGCCGTGCTCGCGGGCGTTCTCGAGCAGGTTGGCGACGATGCGTTCGAAGCGGAGCTTGTCGAGGCGCACGAGACCGGGGAGCCGCGGGTCGACCTCGATGGGCACGTCGCCGAAGCCGTAGCGCTGGGCGATGCGGCCGAGCAGCTCGCGAGGGTCGACCTCCTCGCGGTGCAGTTCGGTGGAACCGGCGTCGATTCGCGACAGCTCGAGGAGGTCCATCACCATGTGATCGAAGCGGCGCACCTGGCTGACCACCACGTCGAGGGCCTGCTGGCTGCGATCGGGCAGGTCGGCGCGGCGACCGTCGAGCACCTCCACGGCGGCAGTGAGTGCGGTGATGGGCGACCGCAGCTCGTGGCTCACGTCGCTTGCGAAGCGTGCCTCGCGCTCGATGCGGGCTTGCACGGCGTCGGCCATGTCGTTGAACGAGTTGGCGAGGCGCGCGAGGTCGGGGTCGCTCTCGGGCGACATGCGCGCATCGAGACCACCCGACGCGATCTCGCCTGCGGCCGTGGCCACGCGCGACAGCGGGCGCAGCAGGCGGCGGCTCGTCCACCAGCCGAGGATTCCGGCGAGCAGCACGGTGGCCCCCGCACCGACGAGCAGTGCAGTGGCGATCGCGCGCAGGTTGCGTTCCGTGCTCTGCAACGGGAACACCTCGAAGTACTGCGCGCTCACCGAGGGGATGTTGATGCCGACCGCGACGAACGGTTCACCGCCGAGCTCGAAGCGTTGTTGCCCGCTGGCGCCCTGCCCGACGGCGGTGCGCAACTCGAGGGGGATGTCCTTGATCGGGTGGCGCACGTCGGAGTTCTGGATGCGATCGCCCTGCACGATGGTGGCGAATCCGCCTCCCTCCGTGCGCAGGTCGCGCAACGGGTCGATCTGCTGCTCGGCGAGCAGTTGGTCGCGCACGGTCTTCGCGTTGGCGTAAGTCTGCGTGCGGGCCACCTGCATGCGCTGGTCGATGAGGAACGAGCGGGCGACGGCGAACGTCACCACGGCCAGCCCCATGCTCGCCACCAGGCCGGTGAGCGAGAAGAAGAGGGTGACGCGCGTGCGCAGGCGCAGCGTTCGTCGTCGGCGTGGCTCGCTCATCGGCACCAGTGTGGCCGATGAGCGGGGCACCCCGCGATCGGGAGCCGCAACGAGCGCGGGTCAGGCTGCGTAGCCGACGAGCGCGAAGGCCTGCTCCTCGGCCTCCAGCACCGGTGCGAGCATGTCGAGGTCGGCCAGCACCAGCTCGGCGCGCAGCATCAGCTCGCTGCACACGAACGCCACCTGGTGACCGGTGATCGTGGCCTCGGCGGCCAGTTCGCGCAGACCGCGCAGGCCGGCGTCGGTGACGAAGGTGACCGCGCTGAGGTTGACGAGCAACCCGTAGGTGCGCGGCAGCGGCAGGCATGCGGTGAGCAGCGCAGCAGCATGGTCGTCGGTTGCCAGCGGTCCGGCGACCGAAACGGCCACGTGATGCCGGTGCAGATCGGTGTGTGCAGTGAGGGCGGGAGCCAACATGTCGCAACCTCCGTGTGGTGGTGGGTTGTGGCGACGAATCGCCCGGACGTGCCCGCTCGTGAACCGCTGTACTTGCTGTACCGCTTGACGTGCTGTACCGCTTGAATTGGTTCCACGCTGCCGGTGGAGCACCAGGGGGAGGAAGGTACCCCACCGGGGCAGCGTGAACAGTGCCAACACTGCCTGTCGTTTGTGACGGGACCACGCTGGCTGTGTGCGATTTCTGTAACAGAATGCGGTCAGCCGGCTCTTGTGCGCGCGCATGACAGAGTGGGGGCCGTGAACTCCCTGCTCTTCATCGAGGACGACGACGCG
Source organism: Acidimicrobiaceae bacterium (assembly GCA_003154135.1). Lineage (GTDB taxonomy): Bacteria > Actinomycetota > Acidimicrobiia > Acidimicrobiales > Ilumatobacteraceae > UBA668. Next base: position 4,925 of record PMCN01000084.1, read on the forward strand.
ATCCGGGTCGCCCTCACGCTGGCGTTGGAGGACGAGGGGTACGAGGTGCGTGAGGCACCCGACGGTCGCACCGGCCTCACCCTCTTCGCCGAACGCGAGCCCGACCTCGTGCTGCTCGATCTGCGCCTACCCGATCTCTCCGGCTTCGACGTGTGCCGGCAGATGCGCAGCAACAGCATCGTGCCCATCATCATCGTCACCGCCCAGACCGACACCTACGACCTCGTCGCCGGGCTCGAGGCAGGTGCCGACGACTACGTCACCAAGCCGGTCGTGCCCAAGGAGCTCGCCGCCCGCATCCGGGCAGCGCTGCGGCGGGTGCACCTGCACGAGGCATCTGCGGTGTCGTCGTCGGCCGCGCGCTTCGGCGACGTCGAGCTGCGGCGCGACCAGGGTGTGGCGCTGAAGGCAGGTGTCGAGCTCAACCTCACCAAGACCGAGTACCGCCTGCTGTGCGAGTTCGCCGACCACGCCAACATGGTGCTCTCACGCGATCAGTTGCTCGAGCGGGTGTGGGGCTACGAGTACCTCGGCGACAGCCGCCTCGTCGATGCACACGTGCGTCGCCTGCGGGTGAAGATCGAGGACCAGCCCGACGAGCCCAAGCTCATCGTGACTGCGCGGGGCATCGGCTACCGCCTGCTCGCGTAGGACTCGCCTGGCCTGTCAGCCGAACACCCGGGTCCACGTCGAACCGGCGTCGGTGCTCACCCATGCGGCGTGCACCGTGTCGGTGTTCAGGACCGCAGTGACGATGCCGTTGCTCACGGCGAGCCGCACGGCGGGGTCGGGCAGTGCGGGCAGCTTGGTCCAGCTGCCACCGTGGTCGGTGGTGCGGTACAGGTGCACCACGCCGGCGTCGTCGGTGAGGCCGATGAGGAGGGTGTTGCCACCCGTCGCCGCGAACGGGCCGATGTCGTACTGCCGGTACGGCGTGCCGTTCTTCTGTTTCGGCAGTCGCATCGTGCTGAAGGACTTGCCGGCGTCGGTGGAGTACGCGACGACCAGCGTCGGCTGCCCTGTCGGTGCCCACGTGTCGGTCGCGCTCGCCACGTACACGGCGTCGCCGTCGGCGGTGATGCTGATGTTGCCGCCCTTGCCCGTGACGGGCGTGGTCCACCGCTGCTCGGCGGTGCCGGCGACGAGTCGGCTGGTGCTGCCGCCGCGGTCGTTGTAGGCGACGAACACGTTCTTCGCCTGCGTCGCGATCGACGCCTCGACGTCGTTGCCGCCGGCACCCTTGCTCCAGGTGAGCCCAGTGGCGGTGAACGAGTCGTCACCCACCGGTGAGCGGTAGAGGTCGAAGGCGTACCCGCCGTCCGTCGCCGCATGGCCGACGAGGACGTAGGCGAAACCGTCCGCGATCCATGGGCCGTACGGTGACAGACCTGGATCGCCGAGCTGCAGGTGCGTCCACGTGGCGCCACCGTCGTGGGTGGACCACATGCCGGCGGATCCCGACACCCACCCGTTGGTCATGTCGGCAAAGGTCATCTGGTCCACACCGCCGGGCGTGGTGGTGACGGTGGCCCAGCTGCGGCCGTCGTCGGTGCGGGAGACCACCGCGTCGGCCGAACCGTTCGACTCGGCAAGCATCCAGCCATGGGTGGCGTCGATGAACTGCACCTGGCTGATGTTGTCGACGGTGGGCTGCACCGGCACGGTGGTGGTCGTCGTCGGAGGAGCGAGGGGCGCCGGTACGAGGAGCGGCGTCCACGTGACGCCACCGTCGTCGCTGCGCACGGCCTGGCGGCTGGACCCGTCGCGGTTCGACAGCGTGGCGATCACGGTGCTTGCGTCGACGTAGCGCAGGCCCGACAGCCAACCCGTCAGGGTGCTCACCTGCGTCCACGTCGTGCCGTGGTCGGTGGAGCGGTGGAGCGTGGTCGACGAACCGTCGGCCGCCGCAAGTGCCACGCCGACCGTGTTCGCGTCGATGGCCGTGAGCTCCACGTTGTCGGGATGGTCGGTGCCGTGGGCGTTGGCCGGCAGGGTGACGTCGCTGAACGTCGTGCCGCCGTCGGTGGACACCGCGGCCACGTTGGCCATCGAGTCGCCGCCCCAGATGCCGGTGAGGCTGCTCGTGTAGATCGGCCCGCCGTCGCGGGCCACGGTGATGCTCATCGACCCGCCCTGGTCCCATGCCGGCGGCTTCGTCTGCGTATCGACCTTGCCCTGGATCAGCCGGCCGAGCCCGCCGAACACCCGGTCGTTGTAGATCGCCCACAGGTTCCCGTCGGCGGCCGCGATTGAGAAGGTGGACACTGGACCGGCTCCGCCTTGGAACGTGATGCCTGTCGGGGTGAACTGATCGACGTTGACCGGCGAGGAGTAGACAGTGAAGGCTTCTGGCACGCCGTCACCGCCGGCCGCGTACACCCTGCCGTGATCCGCAACCACTGGACTCGGCCCACCGTCGGTCGCCCACAGCGGTGCTGTGATCGGCTTCCACGTGTGGCCTCCGTCGTGGGTGGACCAGAAGCCGCTCTCCGATGCCAGCCAGCCGTTGGAGATGTCGGCGAACGTAAGTCGTCCTCCATATGGCGCGCCCTCGATGGTGCCCACCGACTGCCAGGTGGCTCCGCCGTCGGCGGTCCCGTACACCTCGCTGTTGCTCACGCCGTCACCCACGACGGTGAAGCCGATGCGCGGGTCGTCGAACCACACGCTCGATGCATCGCTGATCTCCGCGCCGGTGGGAACGCTGCTCGGCGTGGTGGTCGTGCCGGTGGTCG
>PMCN01000182.1 GCA_003154135.1 Acidimicrobiaceae bacterium
ACAAGGGCACCTACAGCCAGTACAAGACCGCGCGGGCCAAGGACGAGGAGCGGCTCACCAAGGTGGCGATGCTGCAGACCAAGGAGATCGCTCGCCTGCAGGCCGTGGTCGACCGCTTCGGCGCCAAGGCCACCAAGGCCGCGATGGCGCACAGCAAGGAGAAGCAGATCGCCCGGCTCGAGTCGCAGCGCGTCGAGGTCGGTCCCGGCGACCGATCGATGCGCGTGCGGTTCCCCGATCCGCCGTCGTGCGGTGGCACGGTGCTCACCGCCACGAAGCTGTCGAAGGCGTACGGCGGGCCACCGGTGTTCGAGGACGTCAACTTCGACCTCGGTCGTGGCGAGCGCCTGCTGGTGCTGGGCCTCAACGGCGCCGGCAAGACCAGCCTGCTGCGCATCCTCGCCGGCGAGAGCACCGCGAACCTGGGTGACTTCGCGTTCGGCCACCACGTCTCGGTGGGGTACTACGCGCAGGAGCACGACAACCTGCGCACCGACCAGACGTTGCTCGACAACATCCGTGCCGAGGTGCCGCCGGGGCTCATCTACACCGAGACCCAGTTGCGCGCGCTGCTGGGCATGATGGGCCTCAGCGGCGACAAGGTGAACCAGCAGAGCGGCACACTGTCGGGTGGCGAGAAGACCAAGCTCGCGCTGGCGATGCTGATGGTGGGACGCAACAACCTGCTGCTGCTCGACGAGCCCACCAACAACCTCGACCCGCCCAGCCGTGAAGCCGTGGCCAACGCGCTCAGCGACTGGAAAGGCAGCGTCGTGTTCGTCAGCCACGACACCGAGTTCGTCGAACGGCTGTCGCCCACCAAGGTGCTGCTGATGCCCGACGGTCAGGTCGACTACTTCGACGACGACTGGCTCGAGCTCGTCACCCTCGCCTGACTCGTCCCGTCCGGAGGCTGACGGACCCGCGGACGCTTCCGTGTACGGTCATCCGTCATGCACATCGGAACCATGAGCGACGCCATCAACGGTGGCACCATCGACGACATCGTCAACGAGGCGCGGGCCGCGAAGGACGCCGGGGCGCACACCTTCTGGTCGTCACAGATCTTCGGCCACGACGCGCTCACCGCGCTCGCCATCGTGGGCCGCGAGGTGCCGGGCATCGAGCTCGGCACCGCAGTCGTGCCCACCTACCCGCGGCATCCGTGGGTGATGGCGCAGCAGGCCCTCAGCACCGTTGCCGCCATCAACAGTCGCGGCGACGGCGGGCTGTGCCTCGGCATCGGGCTCTCGCACCAGGTGGTCGTCGAGAGCATGTGGGGTCTGTCGTACGCGAAGCCGGTTCGTCACCTGCGCGAGTACCTGTCGGTGCTCATGCCGCTGCTCGAGGGCAAGCCCGTGAAGTTCGAGGGCGAGGAGTTCCGCGTGCAGGGCGCACTCGCCGCCCTGGGCAGCAGCCGCCCATCGGTGGTGGTTGCCGCGCTCGGCCCGCAGATGCTGCGCATCACGGGCACGATGGCCGACGGCACGTCCACCTGGTGCGTCGGGCCGAAGACCTTGCGCGACCTCACCATCCCCACGCTTCGCCAGGCCGCGGCCGACGCCGGACGCCCTGACCCGCGGGTGGTGTGCGCGCTGCCGATCGCCGTCACCGACGACGTCGACGCGGCCCGCAAACGAGCGGCACAGGTGTTCGCCGTGTACGACTCGCTGCCCAGCTACAAGACGATGATGAACCGCGAGGGCGTCGACGGTCCCGGCGGGCTGGCCATCGTCGGCACGGAGGCCGAGGTGCGCGACCAGGTGGCCGAGCTGGCCGCCATCGGCGTCACCGACTTCAACGCCGGCGTGTTCACGAGCGATCCCGAGGAAGTGGCCCGCACGCAGTCGGTTCTCTCGGAATGGCTGTGACCGAGCCGCTCCACCTCCACTTCGTCGACGGTGTCGCCACCGTCACCATCGACAACCCGCCGATCAACCTGTTCGACCTCGGGCTCTACCTCGGCATGGCGCAGATGGCGCAGCGCCTCGCCGCCGATCCGGAGGTGCGCGTGGTGGTGCTGCGATCGGCCGACCCCGACTTCTTCATCAGCCACTTCGACGTCGCGCTCATCCAGCACCTGCCCACCGACGCAGGCATGCCCACGGCACTCAACGACTTCCACCTGATGTGCGAGGCGTTCCGCACGATGCCGAAGGCCACCATCGCCGTCATCGAGGGCCGCGTCGGCGGCGGTGGCAGCGAGCTCGCGCTCAGCTGCGACATGCGGTTCGCCGCGCTCGATCGCGCCGTGTTCAACCAGCCCGAAGTGGCGCTGGGCATCCTCCCCGGCGGAAGTGGCACCGTTCGCCTGGGGCGCCTGCTGGGACGGTCGCGCGCGCTCGAGGTGGTGCTCGGCTGCGACGACATCCCGGCCGCGCTCGCCGAGCAGTGGGGTTGGGTCAACCGTGCCCTGCCTGCCGACGAGCTGTGGCCGTTCGTGCACCGCATCGCCGGCCGCATCGCCACGTTCCCACCGCATGCGGTGGCCGCTGCAAAGGCCGCCGTGCTGCGCAGCGAGAAGGGCGTCGAGGCCGACCTGCTGGCCGAGTCCGGCGCGTTCAACGAGACGCTGGGTCACCCGGCCACGATCGCCGCGCTCGCCGCGTTCATGGCGCGGGGCGGTCAGACCCGCGACGGGGAACTGCGTCTCGGCGAACTGGCCGGCGAACTGGCCGGCGAACTCTGAGCCGCCCCGGCGCCGTCCCCGGGCTTCGGCCGCCTAGCCTCGGTACGGGATGACGGGAAGGTTCCGACGCAACCGGTGGCTCGCGGCAACGATGGTCGCGCTGCTCGTTGCTGCCTGCTCGGGCGACCCCGGCGTCGCCACGCAGCGCAGCGTGTCGCTGCCCAAGCCGTACGAGCGGGGCGACACGCTCGCCGCAGTGACCACCCTGCCCGACATCGCAGCTGTGGCGTGGGGCGCCTGCGACCACCAGCCGGCGCCGTGGCAGTGCGGCACGATCAAGGTGCCGCTCGACTACCGGCGGCCCGCCGACAGCCGCATGCTCTCCATCGCGCTCACCCGTCTGCCCGCCGCGTCGCCGTCGTCCCGCATCGGCTCACTGGTGCTCAACCCCGGTGGCCCCGGCGGTTCCGGTGTCGACCTCGCCTGGAGCTACGCCTCGTCGTTCCCCGCCTCGCTGCTCGAACGGTTCGACCTCGTCGGCTTCGACCCGCGTGGCGTGGGCCGTTCGACCGCCGTCGACTGCGGCGATCTGAAGCGGTCGTTCCAGGTGGTGCTGCGCACGTGCGTGCAGCACAGCGGGTACCTGTTGCCGTACGTGGGCACCGAGAACGCGGCGCGCGACCTCGAGCAGATCCGCAAGGCCATCGGCGACAGCAAGCTCACGTACCTCGGGTTCAGCTACGGCACCGCACTCGGCGCGGTGTACGCCGACCTCTTCCCGACCAGCGTGCGCGCGGTGGTGCTCGACGGCAGCGTCGACCCCACGGCCGGCGAGTACAACGTCGACGGCACCGCGGCGGGCTCGTTCGGCACGCCGTTCTACGGTGCGCAGGACTTCGCCGGCACGGTCGACGTGTTCCTCCAGCTGTGCGACTCCACGCATCTGTGTCCGGCGGGGCCACGCAGCACCGATCTGCTCGAGAACCTCTACAGCTCGGTCGCCGGCGACCACACCGACTACTTCGACGACTGGGACCCGCGTGTCACCGCCAGCCAGGTCGACGGCATCATCACCTCGGCGATGTACAACACCGACCTGTGGGCCCCTCTCGCGCTCGGCCTGTCCGACGCGGCCAAGGGCGATGCGAGCACGCTCGCCGCGCTCGGCAGCTTCCTCGAGGCCGGCTACCCGCGCCGCGAGAACTCGTACGACAACCTCACCGAGGCCAACGTCGCCATCTACTGCGCCGACTTCGCCGGGCGCACCGGTCAGTACGCGGTGAGCGATTGTCGCGGTTGGCCCGAGACGGCGGAGCCGCTGCCGCCCATCACCAAGGTCGACCTCGCCAACCCCGCCGTGGTCATCGGCACCGATGGCGACCCGGCGACGCCCGGGTTCCTCGCCCCCGAGATGGCGCAGGCGCTCGGCGACGCGGTGTCGGTGCGGTGGCAGGGCGCGGGTCATACGGCGTTCCTGCACAGCGAGTGCGTCGACGACATCGTCGTCAACTACCTCGTCGATCTCACCGTGCCGAAGAACCGGGCGCGCTGCGGTTTCACCGACAACGTCAACACCAAGGTGGCGCAGGCCGACCAGGTGTTCACCGTCGACCATGCACGCTTCGAGAAGCGGCTCACCGAGGTGTTCACCGGCGAGGGGCTCAGTGCCACCGACGCCGCCTGCGTGGCGAAGGCGGTCGTGGGCTCGGGCACCGATGCCCAGATCATCTACGCCCGCCTCGGCGTGCAGGAACCGTCGTACGTGAAGCTGCGCAAGAAGGCCGAGGCCGACTGCGGCGTCTGACGCTCACCCTCAGGGTCACGTCACGTCACGTCACGTCACGTCACGTCACGTCACGTCACGTCAGGTCAGCGCAGCTGCACCGGGGTGCCGCCGAAGGGCTTGTCGACGAGGTCGAAGAAGTCGTTGCCCTTGTCGTC
>PMCN01000155.1 GCA_003154135.1 Acidimicrobiaceae bacterium
AAGAGAACCATCAGGGCATTCTGCGCCGGTGGAACCCGTCGCCTGTCGCGGTCGTCAGATGGGCATGACGGGGTCGAGACTCAGTATCGCGACGTGCGGTGCGCTGATCGTTCTCGCGGCGTGTGGCCAACCCGGTCGAGCCAGCTCGCCATCTGCACCAAGCCCGACCAGCGCTGGCACGGTGCCGACCTCGGTGGATGAGACCCTGGTTTCGGAGGGGTCCATGCCGGGTTCAGTTGAGGTGTCGCTGAACGCGAACCCGCTGATGGGTGCGACCGAGATGAAAACCTGGGATGACCTCGTCGCCGCGGTCGAATCTGCAGCCAAAGTCAACGGCGTGCGCGTTGCGATCGTTGACCCGAGACCAGCAGTGGGACCCAACCCGTCGATCTACTTCAACGGCATGGCTACCGCCTTCATCGGTACGGACGTGACCATCACCGAGTCGCTCGGTGCCAGCGGTGGTCCCTATCTGGACCAGCTCGTGTCACGCGTGAACGCCAGCCGTGCAACCGGCGATCTGCGAGCCAGCCGGATCACTGACGGCACGATCGACTGCGCCTTGGTTCCGTCAGCATCCGTGGACCAGCTCGACTGCGGCGTGGATGGCACCTCCGTCGAGATCCTTGTTCTTCACACGAGTACCAGCGCGACTTCGGTCGTCTCGATGGCCCGAGCGATCATGCCGACCGTGACCATGCTGAACCCGACCGGGAAAGACCATCCCTGACGGGCAATCTCCGGCACCACTACCCGACGCCAGACGAGGCGCGAGCGGGTGTGGTGGGCGGCGAGACCTAACTGCCGATCTGCGTGCTGGACAGCGGTTGCCACTTCGGGCACTATGCGCCGGATGGACGTCGCACCGCTGCGCAAGGCGAAGAGTGGTCGGGTGCGGGCAAGCGTCACGGCCCTGATGTTGGCGGCGGTGTCCGGCTCGTGCTCCTCGTCGGCGTCGTCCACGGCCGCATCGTCATCGAGTCCGGTCGGCACAACCTCGACGAGTGCAGCAGCGGCTCTCGGCTCGCAGCCACTACGAGTCGAGGTGAGCACCGGGTGCCCTGCCTCGGTGCCACTGGCACACCACGGCACCTTGGTGGCGGTCGGAGCGTTCATCGACAATCCGGACACGCACGGCCTTGCCGAGCAGTTGGTGCCCGGAACACCTTCGGCGGCACTGGTGTGCCGCTACACGAACGCAGTATCGCCAGACGGCGTCGGGACGCTGTACGCCTCGAAGGCGCTCACCCGCTCGCAGACAGACCAACTGGCGGCCGCTGCCCGCGCCATCGTGCCGCTTGTCGGTCAAACGGAGTCCTGTGGAGCACATTTCGGTGACAACCGTTACACGGTGCTGGCGTTCGCTGTGCCCGGACGGTCGGACGTGGACATCTGGTTCCAGAGCGATCTCGATTGCACAGGGCTCACCAACGGCCTCTTCACCGTCGCAATCGGAACCCGCGAGAGTGGTGAGTTCCACACGCTCCTCGACAGCATGGCGCCGCCGCCCCCGTACAGCGGGTAGCTCGGACCCATCCATCGCAAAGCCGCCGGCGCCTGAGCGGCCAACCCGAAGTCACGCAGATCTGCCGATAGGGCGCTCGACAGCGACGACTGCATAGGGCATTCTGCGTGGGTGGTCATTGTCTGGCGGAAGAGAGACCGGCGGGTTCGGGCAGAGGTCGCGGGGCTTGCCAACCTGAATGGTCGAGATCTCAGTCGTTGCCGCTTGGTGGCGATGGACTTGCGTGGAAAGACCTTCGTCGGCGCGGACTTGGATCGGGCGGATCTCACCGAGGCCGATCTGCGTGAGGTGGATCTGTCCGGAGCGAACCTCTTCGCCTGCTTCCTCACGGGTGCGCGCTTGGACGGCGCTGACCTCCGGAACGCGTGTCTCGATGGGGCCTTCCTTGTCGGAGCGGAGCTTCGTCGTGCGCGTATGGATGGTGTGTCCATGAAAGGCGCGACCTACGACCAGGCGACGGTGTGGCCGGACGACTTCCGGCCACCCAAGTCGGACGCGACGCTGTGGCACGGACAGAGCCGATAGCCCCTCTCTGCCGTTCTGGGTGGTGGACAACCGTCGTGCCGTCGGGCACTCTGCGGTGGTGACCGACGCTCCGCATACCTCAACCGCCAGGGGCCTGGGACGGTGTGCACGGCCATGTCGGGAGGCACGTCATGCACCGACGAGTGGAGTCCGTGGCCATGGCTCGTCGTCGGCGCTGCGCTCCTTTCGGCCGGCGCGATCGTGTTCGTTCGTCGGCGGAGCACAGTGCCCGTAGCTGACGACCCGCACGTACCTGCCGTCTGGAGCCGGACGGCATGGTTGGGATCGGGCCGGTCAGACGCCGTCGATAGCGTTCACTATGGCGCTCGCGAAGCGGAAGGCGCCGGAGGCGTATCCCGAACAGGCGCCGTGAGCGGGGCCGCCAGGGCAGAAGTGGAGTCCGTCGTCGTTGCGGACCACGTTGCTCCCCGATCGTCCGCACTCCGACTCGCCGACGAGGCACGGCAGGGTGTGTGCGAACGAGCCGTCGGCGTGCTCGACTGCTGCGCCGGCGTTGACGTACTTGACGTCGGGCCGTGTGGCCATGGTGGCGTACATCGCGTTCAGCGCCCGGACGACGTCATTGCCGCCCGGGACGTCGATGTGCACCGGCTGCCCTACGAGCAACACATGGGCGCGAGCGGCAACGGCCTGTGCGATCAGCGTGGTGACGTCGGTTCGGTATCGATCGGCGATTGCTCGGCCTGCCAGATGTGCGCCCGCACCGTCGGCCATGCATGGGGTCAAGGAGTTCCCGGTGAACGAGATGACGACGGTGCTTCCGGCGGCGATCGGTTTGTGTTGCGTCAGCCAATCGCACGGTGCTGTCCCGCCGAAGTACGCCGCGACCAGGTGGCGGCCCGGCAGCAGCAGGGCGAGGTACGGCGCGGTCTCCTCGGCGAGCGAGTCACCGATGAGCATCACGTCGGCGGGCGCCGTCGTCGTGGGCAGAACACTGCTCGACGAGCATCCGGCCCCCAAGGCCAGAAGCACGCCCGCGGCAATGCTCCGGCCGACGGCGCGGCGACTCGGCGTTGACGCTCGACTTATCTGCACGGCATCCGCTTACCCGAATAATGGCCACTTCAGCCGTCGATGTCGGGGCGGTTGAGCGGAGGCTCAGCCCGGTCGGGCCACGCCGACCACTTGATCCCACTTCACGGTGGCGATGCGCACCACGGCGCCCGTGTGCGGTGCGTCGATCATCAGCCCACCGCCGATGTAGATGCCCACGTGGTGGATCGGTGAGTAGAAGAACACCAGATCGCCGGGCTGGGCATCGGCCTTGGCGACGTGCGGGTTGGAGGCGTACTGCTGCCCCGACTGGTGCGGCAGGTGCACGCCCGCCTGCGCCCAGACCCACATGGTGAGGCCCGAGCAGTCGAAGCCCCGCGACGGCGATGCCTCGAACGCGACGTACGGCACGCCGAGCATGCTGCGCGCAGCGGCCACGGCAATGGCGGCCTTGCCCGAGACCGGCGGTGGCGGCGTGGTGACCACCGGCGGCTTTGTCGTTGGCGGGACGGTCGTTGGCGGGACGGTCGTGGGCGGTTTGGTCGTCGGCGGTTTGGTCGTCGGCGGGGCCGTGGTGGGCGGCGTGCCGGGCCGCGGCACGGTGGTGCGAGGCACGGTGGGTGGCGTGGTCGCCGGCCCGACCGACGGGATCGTGGTGCGCGGTGCAGTCGTGGGCACGGTGACNNTCGGCGGGACCGTGGTACGCGTCGCCAGCCGATCAGCAGCCGCCTGCGCCGCGTCGGCGGCCTGTGCGGCCTTCTGCGCTTCCACCGCGGCCTGACGGTCGGCCTCCTGCTGCACCAGCTCGCCGTACTTCGCCTGTGCGTCGGCCGCCTTCTTCGTGTAGTCGGCGATCAGTTGCTCGCCGTGGGTGCGGGCCGCAGCGAGCGATGCGATGAGGTCGGCCGATGCCTTCTGGTCGCGACGTAGCGTTGCCTGATCGGCCTCCAGCCGGGTGACGAGCACCTTCACGTCGTCGGCGGTGCCGGCGCCCGTGTCGTACGCCACCGACGACAGCGCATCGAACTGCTGGCCCTGGCTGAACGTCACTGCCGAAGAGAACAGCGGGCTGAGCCCGAAGGTGTTGTGGCCCACGAAGCGATCGACGGCGATCGACGTCATGGTCACCTCGAGCGCGTCGAGCTGGCTCTGCTCGACGGCCACCTTGGCCGACACGTCGTCGATCTGCGCGGCGACGGCGACCTGTTGATCCTGCGCGGCGCCGTACTGCTCGTCGATGATCGCGATGCGGTCGTTCAGTGACACGAGCTCGGCCGCCAGCCGCTGCACCTCGTGCTGCTGATCGGTGGCGCCGGATGCGACTGCACCCGGGGCCGACGCGAAGAGGCTGGTCAGAGCTATTGCTGCGGCGGCGACACCCCTTGAACGCCGTCTCGAACCGAACATGACGGCGACATTACCATTGTTACGGTTGCGTTGCGACCACCACGTCGGATCGGCGAGATCAGCGCTGCGGGAACGTGCCCGCGGCCACGATGGTGGTGCTCAGGTCCTTGCCCAACGCGGCCAACCAGATGGCCTCGTCGTCGGTGAGCTGCGCCCACGGCGCTGCCGCCAGTTCGTCGGTGCGGCGCTCGACCCAGTCGCGGTGGGCCTGCCCCGTGGCCGTCAGCGTGCCGTCGAGCGCGAGCCAGCCACGCGCCTGCAGTCCGTGCACCGCCGAGGCCCATGCATCACTGCTCCAGCCACGAGTGGTGCGCAGCACGGCGGGTGGCACCGCCCCGGTGGCGCCGTGCAGCACGAGCGCCTCGATGCCAGACACGCCTTCGGCAGTGAGCGCGGCGATGTGCCCGTCGCCGCGGAACTCGCGTAGCAGGGTGATGCCGAACCACAGTGCCAAGTGGGGTTCGTCGGGCCACTGCTGCGCGAGGTGACCGGCGAAGAGCGGCCGACCCTCCGGGCGGCAGACCGTGACGGCCCGCTCGAGCAGAGCGACGGCGAGACGGATGTCGTCACCGCGCAGGCGGTCGGCGAAGAGCCGCCCCAACGCAGCATCGACCGCTCGCAGGCGCGCCTGCCACAGCGCCGGCGCGGTGGTGCGCTGCCACACGGCAGGCACGACGCCCAGGATGCGCGACGGCTCGAAGTTGTAGAAGGTGGCCACGACCACTTCTGCCTCCACCGGACCCATCGCGGCGACGCGCGAGCCGAAGTAGCCCATCATCCCCGGGTCGAGTCCGAGCGCCGTGTACTGCTCGTCGGCCTCGGGAACGAAGTAGATCATGCCGTGGTAGGGCTCGAGCCGCTGCCACAGGAACCTCGCGGTGGATTGCACGATGCGGGGTCGGGGGGTCAGTCGATGGGGCCGACGGCGTCGCGGATCATGCCGTGGAACACACCGAGCGGGTACTCCCACTTGGGGCTCAGCACGCCGAGGCTGTAGTGGCCGGCGTCGAGGTTGCGCTGCACGTGCTCGCACATGCGNNTCGGCGAAGAAGTACTCGAAGATGAGGTCGCTGTGCGTGTGACCGCGCGGCAGCCACCGCTCGACGGCGAAGCCGCCCGGGAACACGTCGAACGCGAACGTGGGCCAGAAGTAGCCGAACACGCTGAACGTGCTGTGGTCGCGCGGCGGCATCGTGTGGATGTTCCAACGCGGGTCACCCTTGTAGACGACCTTGTAGTTGAGGGCGTCGGCGTCGCGGCTCATCGCCGGGTGCGTGGTGGGCAGGTG
>PMCN01000231.1 GCA_003154135.1 Acidimicrobiaceae bacterium
ATCGCCGCCGTGTCGCACATGGCCCCCGGGTAGCGGTTCCAGTACCAGGCTCCCCCCACGTCGCCGCCGCCCTCGATGAGCATCACGTCGTCGATGCCTGCCTCATGCAGCCGCGCGCCGGTGACCAGCCCGGCGAAGCCCCCGCCGATGAACGCGAAGGTGACCTCCGTGTGCACCGGGGCACGCTCGACCCGGGGCACGTAGGGGTCGTCGAGGAAGTGGGCGAAGCGCCCCGTGGGTTCGATGTACTGGTCGTTGCCGTCGGGCCTGACCCGCTTGTCGCGCTCGGCGCGGTACTTCTCGCGCAGCGCATCGCGGTCGATGGGTGTTGTGCCGGTTCCGCTCATCGTGTTCGCCTCTCGTGGTTCGGCATCATGACGGCCAGGACTCTCGCACGCCCCCTGCGAGCGACTCAACGTGGACGTCGCCGTGTTCGTCGTCCGAGGGCGCGGTCGGTGTGGCCCGCCGGCGCGCCAAGCGGCGACGCACGAGCGTGTCGATGCGCAGCGACAGCAGGAGCAACCCGATGGCGACCACTCCGTCGAGCCACCAGTGGTTGCCGGTGGCGCTCACCGCGAGCATCGTGAGCACCAGGTGCGACAGGCCGAGCCAGCGCCACTTGCTGGTGCTCGCCGCCACGATGCCGAAGCTCACCACCGCGGCCCAGCCGACGTGGATGGAGGGCATCGCCGCCAGCTGGTCGCTCACGCCGGTGCCGGCAGGACCGTAGACCGACAGGCCGAACACGGTGGCGATGTCGATGTAGCCGAGGTCGGGTACCAGGCGCGGCGGCGCGACGCGTACGAAGCGGATGAAGAGGCAGCATGCGGTGAGCCCGGCCAGGCCGTTGCGCCAGTGCCCGTACTGATTGCGGTGCCGCACGAAGAGCCACACCATGAACACGATGAGGGCGGGCACGTGCATGACCGCGTAGTACACGTTGAGGAAGCGGCCGAGCCACGCATGGTCGAGCACGAAGTGCTGCAACGACAGCTCCGACGGCATGTGCAGCGCCCGCTCGAAGTCGTTCACCTGCCGGGCGCGGTGCACCGCCCCGGCGTCGGTGGCCAGCGGCAGCTCGCGGGCCATGCGCCACACCGCGTAGAGCGCGGCCATGAGTGCCAGTTCGACGGCGCCCGCGCGCGCAGCTGTTCGACCACGCGAAGGAGCCAAACGGCCCAGCACCAGCGACACCGCGCCGAACAACACGGCGGTCACGAGCGCTTGCTGCCACGTCGGCCAGTTCATCGGGTGTCAGTAGAACACGGCGACCAGCACCGAGCCAACGCAGGCAACGACACGGTCTAGTCGTCGGCGCGTCGCAGATCGAGCGACAGGCTGTTCATGCAGTAGCGCTCACCGGTGGGCGCCGGCCCGTCGGGGAAGAGGTGGCCGAGGTGTGAGCCGCACCGCGCGCAGCGCACTTCGGTGCGCACCATGCCATGGCTGACGTCCTGCACCAGTTCGACCGATTCCGCGTCCTTGGCTGCCCAGAAGCTCGGCCAGCCGCTGCCCGACTCGTACTTCGTGGCAGCGTCGAACAGTTCGGCGCCGCAGCCAGCGCAGTGGTAGGTGCCGTCGGCGTGTTCGTCGACGTACTGCCCCGTCCACGCCCGTTCGGTGCCGCCGTGGCGCAGCACGGTGTACTGCTCAGGGGTGAGCGACGACCGCCACTCCTCGTCGGAACGTTCGATCTCGGGCATCACGCTCACCTCCTGGTGCTGCAGCCTAGGGGGCGAGGAACCCGTACTTGGCGAGGATGGCCCGACCTGCGGGGCTGGCGACGAAGTCGATGAACGCCTGCCCGGTCGGCACGTTGGTGGCCTCCTTGGTCACCACGATCGGGTAGTTGCTGATCACGTTCTGCGCCGCGGGGATCTCGACGCCGCCCGCAGCGGCACCGGCTGCGGTCACGTCGGTGACGAACACGATGCCCGCGTCGGCCTCACCGGTCGTCACCTTCGTCACCACGCCCTTCACCTTGTCCTCGAGGCTCTTCGGGGTGACGTTGACGCCGGCGTTCTGGAGGATCGTGGCCGCACCCTTGCCGCAGGGCACCGAGGCCGCGCAGAGCACCACGATGAGACCGGGCTGGGCGAGGTCGGCCACTCCGGTGAGGTGCTTCGGGTTCCCCTTCTCGACGATGATCTCGAACGTGTTCTTCGCCACCGACACCGGCGTGCCGGAGGCCTCACCCGCATCGACGAGCTTCTTCATGTTCGAGTCGTCGGCCGAGATGAACACGTCGGCCGGCGCGCCCTGACCGATCTGCGTCACCAGGTCGCTCGAACCGCCGAAGTTGAACGTGACCTTGGCCCCGGGGTTCGCAGCGGAGAACGCGGTGCCGATCTCGTTGAACGCGTCGGTGAGCGACGACGCGGCGAAGACGGTGATCGCCCCCGAGGCTCGGACGCCCGTCGTGGCCGCCGGCTTCGAGTCGGAACCACAGGCGACGACAACCGATGAGAGGGCAACCAGGGAGCCGGTGAGGAATCGGGAGATGCGCATTTGCCGAGCTTAGTCAGTTCCTGACTATTGGAGATGATCACACTCGACGACCGGCGCGTGTGCACTGGCCGGCGGCGATGCCGCGACGTACGTGGCCCGGAAGCGCCACACGAACACGAGCCCCGCGGCCGCGATGCAGGTGCATGCCACGACCAACGGCGTGTTGGAGGTGAACGAGCCGGTGATGAACCCGACCAGGATGCTGGCGGGCACCTGTGCGATGTTCATCACGCTGCTCGAGATGCCCATCGCCTCGCCCTGGCGACCGGGCAGCGCCGACCGCGAGATGAGGCTGGTCTGGTTGGCCATCGCCAGCCCGTTGAAGAGCGTGAACAGCGGGATGATGGCATACAGCTGCCACTTCTGGCCGGCGAGGAAGTAGCAGGCCATCGCCACGGCGAGCCCGAAGTACGCGAAGCGCAGCACCTCGAAGTCGAGCTTGATGCGCGCGACGCGGGGCACCACGAGCGCCTGGGCGATCGCGATGAAGAGGCCGACGAGCGCGAAGTAGTCGCCGGTGTTGTCCTGTGTGAACCCGAACTTGCGAGCGAGGTAGACGCCGAAGAAGGTGGTGAAGAACGTGAAGCCGCCGTTGAACAGGAACGACGAGACGAGCGGCACGCGGAGGCGATCCGACTTGAAGCCCTTCACCACGTTGTCGACGGCAGTGGCGAGCTGGATGCGCTTGTCGGGATCCTTGTGCTTGATGGTCTCCGGCAGTCGCACCAGCACGAGCCCGACGTTGAAGAGGCAGAGCCCGCCCGCGAACCAGAAGGGCGTGGTGGCCGAGAACCACGACGGCGTGGTGAACAGGCCGTAGAAGCTGCGGCCCGGCGCGCTGAGGCGACCGCCGATGTACGGCCCGATGATGAAGCCGAGGCCGAACGCGGCGCCGAGCATGCCGAAGTTCTTGGCCCGGTTGGTGTCGTTGCTGATGTCGCCGATGGCTGCCTGCGCGACTGCGATGTTCCCGCCCGTGATGCCGTCGATGGCACGGCCGATGAACAGCAGCGGGATGAGCTTGGCGCTGATGCCCATCGCGAACACTGCGTAGCCGATGGCGGTCCCGAAGATGGAGAAGGCGAGCACTGGCCGGCGTCCGAAGCGGTCGGACAACTGGCCGAGGATGGGCGCCGCGACGAACGTGCACAAGGGGTAGACCGCCTGCAGGAACCCCAGCATGATGAGGCCTTCGCGAGGAGTCCACCCGTCGGGGGTGATCTTGAACGGCGAGCCCGGATTGATGAGCAACGGGAACACCGGGATGAGGATGCTGAAGCCGATGAGGTCGATGAACACCGTGAGGAACACGGGAAAGATCGGATTCGGGTGGTCGTCGCGGCTGGGCATGGCGCACCAAGGTACCCGACGCAACCCTCAGTACGAGGTGGTGCGCAGAACTGGTTGGAAGAGCTCGATGCGACGGTTGCACGCCGGCACCGCAGGGCACTGCATGCACTCAGGACTCGACATCTCGGGGCAGCGGTGACGCATCTGGAACAGGAACCAGTCGACGGCGCCCATGGGTCGCCCGCTCGTCGCGGCGAGGTGCGCAACGGCCGCGAACGTCGCGCGCCGCACCGCGTGCTCGTCGGGCGCGGGCAGGAGCTCGCGCCGCTCGAGGCGACGGCGCAGCGGTCCGTCGACCACGCTCACCATCCCCGTTCGCAGGCTCGTGCGCTGCACGTGGTAGTCGACGATCGGCGGGGCATCGTCGTCGTCGGCATCGTGCAGCAGTCGTTCCGGGCGCTGGCGGAGGATGACGCCCAGCAACGCCGCCTTCTTGCGCAGAGGGTCCTCGCGATAGCCGCCTACATGATCCAGCAGGCGTAGGAGCGCCCGCATCGGGCGAGGCGTGCCGTTCGCCGCGGCGACGAGTGTCGGGGCGTCGAATTCGAGCGCACCAAGCGTGCGGCCGTATGCGATCGCACTCGCCACTCGCTGATCGCTGTCGGGATACGGGTCGCGACCGTCGTCGTCGACGGCCGCTGCGTGCCACGCGTCGGCTGTCGTGGCACCCTGCGCGGCAGGGCGCATCGACGACGGATCCGCCGCGTGCTCGCGCCGGTACTGCGCCCACAGGTAGTCGCTCCCCTTGCGCGTGATGCCGTCGATGCGTGCGATCATCGGCCGGTCGTACCGCCCGTTCCGGTCGTGCCAGAAGCCGTACTGCTGCAACGTGGCCGCCGTGAACCAGTCGATCGCGTCGCCGTCGCCCACGCCCGGGAACAGGTCGCCGGTGAACGCGAACGGATCGAGATCGTCGAGACCGGTGAGCAGCGCTGCCATCCGGTCGACCACTGCGTGGTCGAGCACCACCCGCTCGTCGACGGTGGGCGAGGGCGGCGGACCCGCGGGCCACAGCGCTGTGGGGCCGACGTGGGCCACCATGGCGGCGGCAGCAGCGGTTCCCCAGCGCGCAGCTTCCACGGGATGATCGCCCAGCAGCAGTCGCGCCACCGTGGTGCCACAGAACGTGTCGCCGGCTCCGGTCGGGTCGAGCGCCACCACCGGCACCGCCGCGAGGTCGGTGCGGTGATCTCCCTGCAGCACGGTGACACCACCCGGGCCACGCGTGACGAAGCGCAGACGCCCGGGCGAGGCGCAGATGTCGGCGTCGTCGCCGAACAGCACGGAGGCTTCGTCGTCGTTGCAGAAGAACAGATCGACGAGGTCGACGGTGGCGCGCACGACCGCCGTCTCGGTGCGCGCCGCCTTGCCGTAGGTGGCGGCGACGGTGAGGCAGCCGCGGGCCGCCAGCGCGCGGATGAACGACTGTTGGAGCCGGGCATCGAGGAACGGCACGCAGTACGCGCACTCCGGTAGGTCGGCCAACATGTCGAGCAGTGCGGGCAGCATGTCGGGCTCGGCGCCGAGATGCTCACGAAAGAAGGTGACGGCACCCGCAGCGTCGTAGGCGATCTCGAATCGGGGCAGGCCGTCGAGGTCGACGGTCGGCCCGACCCACGTGATGCGCGATCGGACCGGTGCCAGTTCGGCAGGCATCGGGTCGGGCACCGGCGCGAGCATGGTCACGTCGACCCCCGCCCGCGCCGCAGCGAGCGCGGTGTAGAGCCCCGCCCCGCCCGGCGTGGGCACGGGCCGGCCGTCGACGTGGATGAGGTCGAGCGAGGCACCGCCCACCACGAGCAACCGAGGCCGGGCTCGCCGTTCGGCGCTCAGCCATCGCTCGGTCCAGCTCACCCCGGCACGTTACGCGGAAGCGGTCGCCGGACCGAACAGGTAGCCCTGCGCGAGGTCGATGCCGAGTTGCCGGATCGTGCGCGCCTCGGCCTCGGTCTCGACGCCTTCGGCGACCAAGGTGGTGCCGGTGAGCGCCGCGAAGTGGCGCATGCCGGCCGCCAATGCCTGGCGCGCCGGATCGGTGTCGATGTCGCGCACCAGCGCGATGTCGAGCTTGATCAGGTCGGGCTGCAGCTCCAGGATGTGACGCAGGCTGGCGAAGCCGGCACCGGCGTCGTCGACCGCCAGGCGCACGGCGCCGCAGGCATCGATCGCGCGTCGCACCGCCGCGTAGTTCTCGATGGCCACGTGTTCGGTGATCTCGAGCACGATCGGCCGCTCGGCCCCCTTCACCAGCGTGGCGGCATGACCGTCGATCACCGTGCTGGCCGCGAAGTTGAGGCTCAGCCAGACGCCGAGCGGGAGACACGTTGCGCCGTCCATCGCTGCACTCGCGCATGCGGTCTCGAGCTCGGACCCGAGACCCACGGCGTGCGCCTCGGCAAACCGTTCGGCGGGTGGACGGCCATCCTCGAATCGGGTGAGGGCTTCGTACCCGACGGGCGAGCGCGACGTCAGGTCGACGACTGGCTCGAAGACGATGCGGAACCGATGATGCTCGATGATGCCGAGGATCTCGGCGCGCAGCGCGCCACGCCGCCCGTGCTGGTCGGCCTGTGGCCCCAGCAGCATGCCCGCGAACGAGCCGAGCTCGGCCAACACGCTGAGCCTCGCCGGCATCCACTCGACCGCGTTGGCCGCCTTGGTGGCCACCGACAGCACGCCGAGCAGATCCCCCTCCCAGTGCACCGGCGCGTAACCCGTCGCAGTGAAGCCCTCCGCACGCATCGACGCCGTGAAGGCCGGATCGACACCGGCGAGCGCGGTGAGGTCGCGGAGATCCGTCCACCACGGCCCAGCCCTGCTCACCTCGATGAGCGCGTCGAGGCCCGTCACGTCGAGGGGCTCCTGCAGCCGGTGGCTCGGGGGCGCGTACCCGGCCACCGCGACCTGTACCGGCACGCCGTCGGCGTTGACCATGATGAGCATCGCCCCGTCGATGTCGCCGAGGCGGCGAACCGCCACGACGAGGTCGTCAGCCGTCGCAATGAGCGTGGTGCCCGGCCGCACGTTGTTCATCACGCCCAGCACCGCTTCACGATCGTTCTGGTCGCGGGTGACCACCGCCTCGAGGCTCCGTTCGCGGGTGAGGTCGTGCTTCACCGCGACGTACGCGATGCGCCGACCATCGGCATCGTGAACGGGTGTGATCGTGGCGTCCTCCTCGTAGATCTCGCCGTTCTTGCGCCGATTGAGCAGTACGCCGTGCCAGGTCTCCCCGCCCAGCAGCCGGGCCCACATGGCCTCGTAGAAGGCTGGGTCGTGCAGGCCGCTCTGGAACAGGCGCGGGTTCTGGTCCCTGAGCTCTTCCAGCGTGTACCCCGTGGCGCGCAGGGCAGCCGGGTTGGCGTAGCGGATGGCCGGAGTGGTGTCGGTGACCACGATCGACTCGGCAGCCTGGTCGATTGCGGTGCTCAACAACGCCTGGTCGTGCATCGCCGCGACGAGACGCTCGGCACCTCGCAGCCGGCTGAGCCCGTAGCCGAGCTGCGTGGCCAGGTCTCCCAGCCCTGCGACCGCGGCGGTGTCGAACGCCCGCACCTCGGCGGCGTAGACCAGGAGCGCGCCGTCGATGCGACCATCGACGAAGACCGGGAGGCCCACCGCCGAGTGGAAGCCACGCGCCCTCGCCCGAGCGCGCCAGGGGCCGAAGTTGGTTGCGCTGCTGAAATCGTCGACGACCTTCGCGACCCCGGAGCGGATGCACATGCCGGTCGGCCCGTCGCCGTACTTGCCCTCCGCCCACGAGACGATGATGCCGTCGAGGTAGCCGGCGTTGGCCGCGCTGTGGGCCACCGGCACCACGGGCAGGCCCGGCGACTCGTCGGCCCGGCCGTACCACGCCAACTTGTAGCCACCGTCGGCGACGGCCGTCTCGCACATCTGCCGCAGCAGTTCGCCCTCCTCGTGTGCACTGGCGAGCACGGCCATGCCGGCCGAGAGGGTGGTGCGGGCACGACGCAGCAACACCTCGTCCTGACAGTCGCGCAGCCCGACCACCGAGCCGACCACTGTGCCGTCGTCGGAACACAGCGGGCTGGCGTGCACCGCGATCCACCGCAACTCGCCGGCGACCGAGCGGTACTGCATCTCGAAGCGGGGCAGCGGGAGGCCTGCCTTCAGGTCGGCCCGGAGGTGGATCGCCTCGGCGCGACTGGCCGGCGGCAACATGTCGTGCGAGGCCCGGCCGATGAGCTCCTCGGGAGTCCACCCCAGGACGGCCGTCACCGACGGCGACACCCAGGTGATGCGGCCGTCGACATCGGCCTCGTACACGACATCACTCGTGTGCTCCGAGAGCAACCGGTAGCGCCGCTCCGACACGGCGAGCGCGTCGCGCTGCTGGTGGGCGATGGTCACGTCGCGCCACGACACGGCGACGCCGTCGGCGGCGGGCATCACGATGAGGTCGTAGTACCGCTCGACGGTGGTACCTGTCGGCTCGGCGTAGAGCCGGTCCTCGATGCGGCGCGACTCTCCCCGCGCCAGCACATCGACGAACAGGCCGAAGATCTCGTCCGCCACGCCGGCGGGCAACGATGCCGTCAGGCTGGCACCGACGAGAGCCGCTCGGTCGGCACCGATGAAGGTCGCGCAGGCCGCATTCGCGTACAGGAAGGAGAAGTCGCCCACGGTGCCATCGACGCGGCGCGTGGCCTGCAGCAGCGCGAAGGGCTCGTCGAGGAAGTCGACTGACGCGCGCCACCGTTGCAGCACGTCGACGGACACCTCGGTGAGGTCCCGCGATGCATCGATCAGGTCGACCACCTCCCTCCCTTCCGCTCGCAGGCACCACTATGTGGCGCGGCCAACACGCTCCGTCACAAAAGCATCGGCGGGTGAGGTGGCCGGCACTAGGGAAATATGGCTCTATTCTCGCCCGAGGCTCACTGGGCCTGGGCGCGACCCACGGCCTCGGCCAGGTCGGCGCGTGCGCGTGCCACCCGCGAGCGCACCGTGCCGATGGGACAGTCCATCACGGCGGCGACCTCGGCGTAGCTGAGTCCCACCACCTGCGTGAGCAGGAACGCCTCGCGTCGCTCCGGCGCGAGTGCCGTGACCAGGTCGTCGAACGAGTCGGCGGCGGGCTCGGCGCCATGCTGGCCGTGCTGGGCGACGTGGCCGTACTGGCTCAGCCGGTCGACCAGGCGGCGGCCACGCTGGCGGCGGCGGATGTCGTCGGCACACACCCGGCGGGCGATGGCGATGAGCCACACCTGCACCGGCGTCTCGTGGCGGAACCCGGCCAAGCCCTTCAGCGCGCGCAGGTAGGTCTCCTGCACCAGGTCGTCGACCGCTCCCCGCGAGCCCAGCGCCGAGCACAGGCGCCACACGGCCGGCTGCGTGGCGCGCACGAGCTGCGACAGCGCCACGTCGTCGCCTTCGAGCGCAGCGGCCACGTAGGGCTGCAGGGGATCCTCGAACTCCACCCCTTCATCGTGCCAGACAGGCGTGCTGCTCCCACAAGTCTGCGGGAACCGGAGCACCGTTCGGAACGACTGGGATCCACGTGGCATGTGATCACTGGGAGGCGGCCATCTCGGCCATGGTCGACGGCGAGGATGCCGGCATCGAGCCGCGCCTCGTCCAGGCCCACCTCGCCCGTTGTGCGTCGTGTCGCGACTTCGAGGCCCTTGCGGAGACGACACGCGTGTCGCTCATCCGGCCCGCTCCCCAGATGCCCGACGTGTCGCGCCGTGTGGTGCGACTCAACGCCATCTCCGACCGCGCGAGCCGGTGGGGCATCGCCCGTGCCGCGCTGGCGGTCGTCGCCTTGGAGATCGTGGCGTTCTCTGCCAAACCGCTGCTGCTGGGCGAGGAGACGGATGCGTTCTCGCACGAGGCACGTCACCTCGGTGCGTTCACCCTCGCCTACGCCGTCGGTCTGCTCGTGGTGGTGGCACGCCCTGCTCGGGCCCGCACCATGCTGCCCGTTGCCACGGTGCTGGCCGGAGCGCTGTTCATCACCGCGGTCATCGACCTGGTGAACGGCAAGGTGCCGCTGATCGACGAGACCAGCCACCTCCCGGAGCTCCTCAGCGTGGTGCTCATCTGGTTGCTCGCCGTGCCATCTCCCCGACGTGCGGCCGCTGCCGACGGCGCGCGTGGCGCGCATGGCGCACGTGGCGCACCGATGTTGCGAGCAGTCACCGACAGCGAACCTCGTCGCCGCGCGTCGGGCGACTGAGGCGAACGATCAGACCGGCGCCTCCACGCGGCCGAGCGGCAGCCGCTGCGGTGGCTGGTGATCCCACAGGTCGGCGACCAGATCGCCGCGCAGGCCCGCGTAGTCGGGATCGTCCCACCGGTTCACGTGTTGCAGCGGATCGGCACGAAGGTCGTAGAGCTCGCCCTCCGAGCCGTCGTGGCTGTATCCGGCTCGGTAGGTGGTGCACACCCAGCCGTCGCGGGTGATGGTGCGCAGGTGCACGTCGACGCCGAACAGCTCGCTGTCCCACTCGGTGAGCGACCGCTCGAACCCGCGCGTGTCGGCATCGATGTCGTCGCTCGGCAGCGGCTTGCCCTCCATCCACTCCGGCACCGGCAACCCGGCGATGGCGCAGAACGTGGGCGCGAGGTCGACGAGGCCGACCGGCTTGGTGACCGTGGCCGGGGTGGCGCCGGCCGACGGAGCAGGCCGCCACACGAGCGGCAGCCGCATCAACCCGTCGACGTGGTACGGACCCTTGAACAGCAGCCCGAAGTCACCCTGCAGCTCGCCGTGGTCGGTGGTGAACACGACATCGACGTCGTCGCTCCATCCGCGCGCGGCGACCGCTGCCATCACTCGGCCGAGCGCCTCGTCGATGAGCTCGCATTCGACCGCGTTGCGGGCGTTCACCTCGCGTACCTGGTCGGCGGTCATCGTGGCCGGCACCCAGTCGTGCGGTGCCTCGTAGTTGCTGACCAGCGTGCCGTCGTACCACGAGCGCCAGTGCCGGGGCTTTGCGTCGAGCACGGCCTCGCGCTGCGCAGGCTGCTCGATGTAGCCCGCGGGCAGTGGCACCTCGCGCCAGTCGACACGACCCAGCTCGCTCTTGGGCGGATCCCACGGGTGGTGCGGGTCGGG
>PMCN01000255.1 GCA_003154135.1 Acidimicrobiaceae bacterium
AACCAGATGGTGCGCATCAAGCTGCCCGCGGGCACCATCACGCCCGAGCAGCTCGATGTGATGGCGCAGATCAGCGACGAGTTCTCGCGCGGCTGGGGCCACATCACCACCCGTCAGAACGTGCAGGTGCACTACGTCGAGCTCACCCGCGTGCCCGAGCTGATGCGGCGCATCGGCGCGGTCGGCCTCACCAGTCGCGAGGCATGCGGCGACACGGTGCGCAACGTGATGGCGTGCCACCTCGCCGGTGCATGCCCGCACGAGCAACTCGACGTCACCCCCTGGGCCGAGGCCGCGTTCGAGCACTTCGTGCGCAACCCGCTCGGCCAGCGTCTGCCGCGCAAGTTCAAGATCAACTTCAGCGGCTGCAGCACCGATTGCGGACAGGCGATGTTCAACGACGCCGGCGTGGTGGCGGTCACGCGCACGCTGCCCGACGGCAGCACCGAGGCCGGGTTCCGCGTGTTCATCGCCGGTGGGCTCGGCGCCACACCGCATCCGGCGCAGGCGCTCGAGGAGTTCACGTCGCGCGAAGACCTGCTGCCCACCATCGAGGCCGTGCTGCGCGTGTTCGATCAGACCGGCAACCGCGACAACAAGCTGCGCGCCCGTCTCAAGTGGGTCGTCGACACGTTGGGCATCGACGAGGTGCGCCGCCGTGTGCTGAAGGTGCGGCACACGCTGCCCGCGTCGAGCACGTGGCCCGGCGGCATCCCCGAATGGGTGCAGAAGGTGGGCGACGCGCCCGCCGGCCGCGCCTCCACCGGCGAGGTCACCGCGGTGGGACAGGGCGCTGTGCCCCTGTCGCTCACGCCGCGCGATCCGTACGGTCGCTGGGTTGCCACCAGTGTCGTGCGCGGCACCGCCAACGGCACGGTGTCGGCGGTTGCATACGCGGCACTCGGCGACGTCACGGCCGCGCAGTTCCGGGCCCTCGCGTCCATCCAACGCGAGCTCGGCGCCGACGTGCGGCTCTCCAACCGGCAGAACGTGGTGTTCCGCAACCTCACCGAGTCGCAGCTGCCCGTGCTCTTCGAGCGCCTCGAGGTGATCGGTATGGCTCGCCCGGGCGCCGAGCTGTCTCGCGACGTGGTCGCCTGCCCGGGCGCCGACACGTGCAACATCGCCGTCACGCAGTCGCGAGGACTCGCTGCTGCCATCGGTGAGCAGCTCGAGGCCGAGGGTCTCGGCGAAGTGGGCGGCGTGCGCATCAACATCTCGGGCTGCACCAACAGCTGTGGTCAGCACCACACCAGCGACATCGGGTTCTTCGGTGCCGAGCGTCGTGCGCACGGCAAGGCCGCGCCGGGCTACCAGATGTTGCTGGGCGGTTACGTCGGTCAGGAGCAGATCCACTTCGGCGACAAGGCGCTGCGCCTGCCGGCCAAGAACGCACCGCAGGCAGCAGTCCGCGTGATCCGCCGGTTCAACGACGAGCGCACCGCCGGTGAGGCCTTCCGCTCGTGGATGGACCGCGTGGGTGGCGCCGCCGTCATCGCCGACGGGCTGAAGGATCTCGATGTGTTCCCGTCGCCGGAGGACGCGCCCGACTACTTCGTCGACTACGGCGAGACCGGGCCGTTCGTGGCCGAGGTGGGCGACTCGGAGTGCGCGGTCTGAGCGCATCGTTCGCCGCCGCCGTCGATGCGATCGACACGGCCAATGCGGCCGACCCCACACTCGTGTCGGTGCGCGGGCGCACCGAGCCCCTCGCGCTCGTGCACGGACGGCTCGCCGCGGAGTGGGTGGAACGCCTGCACCCGCAGGCCGACGACACCTGGACGCTCGCCGCACGCGCACACCACCTCCGCCGCTGGGAAGTGCCACGGGCCGGCTATCCGGCCGGCAAGGCGGGCTACCTGCGCTGGAAGCGCGACCAACGCCAGCGTCACGCACGGGAGGTGGCGCTGCTGCTGGCCGACGCTGGCTACGACCAGCCCACCATCGAGCGCGTACAGGCGTTGGTGCGTCGCGACCTACTGGCCACCGACCCGGGCGCGCAGGCGGTCGAGGATGCGGCCTGCCTGGTGTTCATCGAGACCCAACTGGCCGAGGTGGCCGGCAAGCTCGAGCACGACCACCTGGTCGACGTGATCCGCAAGACCGCGCGCAAGATGTCGCCTGCCGCGCGGGCCGCCGTGGCCCTCATCCCCCTCGCCGAGCCCGAGCAAGCCCTCCTCCGCGACGCCCTCACCTGACCCACCCCGGCTGACCCACCGCGGCTGACCAACCCCGGCTGACCAACCCCGGCTGAATGGGCGCGCTTCGTCCCACATCTGGGAGGTTTCGTACCCGTGGGCTCGGGCGGGCTCAGAATTGATGTGAATCGCGCCCGAGTGGAATCGCGCCCGAGTGAGATCGCGCCCGACTGGGGTGGTCAGGCGGAGTCGCCGCTGGCGATGATGGGCTCGAGGGTGAGCTCGGGCTCGTCGCTCATCAGCCGCTGGAGGCGGTACTTGTTCTCGAACAGGGCCACGAGCGCGCCGTCGCCACGGGTGAGGATGCGGATGCCACCGATCTGACGCAGGCGGTCGGCCGACTTCTTGTCGGTGAGCCGGATGGCCTGGTACGGAGCCGAGACGATCTCCGTAGGTGCGCCGAACTCGCTGCCGAGACGGTGGGCGAACACCTCGAACTGCAGCTGACCGACGGCGGCCAGCACGTTCTCGACGTCGCCCATGTCGGGGTCGCGCAACACCTGCACCACGCCCTCCTCGTCGAGCTGCTCGAGCCCCTTGCGGAACTGCTTGGCCTTGGCGTTGTCGAGCGGGCGGGCGCGGGCGAACACCTCCGGGGCGAAGCGGGGCAGGGCCGGGAACTCGACGGCGCCTCCGTCGTACCCGGCACCGAACAGGGTGTCGCCGATGAGCACGCCGCTGGCGTTGACGAGGCCGACGACGTCGCCGGGGAAGGCGATGTCGACCGTCTCGCGATCGGCCCCGAACGCAGTGGTGGCGTACTTGGTGGTCATGTCGCGGCCCGTGCGCGAGTTGGTGACGCTCATGCCGCGCTCGAACGTGCCCGAGCAGATACGGGCGAAGGCGATGCGATCGCGGTGCCACGGGTCCATGTTGGCCTGCACCTTGAACACGAACGCGCTGAACGGCGCCTGCAACGGGTGCGGGTTGCCCGTCAGGTCGACGCGCGGCGACGGGGCCGGCGCCAGTTCGACCACCGCGTCGAGCAGCTTGCGGACGCCGAAGTTGGTGAGCGCCGAGCCGACGAACACAGGTGTGCTCCGGCCGGCGAGGAACGACTCCATGTCGACGGTGGCATCGACGGCGTCGAGCAGGCTCATCTCGTCGACTGCGTGCTGCCACGCGCGGCGCTCGTCGGGTGCGGCCGCCGCGGCCGCCTCACGGAACGGGACGTCCTCCTCGAGTGCCTCCGAGGCGCCGCGCGCCGTGCGCGTGAACTTGGTGTAGGTGCCGGTGCGCCGGTCGACGACGCCGCGGAACTCCTCGCCGCTGCCCACGGGCCAGGTGACCGGGGTGGGGCGCAGGTTGATCTGTGCCTCGATCTCGTCGAGCAGTTCGAGCGGGTCTCGCCCGGGGCGGTCGTACTTGTTGAGGAAGGTGAGCACGGGCAGGTTGCGCGAGCGGCACACCTGGAACAGCTTGAGGGTCTGGCTCTCGATGCCCTTCGCCGCATCGAGCACCATCACCACCGCGTCGACGGCGGCGAGCACGCGATAGGTGTCTTCGCTGAAGTCGCGGTGGCCCGGCGTGTCGAGCAGGTTGATGGTGTGGGCGTGGTACGGGAACTGCAGCACCGTGGAGCTGATCGAGATGCCGCGCTGCTGCTCGAGCTCCATCCAGTCGCTGCGTGCGCTGCGGCGGCCTTCGCGGGCGTGCACGGCACCGGCCGACTGCACCGCGCCGGAGTACAGCAGGAACTTCTCGGTGAGCGTGGTCTTGCCCGCGTCGGGGTGGCTGATGATGGCGAACGTGCGTCGCTGCGCGGCTTCGGTGAGCACGTCGTCGGTCATGTCCATGGCTCGTCCGAGGCTACCGTCGGCCCATGGCCGACTTTCTCGTGCTCACCCTCGACTGCCTCGACCTCGACCTGCAGACCGCGTTCTGGACCGGTGCCCTCGGCTACACCCACGAGGGTGGCGTGGGGCAGTACCGCGCGTTGGTGCATCCGGGCGGCGGCCAGCCCAAGCTCCTCCTGCAGGGGGTACCCGATGTGAAGGCGGCGAAGAACAGGTTGCACCTCGACCTGCACGTGGCCGACGTGGAGGCAGAAGCGGCGCGGCTCGAGAGCATCGGCGCCACCAGGCTGCAGC
The DNA here is from genome assembly GCA_003154135.1 of Acidimicrobiaceae bacterium. GTDB lineage: Bacteria > Actinomycetota > Acidimicrobiia > Acidimicrobiales > Ilumatobacteraceae > UBA668. Next base: position 4,289 of record PMCN01000255.1, read on the forward strand.
GGGTGGACGAGTTCGGCTTCTTCTGGGTGGTGATGCACGACCCGGAGGGCAACGAGTTCTGCGTCGTGCCCAGCTGACCGCGTGACCTTCGGTCGCGGGCGGCGATGCCGAACGAAGGCTCAGTCGAGCGTGATGACGATGGCGCGATCGCCGTACGGGATGCGCTTGCGCTTGACGATGCCGCCGATGGTGCCGAGCAACTTGGTGATCTTGGTCATGAAGCCGTACTTGGCCTTCACCTTGCGCTGCACCTCGTCGAACGCGGCATCGCCGGCGGCCACCACGCGAGCAGTGCCGCTGCTGACTGTCGAGCCGTCCTTCAACCTGCCGCGTGCGTCGCTGGGCTGCAGCAGCACCTTCGAGGTGTGGCCGAGACGCTTGGTCTTGCCCGAGCCGCTGCTGGTCCAGAAGCCGACCGAGCCGTCGTCGAGACCGACGATCCACACCGGCGACGCGACGGCATCGCCACTGCGCTTGTAGGTGGTGAACGACACGTACTTCTCGTCGGCGAGCGCCATCGGAGATCTCCTCGATGCAGGGGGCGACGACGACGTTACCGGCAACGTGGCCGGTCGTCACAGCTAGGCGATGCTGTGCCAGGCGGCGAGCCGCTGCGCGCTGTCGTCGCCGGGCAGCGGCAGTTGGCAGACCACCTTCAGGCCCGGCCACTCGCTGGGCGTGAGCTGCTGGTACTCGAACGCCAGCTGGCCGGCCCGCGGGTGCTGGTAGTGACGCACGCGGGTCTGGAACTGGGCGACGTCGAGCTGGGGCCACCAGTCGGCGAACTCGGCGCTGGCGGCGCGCAGCCGGTCGACGAGCGCGTTCACGCCCGGATCGGCACGCAGTCCGGCGGTGCCTGCCCGGAACTCGGCGAGGATGCGCCGCGCCTGGGTGGGCCAGTCGGCCAGCAACGCCATCGCGGTGGGCTCGGCGAAGATCACCCACAGCAGGTTGCGGTCGTCGTCGGCCAGGTGGTCGATCATCGGGTAGAGCCGCGATTGCGCCGCGTTCCACGCGAGGAACTCCCACCGCGGGCCCAGCACGTAGGCGGGCGCCGGCTCCATCGCGTCGATCAGACGTTGCAGCGCGTCGGGCGCGTGCTCCATCTCGGGCAGGCGTTCGCCCGAGGCGGGCGTGGCCAGCGTGAGCAGGTGCTGGCGTTCGGCCTCGTCGAGGCGCAGCGTGCGCACGAGCGCTTCCAGCACGTCGACCGATGCGTTGATCGGCCGGCCCTGCTCGAGCCAGGTGTACCAGGTGACCGACACCCCGGCGAGCAGCGCGACCTCCTCGCGCCGCAGACCCTTCGTGCGCCGGCTGCGNNAGGAACTGGGCGAGGTGCTCACGGCGACGGTCCACGTGCTCCATTGCAGCACGTGGACCGGTCGTCGTGCGTGGTGGTCTGCCCACCCGGCTCGTTGCGGGGCCGTCGCGGGCCGTCGACCTGTCAGCCGCTGAGCGGTTGGCTGAGGTCGTAGAACGTCGTGCCGTCGACCGTGACCGTGTTGAAGTGGCTCGACACCCAGGTGCTGATCTCGCTCGACGTGCCCCGACCGCTGCCGCCGACAGGGCCGTTGCCACCAGCGAGGAAGTAGTGGACCTTGTGCGCCGAGACCAGCGCTTGGAAGCCGGTCAGCGTGGGCCAGCTGTCGGTGCCGTTGAAGCCGCCGATGGCCATCACTGCGTCACCGGTGCCGAGTTGGAAGCCGGCAGCCTGGTTGGCGCCGATGGTGGCCAGGGTCCAGGTGTACCCGGACGCACCCGACTTCAGGAACGCCACCACCTTCGCGCTGGGCGTGCTGCCCTCGAGCAGACCGCCGAGGCCCCCCTTGCCGCCGCCGGGGAAGTTGCCGCCACCCGGGAACGTGCCCCCACCCGGGAACGTGCCGCCACCCGGGAACGTGCCGCCGCCGGGGAACGTNNCCCGGGAAGTTGCCGCCGCCGGGGAACGTGCCGCCGCCAGGGAGGTTGCCGCCGCCGGGGAACGTGCCGCCGCCAGGGAGGTTGCCGCCGCCGGGGAACGTGCCACGACCAGGCCCACCGCCACCGCCGGGGCCGAAGCGCTGCCCGTTGCTCGGGCCGGCGAGGGGGAGCGCGCCGGAATGTGCGGTGGCGGCGGTCGCGATGCTGTACGCCGCAGGTGCGGCGAGCGCGGCCACGAGTGCGGCGGCCGCGCCCCAGGCGGCAAGCCTGCGGCCGACCAGCAACCCGACGAGCAGTCCAACGACAGCCATCGCGGCGGCGCCGAAGATGACGGGTACGAGCCAACTGTTCCAGTTGGGGGTGCGCTGCAGCAGCACGTGCGTCCACCAGGCGGTGACGGCCACGCCGGCGGCGAGCAGCACACGCGCCCACCACTGCTCGCGCAGCGCCCACAGCACCGTGGCGCCGATGCCGACGAGGGCGCCGATCGCAGGGGCGAGGGCGACGGAGTAGTACTCGTGGATGATGCCCTGACCGAAGCTGAACACCGCCATCGTGACCAGGAGCCAGCCGCCCCAGATGATGACGGCCGAGCGGATGCGGTCCTGCCGGTTGTGACGACCGGCGATCACGAGGCCGGCGACGGCGAACAGCAGCGCAGCGGGGATGAGCCACGAAGCCTGGCTGCCCCACGTGGTGCCGAACATGCGGCTCCAGCCGGTGGGTCCCCATTGACCGGCGCTGCCCTGGCCGCCGCCGCCGACCACGCTGCCGGTCTCGTTGCCGGTGAGCCGGCCGAAGCCGTTGTAGCCGAAGATGAGGTCGAGGACGCTGTTGTTGGTGGATCCACCGATGTACGGGCGGCTGCCCTTCGGCCACAGCTCGACGATGGCCACCCACCAGCCGGCAGCGGCCAGCATCGACACGCCGCCGAGCAGCAGCTGCCAGATGCGCTTGCCCAGCTTCGGGGGGCCGGCGATGAGGTAGGCGAGCGCGAACGCCGGCACCACGACGAACGCCTGCAGCATCTTGGTGAGGAAGCCGAAGCCGATCAGCACGCCCGCCCAGACCAGCCACTTCGTGCCGCCGTCGTCGAGGGCTCGAGTCACCATGTAGGCGGCGCCGACGAGCAGCAGGACGAGCAACGAGTCGGGGTTGTTGAAGCGGAACATCAACACGGCGACGGGCGTCAGCGCCATCACCGCACCGGCGATGAGGCCGGCCGCCGCGCCGAACCAGCGCCGGATGGTGAGGTAGAGCACGCCGACGGCGGCGACGCCTTCCAGCGCCTGGGGCACGAGGATGCTCCACGAGTTGACACCGAAGATGCGAGCGGAGATGTCCATCACCCACAACGACGCCGGGGGTTTGTCGACCGTGATGAAGTTGGCGGCGTCGCTGGAGCCGAAGAACATCGCCTTCCAGCTCTTCGTGCCGGCCTGCACCGCGGCCGAGTAGAAGTCGTTGGCCCAGCCACTGGCGCCGAGGCCCCACACGTACAGCACCGCGGTGGTGGTCAGCAACGTCAGCAGCGCGGGACGCACCCAACGGGCGTCGTCGGGGTGCCCGCGCCACGCGCGCCGCAGTCGCGAACCGGCCGGGGTGCTGTCGTCGAGGGTGCTGTCGTCGAGGGTGTTGTCGTCGACGATGTTGTCGTCGACGGTGCTGTCGTCGCGCACGGGCCGGTCCCCGGCGGATGCGTCGGGGGGCGATTCCAAGGTGGTCATGTGCTCAGCATCAGGCATGGTGCTGTGAAGGGCCTGCACGCTTGCTGGGAGGTTGCTGAGAACGTCAGCCGCCGTTCGACTCTGCCTGATAGATGCGGCACGGCTCGCCGCGGAGCGCACCGCACGCCGGTGGTTGCGGAGCCGACACGGGAACGCCCGGCACCACGTCGAGCACGAGGCGTGAGGGATGCGCACTGTCGTGGGCGACGGTGACCGTCTCACCGGAGCTGATCGTCTTGAACGTCCAGATCGCCCGGTTGTCGCCCGGGGCGTGGATGGTGATGCGTATGCGACTCCCTGCGCGGAAGGGGTAGGCGAAGGGGAACAGCTCCACTCGGACCGGCACGTACTCGCCTGCGGGCAGGTCGGCGGCATCCGGCTTCGTGTTGGTGTGCACCGGCTGCACCTCGGTGCTCTTCGCGGTGTCGAGTGCGCGCTGGCTGGCGCGCAACCAGCCGCTCTGGATGTACACCTCCTTGCCGTCGGGGCGCACCTCGCTGATGGTGACCTCGAGGTCGGTGTCCTTCGCCGACGACTTGATCCACAGGTCGACCGAGCCCGGGCCGGCCACCACGGTGTCGGCGGTGAGCGGCGCGGTGACGTAGCCGAGGCCCTTGCCGTCCGGCAGCGGCTTCCAGTCGTAGGCGACCCCTGCCTTCCACACCCCGTTGCCGTCGCCGGTGTAGAAGGTGGCCGGCAGCGCCGAGGGGTCGGCGGTGTAGGTGTCGGCTCCGGTGCTCGTGCTGCTGCCCTGCGTCAGCGTGCCGCCGTCGCCGAGCCCCCACGCCGTGGCCTGCGCGGTGGGGATGGGCCAGCTGTCGAACTCGGCAGTGAAGTTCGGCTCGGGCGTGCCGGGCGCGTAGGCGGCGTTGCCGCCCTGCTCGAACAGCACCCGCACCGGCTTCTCGGCCTCGAACGCAGCGAGGGCCTGCGCGTAGCTCATGCCGGCGAAGCGGTTGGGGAAGTCGCCGAACTTCGACACTCCCCAGATGGCTGCGCCGAGGCCCGCGGCGATGGTGGGGCCGACCGACAGGTCGGGCACCTTCTTGCCCACGTACAGCTGCAGGAACTCCATGTAGCGCCGCAGCACCGGCGGGCTCAGCGACTCCGTGTGCAAACCATTGGTGAGCGTGACGTAGACGTGCGGGGAGTTGGTGAACTTGGGCAGCATCGCCGGGAAGTGGCCGCCCGTCTGCTCGTCCTGCCAGGCGCCGGCGATGAACACCGGCACCTTGATCCTGTCGACGAACGTGATGGGGGCGAGCGAGTCTCCGAGCGGGTTCGAGTAGTAGGGGTTCTGGGCGATCTCGTTCACGAGGTCGGGGTTCTGCAGGCGGAGCTTCTGGTTGTCGGCGCATCGCGTGTCGCCGGCGTCGGCGCGCTTCTTGGACCACCCCTCGCCGTAGGGCTTGGCGTCCGACAGGCGCGCCCTGATCCAGTCGACGGCGAAGCCGGTGTTGAGGATGCCGCCGGGGTACAGGGTGCTGCGGAAGCTGTCGTCGATGACCGACAGGGGCGTGATGCTGTCAAGGCTGGGGGGTTGCGTCGCGGCGACGAAGAGCTGGGTGATGCCCGGGTAGCTGATGCCCACCATGCCCACCTGGTGGTCCTTCACCCACGGCTGCGCGGCCACGGCCTCGATGGCGTCGTAGCCGTCGAGCGACTGCACGGTCTCGAAGAAGCGGTACGAGCCGCCGCTGCAGCCGGTGCCGCGCATGTTGACGCCCACGTAGGCGAAGCCCTGTGCCGTGTAGAGCGCCGCCAGTTGGGCGTTGCCGGGGTCGCTCGGGGAGTAGCCGCTGTACTCGACCACGGTCGGGTACGGGCCTTTGTCGGCCGGACCCGGCAGCAGCACGTTGGCGCTCAGCGTGGTGTTGTCGCGGGTGACGATGTAGCCGAACCCGCCGGCCGGCAGCAGGTGCTGGCGCTCGGGCGAGTACCACTCCGGTGCGGGTGTCTCGTCGGGACTCGCGACCACGAACGCAGGGCTCGTCACCACATCGGATTCGATGGTGTAGCCGGCACCGGGCTGCAGGTTGCGGAACAGGAGGGAACCTTGCGAGTCGACGGTGCCCTCGGCGGCCGGTTGGCCGTTGCGGACCGCCCGCAGGGCGGTGCCCGGCGCGGCCCCGAGCACGGCAGCCTGATCCGTGCCCGGTTGCACCGTGAAGTCGGCCGGCGACTTGGCGATGGTGTCGACGACGGTGGTGACCGCGCCGGATGGGGCGCTCGTCCCGGCGATCGTCGTGGCGCTGCTGCCTCCGTTGCTGCATGCAGCTGCGATGAGTGCAAGGGCGACGAGAGCGGCAGTGCGACGGGACGTCATGCGTCGAGTCTTCCATCTGCGCCGATCGCAGGTCCCACCCGCCAGAATGGTGCGGTGATCGATCTGCAGGCCATGCTCGCCGACCTCGAACTGCTGGTGAACACCGAGTCGCCCTCCAACGACGTGCCTCGGCTGTCGGAATCGGCCGATGCGCTGGCGGCCGTCATGATGCGCCGCCTGCAGTCGGCACCGCTCTTGATCGAGGGCCCGGCCGGCCCGCACGTGCACTGGAGCGGTGGCGGAACGCCCAAGGTGCTCATCGTCGGCCACCACGACACGGTGTTCCCCGCCGGCACGGTGGCGGCGCGGCCGTTCGCGGTTGCCGACGGCCGGGCAACAGGTCCGGGCGTGTTCGACATGAAGGCCGGCATCGTGCTCGCCGTGCACGCGGTGGCATCGCTCGCCGACCGCAGCGGCGTCGAGATCCTCGTCACGAGCGACGAAGAGATCGGATCGGGCACCTCTCGTGCGCTCATCGAGGAACGCGCACTGGCGTGTGGCCATGTGCTCGTGTGCGAACCGAGCGCCGACGGGGGCGCGTTGAAGACCGCGCGCAAGGGCACCGGTACCTTCGACGTGCTGGTGCACGGCAAGGCCTCGCACGCCGGGCTCGAGCCCGAGAAGGGCATCAACTCGCTGGTCGCCGCGGCGGAGGTGATCGCCCGAGTGGTCACGTTCGCCGATCCGGCCACCGGCACCACGGTCACGCCCACCATGGCCACGTCCGGCACCGCGGACAACACCGTCCCGGCGCTCACCAGGGTCACCGTCGACGTGCGCGTCGAGCAGCCCGGCGAGAAGGAGCGCCTGGAGGCGCTGTTCGCCGCGCTCGCGCAGCACGGCACCTCGGTACCGGGCGCGATCATCGAGCTGCAGGGCGGCCTCAACCGTCCGCCGATGCCCTCGGCGGCGTCGGCGGCGCTGTTCCCGATGGCGGTGGCCGCGGCACGCGCGGCCGGTCTGCCCGAGGTGGTCGGTGTGGCGGTCGGCGGGGGCAGCGACGGCAACTTCACCGCGGCATGTGGCGTGCCCACCCTCGACGGTCTGGGAGCCGTGGGCGGCGGCGCGCATGCCGATCACGAGTTCGTCCAGGTCGACACGATGGTCGAGCGGGCACGTCTCCTGGCCGCCATCGTCAGTGCGCTCTAGCGCGGGAGCGCCCGTACATGCGTGACATGACACTCGACGACCTGCAGGGCGAGATCGGGGTGGAGCATCTCCTCACCTACGCCGACGGGCGTCGTCGCCGGGTGTTCGCGGTGGATCTCGAGGTGCCGTTCCCGGAGGGTCGCCTCATCGTGTCGCGCACCGATCCGTCCGGAGTCATCACGCAAGCCAACGAGTCGTTCGTGGCCATGTCGGGTTACTCGATCGATGAGCTCATCGGCCAGCCGCACTACATCCTGCGCCACCCCGACATGCCGGCCGCCGCGTTCAAGGACCTGTGGGACACGGTGCGCCGAGGCGAGAAGTGGACCGGTTACGTGAAGAACCTGCGCAAGGACGGCGCGTACTACTGGGTGTTCGCGTCGGTGGTGCCCAACATCCGCGACGGGTGCATCGTGGGCTACACCTCGGTGCGCCGCAAGCCGTCGCGTCGCAAGGTGGCGGAAGCCGCCGCGCTCTACCCGGCGCTGAAGTGAACGACCCCGAGGAACTCCGCCCCATGCCATTGACCTTCACCGTCAGCCCCGACTTCAACGCCCGCTACCTGCCGGGTTGGTACGTCGTCAACACCTGGCTGCAGCGGCACACCGGCGAGTCGATACATCTCGAGGGATGTGACGACTTCGACTCGCTGCACCGCGCCATGCGCGACGACCGCATCGACCTCGTCTATGCGAACAGCTTCGATGCCGCGCGCCTCGTGCGCGACCACGGTTTCATCGCGGTGGCCCGACCGCACGGACGCCCCGACGAGGCAGTCGTGGCGGCCGCCACGCGCTCCACCCTCAACAGCATCGACGACCTGCGCCCCGGCACCAGGGTGGCCACCACCGACAACCCCGACGTGCACATGATGGGCATGATCATGCTCGAGCCCGCCGACCTCGACGCGTCGAACCTGGTGGTCGAGCAGCGCCCCAGCTTCGTGCTGGTCGCCAAGAGCCTGCTCAACGGCGAGTCCGACGTGGGCTTCTTCCTCGCCGAGACGTTCGACGAGCTCTCGGCCACGGTGCGCCACCAGCTGCGTGTGCTGGTCCGCAGCGAGATCCAGGTGATCAGCCACCTGGTCCTGGCGCACCCGCGCATCGGCGACCGCGTCGACGCCATCCGCCGCAGCCTGCTGCTGATGCACTCCGACGAGCGCGGACGTGCGGCGCTGGCCGATGTGGGCGTCGAGCATTGGGAGCCCGTCGACCACGAGGACGTCGAGTTCATGATCGACCTGATGGTGGCGCTCACCGGCTGAGCAACCGTGCCGCCTCAGACGGTCGGCGTGGGTGGGCTCTCGAGCGCCATGAGGCCGCCGCTGCCCAGCGTGCCGGCGTTGCGGTACACGTCGAGCTTGGCGCGGCTGTCGTCGATGTCGAGATTGCGCATGGTGAGCTGCCCGATGCGGTCGAGCGGGCCGAATGCTGCATCCTCGACCTTCTCCATGCTGAGCCGCTCGGGCGAGTACGTGAGGTGCGGACCGGTGGTGTCGAGCACCGTGTAGTCGTCGCCGCGGCGCAGCCGCAGGGTGACCTCACCGGTGACCGCCGCGCCCACCCAGCGCAGCAACGGCTCGCGCAGCATCAGGCTCTGCGGGTCGAACCAGCGGCCCTCGTNNCCCTCGTAGAGCAGCCGGCCGAGGCGGCGCCCCATGGTGCGGTAGTTCTCGATGGTGTTCTCGTTGTGGATGCCGGTGACGAGCCGCTCGTACGCGATGTGCAGCAGCGCCATGCCCGGGCCTTCGTAGATGCCGCG
>PMCN01000159.1 GCA_003154135.1 Acidimicrobiaceae bacterium
GAGTGGGACGCGGTCATCAACGTGCACCTCAAGGGCACGTTCGCTCCCAGCCGTTGGGCCGCCGCGTACTGGCGCGAGCAGAGCAAGGCCGGCAAGCCAGTGTCGGGCCGCATCATCAACACCACGTCGGTCAGCGGCATCTACGGCAACCCGGGCCAGACCAACTACGGCGCGGCCAAGGCCGGCATCGCCGCATTCACCACCATCGCGGCCCTCGAGCTCGACCGCTACGGCGTCACCGTCAACGCCGTCGGGCCCGTGGCGCTCACCCGCATGACCGAGGGCCTCGGGCCGGCTCCGGAGACCGACGAGCAGCGCGAGATGCGCTCGCCGCGCTGGATCGCCCCCATCGTCACCTGGCTCGCCTCCGAGGAATCGGCGGGTGTGACCGGCCGGGTGTTCGAAGCCAGCGGCCAGGTGCTCGCCGTCGCAGAAGGCTGGGTGCGCGGCCCGCGCACGTCGCCGGTCGACGACCCCACCACGCTCGGCCCCATCGTGGCCGATCTCCTCAGCAAGGCCCGTCCCAACTCCGGTATGGACGGCGAACCCGGCCACTGGCCCCAGAAGAAGGTGTGAGCGATGCCCTTGAACCCTGATGCCGTCGGCAGTGTCGGCGACGTACGCACGATCTCCTGGACGTCGAAGGATGCCCTGCTCTACGCAGTGGGCATCGGCGCCGGCCAGGCCGACCTCCCGTTCACCACCGAGAACACGCAGAACACGCCGCAGGTCGTCTTCCCCACCTTCGCCGTCGTCGCCGGGTCGGGCACGGCCTCACCCGGCGCGAGCGGGATGAGCAAGATCGGCACGTTCAACTGGGCCATGCTCGTGCACGGCTCGCAGGCCATCACGCTCGCCCGGCCCATCCCGGTCGAGGCGCAGGCCACGGTGCAGGACCGCGTGGTCGCGATGTACGACAAGGGCAAGGCGGCCGTCGTGGTCACCGAGGCCGAGGTGAAGCTCGCCAGTGGCGAGCTGCTCTGGACCACGCGCTCGTCGGCGTTCATTCGCGGCGAGGGCGGTTGGGGTGGCGATCGCGGGCCGTCGGGCCCGCAGAACGAGCCGCCGGCCGGCCAGTCGCCCGACCACGAGGTCACATTGCAGACCAGTTCCGACCAGGCCTTCGTGTACCGCCTGTCCGGCGATCGCAACCCGCTGCACACCGACCCCTCGTTCGCCGCCCTCGGTGGCTTCGACCGCCCCATCCTGCACGGCCTGTGCACNNGCGCTGCTCGGCCAGCTCGTCGGCAACGACGTCACCCGCTTCCACCACATCGAGGGCCGCTTCTCCTCACCGGTGCTGCCCGGCGACGCGCTCACGGTGCGCATCTGGCGCAGGTCGGCCGGCGAGGCCGTGTTCACCACCTCGGTGAGCGACCGCCCGGTGATCGATCAGGGGCTGGTTCGCTTCAGCTGACCGGGCCGCCCGGCCCGCACGTGTCCGGTCAGTCGGCCGGATCGGGGTAGCACGTGACGGCGATGTCGATCGTCTTCACGTACTGGTCGTGCACGCGCACTGCGTGCCGCGCCCGATCGGCCAGCGACGCCAGCTTCGACGGGGTGCCGTCGCTCGCCGGCACCTGCACGGTGATGTGCACCCGGTCGACCTCGCGGCGCACGTCGACGATGGCGGCGATGTTGCCCAGTTCGTGCCGAACGGCGGTGGCGTAGCCGGCCTCCACGCGGCGCGTGGCGAGGGCGTTGGCGACCGCCACCGTGGGCATGTCGTCGGCGACGTCGGCAGGGTCGACCTCCACCAGCGGCACCCGGTGGCGGGTGGCGCACACCGCCCCCATCTCGCTGAGCAGCCGCGGTGAGGCAGGGTCGCGTGCCACGATCGCCATGTCGATGTGACCCTCGAGCGGGCACGCATCGTGGTGCACCATGCCCCGGCACGGGCCGCCGTGTTCATCGGTGCAGGTCACGACCTCGTGACCGTCGGCGACGAGGCTGGTCTCGATGGCGGTGGCGGAACCGGGCGTGGATTCGATGAGCAGCAGCTTCATGCCGACCATCCCACCGTGAACGCCCCCTCAGGGCCAGGGGCCAATGTCACAGCGTGACATCAGGCGATGCGTCACAGCGTGACATCAGGCGATGCGTCACAGCGTGACATCAGCGATGCCGATGACCCGATGCCGATGACCCGGCGGTCCACTACTGTCGGCGGCGATGAACACGACGTCTGCCACCACTCGTCGCACCTTCCTGTTCACCGACATCGAGAGCAGCACGCGGCTGTGGGATCAGTACCCCGAGGCCATGCTGCCCGCGCTCGACCAGCACGACCGCCTCCTGTTCGAGGCTGTCGCGGGCGCAGGCGGCAGCGTCATCCGTCACACGGGCGACGGCGTCATCGGCGTGTTCCACAGTGCGGGCGCCGCAGTCGACGCCGCGCTACGCGCGCAACACGACCTGTCGAACGCGTCGTGGGCCGATGTCGAGCCGCTCAACGTACGGATGGGCGTCCACACCGGCGATGTGGTGCTGCGCAACGGCGAGCACCACGGGTGGGCGCTCAACGTCGCATCCCGCTTGCACGCGCTGGCCCATGGGGGACAGGTGGTGGTGTCGGGGGCTGCCATGTCCGAGCTCGTCGAGTCCGACCTGCACGGCGCCGAGTTCATCGATCTCGGCCTGCATCACCTGCGCGACGTGGCCGAGCCCGTGCGCGTGTACTCGGTGGTCGCCGAGGGTGCAGTCGGTCGTTTCGACGGATTGCGCACCTCTGCTCGCGCTGTGGCCGCCGTACCGCGTCCGCTCACCTCGTTCATCGGCCGTGTCGCCGACATCGATCGCGTCGTCGGCGAGCTCGACCGTCACCAGATCGTCACGCTCGCGGGAATCGCCGGCATCGGCAAGACCCGCCTCGCCATCGAGGTGGCGTGGCGCGTTGCCGACGGCTTCGCCGACGGGATGGTCATGTGCGAACTGGCCGGTGTCGCCCCCGAGCAGGTCGGCGCTGCGCTGGCGAAGTCGATGGGCGTCGAACGGCGCACGCTGCGCAGCACCGACGAGAGCGTCATCGAGTGGCTGCACGACAAGCACCTGTTGCTCGTGCTCGACACCTGCGAGGACGCGCCCGACGCCATCCGCGAGATCGTCTACCAGCTCACCCGTGCGGCGCCTCGGTGCCGTGTGCTGGCGACGAGCCACGAGCCGCTCATGGTGGAGGGCGAGCAGGTGGTGCGGCTGCTGCCGCTGCCCGCCGTCGACGACCACGCTGCCGCTGTGGAGCTGTTCCTCGAGCGGGCGCGTGCCGCCGGCGCCGACCTCCCCGATTCGCCGCGCAACCGAGCGCTCGCCCGCGATGTCTGCCAGGCCGTCGACGGGCTGCCGCTGGCCATCGAGATCGCCGCCTCCAACGCCGGCTCGCTGTCGTTGCTCGACATCGTCGATGCGGTGCGCGCGGGCGAGTTGCCCCGTGTGTCGCGGTCGGGCCAGCGCCATCGTTCGGTGGTCGACGCGCTCGACCTCACCTTCGGCAGGCTCGATGCGGAGAGCCGCTCGGCCTTCGTGCGCTGCGCGGCGTTCAGCGGTTCGTTCGACCGCGCCGCCTTCTCGGCGGTCGCCGCGCCCGGCCTCGCCGGTGCCGAAGTGCTGGGGCTGTTGCGCTCGCTGGTCGACCGCTCGCTCATCACCTCGGAGACGCGTCGTGAGCGCACTCGGTTCCGTCTGCTCGAGCCGGTGCGCGTGTACGCCGCCGGCAAGTGCTCGGCCGACGAGTTGCAGGCCTCGCATACGGCGTTCATCGAGCACTACGTGCGCAACGCCGAGACGGCTGCCGATCAGCTGCGTGGACCCGACGAGGCGCGCTGGGTGTCGCAGATCGAGCTCGACTTCGACAACCTGCGCGCGGCGCATCGTCGTGCGCTCGCCGTCGACGGCGCCGACGGCTCGATCCGCATCGTCGCCGCGCTCTGGGACTTCGCGTTCATGCGCATGCGCGCCGAGATCTTCGACTGGGGCGAGGCCGCGGCGGCAGCCGCACCGGTCGATCATCCGCTGCGGGCGATGGTGCTCGGTGTGGTCGCGCTCGGCGGATGGCTGCGCGAGAACCCGGCGAAGGCCACGGCGTTCGCGCTCGAGTCGTTGCGGCTCGAACGCGAGACGGGCGCCACACGCTCCGTTCCCGCGCGGATGGCATTGATGAACTCGGCCGAGTACGGCGGCACGGCAGTCGACGTGCGGTTGTTGATGACCGAGCTGCTCGACGTGACGCTCGCTTCCGAAAGCCCGTACTGGCAGGTGAACGCTGACGTGCTGCGCGTGCTGAGCTACGCGTTCGCGGGTCGAGCCGACCACGCCCGCGACATGGCCAACCTGGCGATGGGCAACGCGCGTCGCTCGGAGAACCCCTCCACGCTGGCGTGGGCGCTGTTCGCGAAGGGCATGGCGATGGAGCTGGTCGACGTCGACCACGCGGAGGCGCTGTTCGAGGACGCGCTCGAGCGGGCCCGATCCGTCGAGAACGGTTGGATCGGAGCGATGTGCAGCACGCGCTTGGCGTCGTTGCGGCGCCGTCGCGGATCGTGGCCCGACGCGATGGCGATGGTGGGTGAGCTGCTCGACACCTGGGACCGCGCCGGTCATCGTTCGCACCTGTGGGCCGCGGTTCGCCAAGCAGCGTTGTGCCTCGCCGATGCCGGCGACCACGCCACCGCGGTGCTGCTGTACGTGGCGGCACTGACACCTCAGTTGCAGGCGCCGCAGCTGCCGGTCGAGGCTGCCGACGACACGGCGTGCGTCGAACGAGTACGCGCCGCGGTGGGAGATGCTCAGTGGAACCGGTGGGCGTCGCGCGCCGCCGACCTCGACCAGGTCGACGCCGTGCGGCTGGCCCGCGAGCACATGCTCGCCGCGCTCACCGGCTGAACCTTCGACGACGTCGGGTGTCAGGCGCTGAACTGGGGCATCAGCGCGTCGACCTCTGCATCGCTGAGCTGGCTGAGCGGCACACTGCGCCCGTCGATGGTGAGGGTGACCTGTGTGATGGTGGTCGCGTGCTTGGTTGCGCCGCGCACCGCCTGCACGAGCGCCCCGACGGCGGGACCGCTGATGACGGTGCCCTGCAGCAACGTCTGCATGGTGACGCTCTCGTAGTCGTCGGCGTTCGGCGCGTTCGGTGTCACGTGCAACTGCGCGTCCTTCACACCGTCGATCGCGGTCTGCACCTCGGGAGGCAGTGGACCGACGGAGTCGATCGAGATGGTGACCTGTCGCGGAAGCCGCGTCGCCGGGTCGGGCGCGCGGTCCTTCACGGCCGCTTCTCCGCCCTGCCGATAGGGAGGGGTGTCCTTGTACTGCTGCGACCACCACTTCAAGAACTCGTGGCCGAGCCACTCGGTGAGCTGCCGCGAGCCAGCCGCGTAGGCGCCGTTCTGGCGCAGCGTGCGCGCGAAGTTCTGGCCACCGGCGAGCATCGGTTCGAGCAGGCCCTTGGGAGGCACGCCGATCATGTCGGCGCACTTGTCGCCGATCGACGAGCGGATGAACGACCGCGCCACGCGACGCATCGGGCCCGGGAACCAGCCCATCTGGTCGAGGAGCATCGCAGTGAGCATGCGGCCCTGTTCGGTGGGGCTCGTGTTGCGGGCGAGGATGATGTCGTTGGCGAACCGTGCTTCCTCGAACGAGAGGTCGCGTGTCGGATCGATCGGGCTGAGCAGCAGTTGTTCGTCGACGCCCATCAGGAAGCCGATGACGTTCCAGTAGTGGATCCAGTCGCGCGCTTGCTCCTCCGACATGGCCGCGCCCATCTTGTCCATGTTCTCGATCATCAGCACCGACATGGTGAGGATGTAGCCGAACATGTGCTCCTGGTGGATCGGACGCCCCCACGACGGGTCCCACACGTGGTCGGTCTCGTACTCGGCGGACGGCTTGATGTGCATGCTGCCCGACTCGATGGTGGAGCGCATCGACGCGTGGTAGAGGCGCACGCCGCGGATCGACTTCCACCCTGCGGCGCCCGCCTCCCAGAACGGCGTGGTGCTCACGTCCTCGAAGAACCGGGTCGACTCCCACAGGCGTCGCTCGGGCGACTTGGTGAGGTCGCTCACCAGTGCCAGCACCTGCACGCCGTTGCCGGCCGCGTAGCCCTGGAACATCGCACCGAAGAAGTTGCACGCGTGCACCGACGGCCGGAACTCCTCGAAGAAGTGCTGCGCCCGCTTCACGCGCTCGAGGTCGGCCCACACCGGCAGCACGGGTGTCGCGGCGAGGTAGTCGCGGATGGGGGGCGACGTGGGGCCCGACTCGCTCGCCACCTCGAACATGATGTCGGTGAAGTGACGGTCGGTGCGCTGTATGCCCGACGCCGCGTAGAACGCCTCGACCGCGTCGTCGACCGGTGGATCGCAGTGCTGCCGAGCGTCGTCGAGCCGCGCCGACAGGTTCAGCACCACGTCGGGCGGCCACGGTGAGCTGTCGCTCTTCGGGAAGATGAGCGGCCCCTCGAACTCGTACTCGGCCTCCTTGGCATCGATCACCCCGGCGGCGGCCCAGATCTGCGCCTCCTGTTCGGGCGTGTACGGCGACACGCCCACGAGGCCGGCGCGTTGGCGGGCACGGAACAGCGACGCGATGAAGCTCATCCGGTCGTCGATGTTGTTCCAGTGCCCGGCGCCGTTGCGCGCGCCCTGGCCGGCGTTGACCACCCGGTCGAACTCGGTGCTCACGTCGGGGTCGAGCAACGTGTCGAGCGGCGCGGGGTACTGCACGTCGTGCAGCGGCGGCACCGGCTTGCCCACACGCACCGACTCCTTGCCCATCTTCACCACGAACACGTGACGGGTGAGCGCGTGCGACCAGCCGTCCTCCACCTTGCCCACCAGCTTGCCGTCGTCGACCTTGGCGATGGGCTTGGTCATGATGCGCACCGGGTTGAGCATCGAGAGATCGAGCCACCCCTGCAGCCGGCGCTGTTCGTGATCGCCCATGCAGACGTTGGCGAGCAGGATGAGCTCGGCCTTGCGCTTGGGGTCGGTGCAACCCATGGCCTCGATGTACGCGGCGAAGGCCTTCTTCAGCTGCTCGCGGTTGCCGTCGGGCCACAGCTTGCCCGGAGGCAGGGGCAGCCGGTCGATGCGTTCGGCGAACTTCTGGAACTCGGTCACCGTCTGCTCGTCGGCGAGCGGCGCGCTGCCGAAGGTCTTCAGGAAGTCGGCCCAGCAGAGCCCGATCTCGAAGAAGACGCCGCGGTTGCCCACCGCGAGGCTGCGGTTGAGCACTCGGCCACCGCTGCTGCGCCCGCGCATCACACGGGTGGTGGTGGCCGTGCGAGCGAGGCCGATGGGATCGCTCTTGGCCAGGTGCAACATGCGCTTCAGGCCCAACGGGTCGTCGGCGGCGCGGATCGTCTCGCCCACCGTGAACGACGGCCACACAGCGAGCGAGGTCCAGTTCGCGTCGTCCTGGCCGAGCAGGACGGCCATCGCCTTGCCCATGTCGACGTAGCAGAGCGTCACGAGATGGTTGCGCAGGGCGTCGCTCATCGGCACGAAGACGATGGCTCGCACGCGCCTGCCGCTGACGGTGCGGTCGGTGAGGATGCTCATGTTGCGGGTCCTGTCGTGTTCATGGCACCCCGTCAGGCGTCGGTGGGCGTTGGGTGAGTGCCGCGCGCACCGCGGCGATCGCGTTGCCCTCGTTGCCCGGGTAAGTGCCAGCCTTGCCGTTGAGCGCCGAGAGGTTGTCGGAGCCGAGGTGGTGCACGCCGATGAGCTTCCACGCCATGTCGAACACCGGGCTGCCGGAACTGCCCTTGTCGGTGGCCGCCTTGTAGTGGATCTTGGTGCCGTCGGTGTCGATCATGTCGTTGCCCCGGATCGACAGCTGCAGACCGCCCTGACCGGGATGCCCGATGACGTAGACGTACTCGCCGTCGATCATCGACGGCGGGTCGGTGGCCATGTCGACGCCGGCGAGCTGCTGCACGGCAGAGTCGTTGCTCATCAGCACGGCGATGTCGAGCTCCTCGCGCGGCGAACGCCACACGACTCGCAGGCCACCGAACGTGAGCGCCTTGTTGTCGGGGCCGGGCACGCCGTCGAAGGTGGCGACGAGATCGCCGGCGTGCACGCCGTTGTCACGCGAGGGGTCGGGGACGACGTGCTCGTTGGTGATCAGCACAACGTGATCGGCCAGCGACGGATGAAGGTCGGCGCCGCGCACGGCGAACAACGTGCCGACCGACATCATCCCCTTCAGCAGGAGGTGGCCCACCGACCGTGCGACGCCGAGCCCCTGCTCGTACACGTCGATCGGTACGAAGGCGAAGACACCGAACGCCTTCTCGTAACCGTCGGGGTCCTTGGGCAGCAGCACCTCGCCGCTGCCGGAGGCCAGCGTGCGGTCGCCCAGCTGCACCATCAGCGGGTCGGCGGGGTCGAGCTCCCACACGTCGTGCAGCTGGCGCGTGAGCGAGGTGTAGACGAAGCCGCTCGCGTCGTGAGCGGCGAACAGCTGCTGGAGCAACGGCTGCAATGCGTCGTGCTCGCCACGCGCCAGGCGCAGTTCGAGCTCGGTGGCGATCGACCATGCCGAGCGTGGCAGCGGCGCCGTCGCGGCGAGTGCCAGGAGCTGGTCGGTGGCGGGCGGATCCTTCACGTCGGCGGTGAGGTGCCGTCGCCCGGCTGCGGCCTGCAGCGCGACGGCGTTGACGCCGGCCCACAGGGGGTCGGCGCCGGCGTGGTAGGCATCGACGTACGCGCCAATGGCGGCGAGCAGTGTGTCGTCGTTACCGGTTGCCACCCAATCGGTCTTCTTCAGGCGACCGAGCAACGCATACAGCGTGCCCTTCGCCGCTGCCGCTTCGGGCTCGTCGTGGCCGAGCAACTGCTGCAGCAGCCGGCCGGCGGTGTTGTTGGCGCCCAGCTCGGTGAGAGCCTGCACGGCCTGTGGCCACAGCTGCCACGCGAGTGCGGGCGCCGCGACCCGTGCCGCACCGTCGGCGAGCCGCAACATCGCGTCGAACTTGCGGGCGTGCATGAGCGCCTGGGTGGCCGTGAGCGCGGCCTCGGCATCGTGGTCGTGCGCCACGTTGCGCAACAGGGCGTCGACGGCTGCAGCGATCTGATCGTTGCTCCCCGACGCGATGGCGCGGTCGACGTCGCTCGGCGTCCCGCTCACCTGCATCACGACGCAACATAGTTGATCCGCGAAGCGGCAATTGCCCGATGCGCTACGTTGCGCCCGATGGCGGGGTACGACGCATTCATCTCCTACAGCCACGCAGCAGATGGCCAGATGGCGCCCGCGATCCAGGAGGGTCTGCAACGACTGGCCAAGCCGTGGAACCGCCGCCGCGCGCTGGAGGTCTTCCGCGACCAGACAGGCCTCTCGGTCACCCCGCACCTGTGGGGCTCGATCACCGCTGCACTCGACACCGCCCAGTGGTTCGTGCTGCTGGCGTCGCCCGAGTCGGCGAACTCGGAGTGGGTGGGCAAGGAGATCAGCCACTGGCTCGGTCTGCCGCCCATCGACGGAGTGGCGCGCGGCCAACGGCTGCTACCGGTGGTCACCGGCGGCGTGTGGCAGTGGGACGAGGGCTCTGCGTCGTTCACCGCCGAGAGCACGGCTGTCAACCCGGCGCTGCACGGCGTGTACAGCGAGGAGCCGCTCTACCTCGACCTGTCGTGGGCGAAGCACGATTCGCACCTCGACCTGCGCGTGCCCCAGTTCAAGACTGCGATCGCGAACCTGTCGGCGTCGATCCAGGGCACCACCCCCGACGAGTTGCTGGGTGAGGACGTGCGGCAGTTCAAGCTCGCCAGGCGCTTGCGGCGCGGTGCGGTGATCGGGCTGGCGACCCTCACGGTGGCGGCCATCGTGGCGTCGGTGGTGGCCGTGCAGCAGCGAGGCCAGGCCGTGTCGCAGAAGGCCGAAGCAGTCACGCAGCGCAACAAGGCCGTCGACGCCCAGGCACTCGCCGAGAAGAACCAGAAGACGGCCGAGGCCAATGCCGCGCAGGCGCGGTCGCGCGAGCTCGCTGCGCTGGCACTGAACACGATGGCCGACGACCCCGGTGTGGCCGCGTTGCTCGCGGTGGAGGCCAACTACCCGAACGGCTCCACCACCCCCATCGACGTGCCCGAGGCGCGGGCCGCAGTGGGCATCACGTTGCGCGCGTCACTGGGAGCCGCGGCGTACCGCGTCGGCCCGCGCATCGCGGCGTCGGTCACTGACATCCTCCGCATCACCGGCACGGCGATCGCCACCTACGACGCCACCAAGGGCACCGACGACGGCAGCGGAAACCTCGTGCCCCCCGACTGGTGGGACGCGACCACGGGAGCTCGCATCGCCTCGCCCGTGACCGCCGCCGAGAACGCGCGACTCCTGTTCCGGTACGGCCACTACTACGCCGCATCGGACGTGTTGCAGCCGGTGGTCGTCGGCGAGCATCCGGTCACCTGGCCGCTGGCCGTCGACGATGCGTCCGGGCTCGTCGTGGGCCGTGAGGCGTCGGGACCCGACTCGGGAGCCACGCCGCCGACCGACCTGCTGGTGCAGCCGCTGGCGGGCGGGCCGGTCACGGCGACGCTGTCGGTGCCCGCGGGCGTCGACCTCGCACGGCTGGTGGTGCTGCAATCGGGCACGGTGGTGGGTCTCGGCAGCACCGGAGGTGTGTACGCGTGGTCGCTCGCCCAGGGAGGGGCAGCGTGGGTGGTGTACCCGGTCGGCTCGGCGCGCTCGATCGGGGTGTTCGACCGCGACAAGTTGTTGATCGAGTTCTCCACCCGCGACCAGAGCGTCGATCCCTCCACCGGGGTGCTGTTCCCGTCGTCGCCTCCCTCGATCGGTCTCGTCGAGCTGATCTGGCCCGATCAGTTGCTGGTGATCACCGAGCTCCTCGATCCGGTGGCCACCGTGAGCGGATCGTTCGCCACCTCGCCCGACCAGTCGTTCATCGCCGCCATCAGCCAGGGCGACGGGTTCACCCAGGATGTGGTGGTGTGGAACGTCGCCACCGGTCGCCTCGCGGCCACCATCGCCGGTTCCTCGCCGACCGACCTGCACTGGGCCGACGACGACACGCTCGCGATTGCGTCGTCACGTGGGCTCGAGGAGTACCGCATGCGCACCTCCAGCGAGATCCTCGCCGTGGCTACCGACGACCTGGCGATGTCGAAGGACGGATCGGCCGTCGCGTCGTGGCAGCGGGCGGGCGACGCCGCCCTCGTCTATCGCGGCCGGATCACCCCCGCATCGGTCGCCGAGCACGGCACGCGCACGGGCGCAACGACCTTCGATACGCAGGCGCACGGGTTCGTGTCGCTCGACCCCGCCGGTCGCTACGTCGCGGCGTCGTGGCACGACGGCGACTCCGGTGCGATCAGGGTGACCGACGCGGCGACAGGAGTGGCGGTGGCCACCTTCCCCGACGCGATGTCGGCACGCTTCTCGCCCGACGGCTCGCGCCTCGCCGTCGCCACCGCCGACGGGCTTGCCGTGGTCGACACGCACGATTGGTCGACGGTGCGCACCTACAAGGTGGGCGACGACAGCGCGGGGCTCTACATCGGGCGCGCCGTGTGGTCGCCCGACGGCTCCACGGTGCTCGCAGGGGTGGGTCAGTTCTCGGGACCCGACCTCACCTACTCGATCGACCTCGCGTCCGGTGCGGCGACGCCGGTGCTCGACACCGGCATCACCGAGTACGCGTGGTCGGCCGACGGCTCGGTGCTCGCCACTGGCTACGCAGGCGGGGTGGTGCGCCTGTGGGCTAGCGACCAGGTGACGCGCACCGGCGCCTCGCCGTCGGTCACCTTCGTCGCCGGTGGCAGCACGGTCACCGCACTGGCGTTCAGCCCCGACGGCGAGCGCCTGGTGGCCGGCGGCCAGAGCGACACCACGGTGTTCGACGTGCGCGATCCGTTGGCACCGCGCCGGCTGCAGGTGATCAGCGACCTGCCGATGTGGCGCTTCCGCCGGGCGTACAGCGCGGCCGGGGTGACCGCCGAGGCTCAGGCCGACAACTCGTTCGGTGCCGTCGCGTTCCGGCCCGACGGGAAGTCGATCGTGCTCGCCGGTGCATCGGGCATCCTCGAACTACCCGATGACGATCCGGCTGCGGCGTGCACGGCAGCGAGCGCAGCCGATCTCGCAGCGGTCGCCAAGGTGCTCGGCGCACCGAGCGCGTGCCTGCGCGTGGCGGCGCTACGACGCGGCTGAATCCGACGAGCTCGTTCGAGCTCGGGCCGCACAGCGCTGCGCCTCGCTCGGCCGCCCGGCGTTGTCAGCGAATGTCACTGCGGAGGCGACCATCGGCACCTGCGCGCGCCCCCGGCCCGCACATAACGACGAGCAGAAGTACTTGCGCGGAGCGCACATAGCGGGCATTAGGCTCAGACTTATGTCGGATTCGGACAGCATCGGGCGATCCCGCTGGTGGGTGTTTCGGCGTCCGCTGCTGAAGGACTGGCTCTTCCTTGTCGGCGTAGCGCTGGGTCTCGCAGCCATCGTGCGAACCATCGTTCAGGCGGACCAGTTGGGCGCGCTCACGATCGTTCTCAACGTGTTGTTCGCTGTCCCAGCTGGCGTGCTCTTTGCAGGCATCCTCGGCGGAATTATCCGCGAGTATCGACGCGGAAAGAGCACCGCGGCACACATCTGAAGCGTCTCGCCGCCAGATCTGCCGCTCTGCTCGCTGGACAGCGACCGCTGGGTCGGGCATTCTGCGCTCGTGCCCGCCAATCAGCGCAGTGACTCACGCTTGGCGTTCGCGACGGTGCTTCTGTGCGCCGCGAGCCTTCTAGCGGCCTGCGCCAGCGTTCCAGCAGATGGGGACACCGCCTCGCTCGGCGCAGCGATCGGCAGGAGGGACGCGACGAGGGTCTCAGCGCTGTTGAGGGCTGGCGCTGATCCGAACATGCCTGATGAGGGAGCGCTGCTGCCGATCGTGAATGCGGCCTGGAACTCGGACCCGCGGGTGGTCGAGATCTTGCTGGCGGCTGGTGCAAACCCGAACAGGACGACGCGAAACTTGCCGATCGAGGCGCTGTTCCCTGCTGCCACGAGGGACGATCCTGATGGCCAACTGATCGTGCGAGATCTGCTTGCTGCGGGCGCTAACCCGTGCGTTCATCTGTCGGGCATGGCTGACTTCCCGCGGGCGCTTGAGGGCATGGGTGGCCTGACGCCGTTGGAGGTAGCGACTCGATACAACAAGACCGGGTCGGCGGCCGAACTGCGCTCGGCGATGAAGGGCAAGTGTTGAAGATGCAAGCGAACAACATGCGTCTGCTATCCGGGGACCGCGGCCGTCCAGGCTCACTTGCTGCGCGGGCTGGCAGCCGTCCGGTAGCGCAGAGCTGCCGATCTGTACCTGAGATGATGGGATGGATGACCGACGTGGGAGCGCTTGCGGCGACTTTGCAACACTTGCAGCGGCGCCCCCGGATGCACATCTTCGACGAACGCTTTACAACGTTCGTCGCGTACATCGACGGCCTCGAAGCTGGCGGACAACTTTGTCGCGAGTTCAGTGACTGGCTTGCTCACGGATACCTCGGGGGCGAGAGCAGCCAGCATTGGGCGGGGCTCATCTGCGACCGATTCTTCCGTGACGAGCCGAAGACGGCGACGTTCCTGGGTGACCTCGACGAGCCAGCCAGCGCCCCACTCGTGAGAGAGATGTTCGACCGCTGGGCCGAGTTTCTCGCCGATCGGCAGGGCACGTAGACAGGCGCCAGATCTGCCGATAGGTCACTGGACAGCCGGCTCCACTTCGATACCTGTTTGTGTCAAGTGCCTGTTTCGGGGCGCGTTCTCTTGAGGTGTTGTCGGGTGAGGCGTAGCGTTGTTGTCGGGTCCGGGAGTGGCTTCTCCGAAGTGCCGGTGTTCAGGGTTCA
>PMCN01000263.1 GCA_003154135.1 Acidimicrobiaceae bacterium
TCGGGCGCCATGGTCGGTCGCACCGGCTTCTGGGGCGACCTGCTCTACAGCTTCGGCGTGAGCGGCTTCATCTACCCGATCCTCGGCCACTGGGCCTGGGGCCCGGGCGGTCTGCTCGAGACCGTGCGCAACGGCACGTCGTTCCACGACTTCGCCGGCTCCACGGTCGTGCACACCATCGGCGGCATGGTCGCCCTCGCCGGTGCCATCGTCCTCGGGCCTCGCCTCGGTCGCAAGTTCAAGCGTGANNGGTACGGCTTCAACCCCGGCAGCACCTTGTCGGCGATGGACTTCACCGGCATCGGCCGTGTGGCCACCAACACCACGCTCGCCGCGGCAGCGGCCGGCCTCACCGCCTTCTTCTGGATGTACAGACGCATCGGGAAGTGGGACCTCGGCATCAGCGTCAACGGCTTCCTGGCTGGCCTCGTGGCCATCACGGCACCCTGTTACTGGGTGAACGCGACAGGTGCCGTGATCATCGGCGCCATCGCCGGCGTCATCGTCATCTGGGGCATCGACTTCATCGAGTGGAGGCGCATCGACGATCCCATCGGCGCAGTCGCCGTGCACGGCGTGTGCGGCATCTGGGGCACGTGGGCCGTCGGCCTGTTCAGCACCGGCCAGTTCGGTATCCCGAAGGGCTGGCTCTGGGGCGGTGGATCCCTCGGCTTCAAGCAGTTCCTCAACCAGGTGTGGGGCAACCTCGCCATCGGTGGTGCCGCGTTCGGTGTCGGCCTCGTGCTGATGTACGCGGTCAAGCTCACCGGTACGCTGCGCGTCTCCGAGGAGGGTGAGCTCGAGGGCATCGACATCCACGAGCACGGCGCTCCTGCCTACCATCCGGAAGCTGCCTACATGGGAAAGGGGCTGTGACCAATGCTTGAGATGATCACCGCCATCATCAAACCGCACCAGCTCGACAACGTGAAGGATGCACTCCTCGCCGAAGGCGTGGAAGGCATGACGGTCACCGAAGTGCGTGGCTTCGGCCGCCAGCGCGGCAAGACCGAGAACTTCCGCGGTTCGGAGTACAAGATCGACTTCGTGCCGAAGGTGCGCATCGAGGTCGTCGTCAAAGCCGAGTCGTCGGCACACCTCATCACCGTGATCGCCGATGCGGCCCGCACCGGCAAGATCGGTGACGGCAAGGTGTGGACCACGCCGATCGGCAGCCTGCTGCGTGTGCGCACGGGAGAGATGGACATCGAAGCCATCTGACCACGCTTCACGACTGAACACGAAAGGCCCCGGGCGCACTGCCTGGGGCCTTTCCGCGTCACGGTCAGGACGGCTCGTCGAATGCTGCCCGCAGCGCCGCCTTCAGCGGCTCGTGGTCGCGTTGTGGCACCTTGCCCGACGCTCCCGAGCGGCCCGCACGGCTCACGTAGAACACGTCGACCACCTCGTGGCCGAGCGTCGCCACCTTCGCCGAGCGCACATCGAGCCCGTGCTCGGTGAGCACCGACGCCAGCCGATACAGCATCGCAATGGCATCCGGTGCACGCACGTCGACCATCGTCGTCGTCTCCGATGCCTCGTTGCTCAGGATCACCTCCAGCCTCGGCGGCGTGGCCGCCGAGGCGCGGCGGGCACGACCGTAGGTGCGGATTCGCTGTGCCAGCTTGTCGTGCAGATCGAGATCGCCGGCAACCACGGCGCGCAGATCGTGATCGACCCTGTGCCAGTTCACGGTGCCGCCCTTGCCACGGTGCACCTGGAAGCGGTCGACGGCGACGCCCTGCGGGCTCGTCCACACCTCCGCGCTGACGACGTCGATGCCGTGCACGGCCAAGGTGCCTGCAATGCGCGCGAACAACCCGCGCTCGTCGGGCGTGGCGACCATCCACGTGTCGAACTCGGCACCGTGCTCAACCCGGGTGTGCACCTTCGGATCGGCCCGCACGGCGGCCACGAGCTCGTCGATGCGCTCATCCACCCGCTCCTCCTGCGGCGCCGGTCGGCGACCGGCGAGCAACTCGCCCACCGACTCGCACAGCTCGCGTACCAGCGACGCCTTCCACGCCGACCACGCCGAGGGACCGGTGGCCAGACTGTCGGCCTCGGTGAGGCACTCGAGCAGGTCGAGGCGAAGACGGTCGCCCACCAGTGACGCCACGTTCTCGGCCGTGCGTGGATCGCTGAGGTCGCGCCGTGTCGCGGTCTCGGCGATGAGCAGGTGGTGCTCGCACATGGCGCGCAGCACCTCGACGTCGTCGGGCGCGAACCCCATGCGGCGGGCGATGGTGTCGACCAACCGCATGCCCACCTCGGTGTGGTCGTCGGGGTAGCCCTTGCCGATGTCGTGCAGCAGCGCACCCACCAGCAACAGGTCGGGTCGCGACACCTCGCGCACGAACTCGGTGGCATTGATCACCGTCTGCAGCAGGTGGCGGTCGACGGTGTAGGTGTGGAACGCATTGCGCTGCGGCAGGCAGCGCACGTGCCGCCACTCGGGGAACATGCGGCTGAACAGGTCGTAGCGCTCGAGCGCCTCGACGGTGGGCACCAGCGCCGGACCAGCACCCAGCAGGCTCACCATCGCCTGGCGCGTGCCTTCGCTCCACGTCTCGTCCTCGTCGACCACCGTGCACGAGAGCGCGCGGAGCGCCTTCATGCTGATCGGGAAGCCCGCATGCGCTGCTGCTGCTGCCACGCGGAAGCTGAGCGACTGATCCTCCTCCGCGTCGGCGAGGTTGACGTGCACCTCGTCGTCGATCACGCGCACGCCGTCGGCCAGCACGGCCGAGGTGGCCCGACGACCCTTGGACGGCAGCCGCTTGGCCCGCTCGACCCGCCACCAGAACCGCTCACTGGCCCAGTCGATGGTGTTCGCCGCGTCGGAGAGCGCACGCATCATCACGTCGGCGTCGCTGTAGCCGATGCGCTCGGCAACCGCGTCCTGATCCTGCAGCAGCAACGTGTTCGACGTTCGACCGGTGACGCGATGCATCTCGCATCGCACACCCAGCAGCACATCGGCCGGCGACGCCAGCTCGTCGAGGGGCACCTCCAACTCGCTGATGATGTCGTCGCGGTCGAGCGCCAGCGCCCACCGGATGGCGTCGTAGTCGCGCTGTCCGCCGCGGCCGTCCTTGAGATCGGGCTCGAGACGCGAGGCCACCTCGCCGGCCTTCTCCCATCGCTCCTCGCACGCTTGGAACAACGCGTCGAGCCAGAACCGTGGTCGCTTGCGCCATTGCGCGAGCGACCCGTTCACCAGCTCGGTGGCCACCGCGTCGTCGCCGCCGAGGCATCGCACGCGCAGGATGGCCGTGGCCGTCACCAGATCGTCGGCCGCGAGCGCGAGCAACGATTTCACGGTGTGCGCCGACGGGCTGAGCTTCAACCCTGCGTCCCACACCGGGTACCACAGCGACTCAGCGACCGCCCGCACCTGATCGTCGGGCGTGCGGTGCGGATGCACGAGCGTCACGTCGACGTCGCTGCCGGGACACAGCATGCCCCCGGCGTAGCCGCCTGTGGCTATGAGCGACCACCCGGCAGGCAGCTCCGCAGAGAGCGCACCGAACCAGCCGTCCATCTGGTCGGAGAGGCGACGCGCCAACGCGCGACCGGACAGCCCGGGCCGGGCCAGAACGTCGGCGCGGGCACGGCGGACCATCTGCCCGTCGATGGTGCGTCCTCCCACGGGCGCCAGTCTGCCAGGGAATGCCACTCGGGAAGACCGCGGTGGGTGGCTTCACGCTCCGTTCACATGTCGTGAACGTGCGCGAAATCACCGCCTCCTACGGTGACCGCCGATGCACAGCTCAGCTCCTGACCCGTCCAACCGTGCTCACCCCCTCGCGAACGGGGGACGGCAGGAGCGAGCTGTGCTCGCAGTGCTCCTCGAGAGCCAAGGTCGCGTGATCGGCCGCCGCGAGCTCGCCCGCCGAGCCGGCCTCACCGATCTCAACGAGCGGCGGTGCGACAGCTTGCTGGTTCAGCTGCGCCGCCTGCTCGGGCCCACCTCCATCATCACCGTGCGACGGCGGGGATGGATGCTCGCCGGCGACGTCGCCGACGATGCACGAGCTCTTCTTGCACACCCCCTTCCGTCGGCCGAGCCGATCGACTTCGACGAACGGGGTGAGCGCGCGAGCTGAGCGGCTCTGCCGTTCCAGCACCTGGGGGAGGAGCCTCGGCACCTTCCCCGGTAGGGGCAGTCCCGGGCCGGTTCGCCGGCCCGGGACACTACTCATCGCTGCACGGTGCGTTCACGAGCCGGAAACATTCCTGAAACGCGAGCTCCCTACGGTACGGCCGCCTCTACCGGCCCTCTCGAAGGGACTACGTCGAATGTCCGTTGACTCTGGCGCCACCGCCTGGGTGATCGTCGCGACTGCGCTCGTGCTGTTCATGACCCCTGGCCTCGCCTTCTTCTACGGCGGCATGGTCCGCCGCAAGAACGTGCTCGATACGACAGTGCAGAACTTCTTCGCTATGGGACTCGTCGGCGTGCTGTGGGCGGTGATCGGCTACTCGCTCGCGTTCACCGACGGCGCGGGCGCGCTCTCGCCCTTCATCGGCGGGCTGCAAATGGTCGGGCTCAACCACATCGCGAACACCACCCAGACGCTTGCGCAGACGATCCCGCAGTCGGTCTTCGCGATGTATCAGGGCATGTTCGCGATCATCACGGTCGGTCTCATCACCGGTGCGATCGCAGAGCGCATGAAGTTCTCGGCGTACGTGATCTTTGCGACGCTGTGGTCGCTGCTCGTGTACAGCCCGCTCGCGCACTGGGTGTGGCAGCCGACCGGCTGGCTCTTCAAGCTCGGCGCACTCGACTTCGCCGGGGGCACGGTCGTCCACATCTCGTCCGCCGCTGCGGCGGTCGCCTGCGCGTTGATGCTGGGCAAGCGTCAGGGCTACGGCCAGGACAAATTCCACCCGCACAACCTGCCGCTCACGATCCTGGGTGCAGGCATGCTGTGGTTCGGATGGTTCGGTTTCAACGCCGGCTCCGCGCTGTCCGCCGGTGACCTCGCCGGCTCGGCGTTCCTAAACACCAACGTCGCTGCCGCGGCTGCAGTTCTCGCATGGACGGCGGTCGAATGGCGGCACGCCGGCAAGCCGACGGCGCTGGGCGCGGCATCGGGCGCAGTCGCCGGTCTTGTGGCGATCACCCCTGCCGCCGGCTACGTGGAGCCGTGGGCAGCGCTCGTCATCGGCGCCCTTGCCGGTTCGATCTGCTACGCCGGTCTCTTCATCAAGGGCAAGTTCAAGCTCGACGACGCGCTCGACGTCCTCGGCATCCACGGCGTCGGCGGTTCGCTCGGCGCCATCCTCACCGGTGTGTTCGCCACGACGAGCATCAACGCAGCGATCAAGGGCCACGAGGGTCTGCTCTACGGCAACCCGAAGCAGGTCCTCATCCAGCTCGTCGGCGTCATCGCAGCGTGGGTCTTCTCGTTTGGCATCAGCATGGTCCTGCTCGCCGGCATCAAGGCCGTCATGGGCCTGCGCGTCGACGAAGAGGCCGAGGTCCGAGGCCTCGACCTCGCCGAACACGGCGAAGAAGGCTACATCTTCGAGTAATCTACAACTCGCAGGGATTCGACGGCCCGCGTGCCATGGGTACGAACTGACCACGACGGTGAGACGAGGAGACCGCTGTGAAGAAGATCGAAGCGATCATCAAGCCACACAAGCTCGACGACGTGAAGGA
>PMCN01000130.1 GCA_003154135.1 Acidimicrobiaceae bacterium
GCGGTGTACCACGCCGGGTTCTCGAGCACGTTGCGCTGCACCACCGGCGGGCACAGCGTGCCGTAGTAGCCCTGCCCGATGAGGCTCGTGCGCGGCCGGTTGCGGTTGGCCATCGCGCGCAGTTCGCCGAGCACATCGGTCACCGTGCGCGGCCCGGGCAGCGCCAGCTCGCCGGCCATGCGGATGGAGGACGGCACGGTGTGCGCGAGCAGTTCCTCGACCGACCCGACACCGATCGCGGCCAGCATGTGGGCCTGCTCGTCGGCGGTGGGGCCGATGTGCCGAGCGACGAAGTCGTCGGTGGCCAGGAGCTGGTCGAGGGTGGGGCGGGTGGTCATGGGAAGCCTCCGGGTGACGGGCGCGCGAGTACTGCTTCCCCCGCTGTCATGGGTGCCTGAGAGCTTCTCCGCACAGCGGATTTCCCCGTCGGCGAGCCGGCGATGCCGACTGCTTTCCAGCGTTGCCCACCCGGTCGGTCCGTTGGCCTGAGAGATTCCGGGGAGGTTGCTCCTTCGGCGCCCCCTCGCTGGCTGCGTGGGTGGCTCTCCCGGCCGGGTGTATCAGCACACTCGACGATATCCCCTCGATCGGGCCGAACATGGTCATCCGTCGCAGCCACGAACGGCCAGCGACACGTCGCCGTCAGTCGTCGCGGTGATCGCATCTGCAGCCGTCCACACGTCCTCGGGAAGCGACGCCAGCGACCGCCACTCGAACAGGCGCACGTTGTCGATGTCGGGGCGGCTGTCGCCCGCCGGCGCCACGACGTAGACCAGCACCGCCTCGGGACGGACGCCGCCGTAGACTGTGTCGACGACGTCGGTGATGTCGACAGTGACGGTGCGCCACTGGCCGTCGGTGGTCGTGGGGAGGGCCAGCTGCGCCGTGTGCAGCAGCGTGGAGGTGGGTTCCACGGTGGGGTCGGTGTCGTTCACGTCGTACAGCGACAGGCGCAGCACCGGGGCTGTGCCGGCGCTGCGCACGTCGAGCTGCACCGTGTAGCGAGCGTCGCCGTCGAGGCCGTTGCCGACGGTGTCGCTCCACCGATGCAGTGGAAGGTCGCTGCGTGCCACCTGCCGCGCCGACGCACTGGCATGGGCGGTCGACTCGAGGTGCAGGTACGAACCGTGCTCGGGTGAGTAGCGGGTGCTGCCATCGCCGCGCCACTGCAGCCCACCGTCGTTCACTCCGTCGGCGGTGCCGTCGTCGAGCGAGCCCCAGCCGAGAAGGTCGCGCCCCACCATCGCCGTGCTGGGCGCAGCGGTACCGCGGAGCGCGTGCACCACCGCACACGCGGGAAGCGCGGTCACCCTGCCGGCCTTCAGCGAGTAGGTGTCCGTGACGGTGACAGGGTTGTCCACGATGCGGGCGGTGCCGCCGTCGGGCTGCACCAGGGCATCGAGCGGCACTCGTTGGTCGAGCACCGACGTGACCAGCGTGGTGGGCAGGCGATCGCTCGACGCGGCCAGCATCGACGACTCGTTGATGGTGCGCAGCACGCGCCGTGCCACCTCTCCCGTGACGGGCACCGGTCGATAGTGGTCGATGACGAGCGGAATGACCCGTGCCTGCAGGAGGTGGTCGCCCTCGAACACGGTGCGCAGGATGACCGACGGGAACGTCTCGAGGAAGTCCTGGTCGAACACGAAGTTGCCGAGCGAGTACGCGATGAGGTGGCCCTTGTACCACTCAATGCCCTGCAGCACGTGGGGGTGGTGACCGACCACCAGGTCGGCGCCGGCGTCGATGGCGGCATGGGCGGCATCGCGGATGAAGCTGCTCGGTACGGCCGAGAACTGGAAGCCGCCGTGGATCTGCACGATGACGAGCTGGGCGCCTTCCGCTCGCAGTTCGTGCACCTGCTGGGCGACCACGTTCGGGTCGAGCAGCGCGGCGCCGCCGTGGCCGCGCCGCGCCACCCAGTCCTGCATCTCGGGGTAGGTGTCGACCACCGCCGCCCACAGTGCGGCGCTCTGGTCGGAGGAGAGCGTCGCGTCGAGCTGCTGGAACAAGGCCCACACGGCTCCCGCACGTCGGTTGGCTGGTGCGACGTAGTTCGCGTCGCCCAGATGCCCGAACCGGAACGCCCGGGTCGAGTACTGCCAGGCGTCCTTCGTGGCGATGGCCGCCGGCTGCGGCTCGGTCTCGGTGGGCAGGCTGTCGTTGACGAAGTCGCCGTTGACGGTGGTGCCCGACACGACGCCCACCTTCATGCCGGCCACCGAGATCATCAGCCCGGCCTGCGCCTGTGCCGCCGACGTGCCGGCCCCGACATGGGCGAACCCGGCCTGGTCGAGCTGGGCGACCGTCGACGCCACTCCCTCCTGTCGCCAGTCGTAGGAATGGTTGTTGCCGAGGTTGGCGACATCGATGCCCAAGGCGGTGAGCGCGTCGAGCACGAGCGGCGGCGACTGCAGCAGGAACCGCTTGCCCGGATACGCGTCGAGCATCGACAGGTTGCCGACCACGGTCTCCAGGTTCACCATGCTGGCGTCGGCGATCGACATCAGCGGTGCCACCGACGACACCACGTCGCGAGCGGTGGCGGCGTCGGTCACCACCGGGGTGTCTGCGCCAGTGGTGGGTGCCTCGTACCTCCGGCCGAGCATCACGTCGCCACCGAACTGGAACGCGCGGCGCACCTGTCCGCTCGGGCCCACGCGCGCAAGCAGCTGCACGGTCACCGTGTGCTCACCCGGGTCGAGCACCACGGGTTCGTCGAGGAACCCGGCCGCACCGATCACGCCCGCGGTCGGCTGGTCGAGCGCGATCGTGGTCGTTCCGCGCACCACGAACGGTTCAGCGCGCCCGACCAACGTCATCGACGCACCGCGAACGGGCGCGCCGGCCTCGTCGACCACCTGCACCACCATCTCGCGTGCGGGCGCGCGGCCCAGCGGTGGAGTGCCGTCGCAGCCCACGACGAGCAGCACGATGAAACCTGCCAGTGCCGCCGACCGTCGTCCCACGGGCGCCGACGATACGTGCTCGTCCGCTCCGGGGCGCGGACGTCGCGCTGGGGTACCGTCGTGCGATGGCGACCATCGACGACGGCATCCGTGCGCTCACTGGTCCGGTGGGCGACGTGGGCGGCAGGTGGATGCTGCATCCCGACGTGCTCGGGCCGTGCCGAGGCGCCGGTTACCCCAACGGCTACGCCTACTACGTCACCGGCAGGGGAGGGGTGCTCGGCGATGTCGAGGCCGACGTCGTCACCGCCGCCTTCGGCTTCTTCGCACCGTCGCTGGTGCGCACGATGTGGGAGAAGGGGGTGCCGGTCGAGGGGGCCCGTGCCGCCGCGGCTCGCTACGGAGCCGCCTGCGCGGAGTGGGGACGCAGCCGCATGCACGGCTTCCAGCACGTGGATCGCCTTGCAGAACTGGCGGCCCGCGTTGCCACCGGTGCCGACGCGGCGGGTCTGCCACTGTTCGCCGGGTGGCGCGCCGAACCGCGGCCCGACGATCCAGCAGGTCGGGCCTACTTCCTCGTGCACGTGCTGCGCGAGCTGCGCGGCAGCGTGCACCTCCTTGCCGTCCTCGCCACTGGCGTCACCCCGCTGCAGGCCGTGCTCGCCGGTGGTGGGGTCGAGCAAGCATCACGCTTCGGATGGGTCGCGCCGTTCGACGAGTCGCGTGTCGACATGCGGCCCGCCGAGCTGCTCACCGACCGCATGCTCGCGTCGCTCTATGCAGCGGTTCTTGCCCCGGATGAGGTGCGCGTGCTGTCCGAACTGGTCCTCCACCTGCAGGAACACCTCGACCACTCGTGAAGATTTCGGCAAGAACCCTGCGTGACGTGGGACTTTGACAAACCTTGGATCAAGGGGGGACGACAGCGACCGATCGGGTTGCGATGATGTTCGCACGTCGACCAAACCATCCGGTCTGGCACAGCGTGTCAACCGCGGGCAAGTCAACTCTGGGAGGAACCGAATGAATCGGATCAAGATCACGGCGGCTGCGCTCGTCGGTGCAGTAGCCCTACTGGCGGGCTTCGGCGCCGTCTCCGCCAACGCCGCACCGCAGAAGGTGTCCACCGGCGGCACGTCGAGCGTCACGTTGCCGCTGCTCGGCGCACAGCTCACCGTCGACATCACCACCGGCCCCGGCGGCACGCTCAGCAGCGTGTCGGTCAACCCGGCCGACGGCCTCACCGCCACCAAGGTGAAGCCGAACCGCGTGGTGTTCGTCAACGATGCGGGCACCGCCAAGGTGTCGGTGTCGGGCCACCACGGAGGTCAGCGCATCGAGGCACGCGCCGGATCGCTCGCCGACATCAGCGGCCCCGGCGGCTGGTCGGGCGACGTGTTCGGCGACGGCACCACCACCACGGTGGCGTTCACCGTCGGCGACAAGGGCGACGGCACTCCCGACATCACGGGCGTCACCTCCACTGACGCAACGGCGAAGATCGGTGCCACGCAGTACTTCTCCCACGAACAGACCAGCGCTGCGTTCGTGCGCATCGAGTTCGACAAGCCCGGACTCACCCGCTCGCTGTTCATCGGAGCATCGCTGCACACCGACGACGGCGGTGACGTGCGAGCCCGCGTGGGCGTGACGCTCTCCGAGCTGCGCGGTGCAGCTCAGGCCGCAGCCGACGCTGCAGGCGCCAAGACCTGGACCGGTCTGCTCTGCGATGGCTCCACCGCCACCGTCGACTACACAGTCAACGCCGACGGCACCATCACCGGCGTCTCGTCGCCGCAGACCACCGACATCACGACCGATCACGATCGGGTCTCGGTGCGGTTCTCCGCCCACGAGGGCATCAGCATCAGCGCCCGCCTCAAGGACGGCAACATCACGGTCAACGTGCGTGAGGGCATCCGTTGCCACGACGCTCCGCCGCCCTCGGTGAACACCCCGGTGTCCACCGTTCCCGACCAGCACCACTCGGGTGACGGCCACGACGGCTCGGGCGACCACTCGGGCCCCGGGTCGGGACCCGGTGGCAACATGGGTGGTCATGGCGGCCGGGGTCACTGACCGAATGACCTTCTTCGTCCAGCGAGTGCGGTCCCTCCTCGTAGGGGCCGCACTCGCCGCGTTCACGCTCGTCGGGAGTGCGTGCAGCAGTTCGACCAGTTCGTCGACGAGCACGGTGGCAGTGCCCACCTCGCCGGCGGCATCGGTCGCTCCCAGCACCACCGTGTCGGCCACCACGCCGGGAACGGGCACCACGGTGCTCGACGCCAACGCCGCGCTGGCGTCAGCGGTCGCTGCACTCGGTGCCGGGTACCACTTCACCTCCACGGTCACCGTCAACGGCGCGCAGAGCCTGCAGGCCNNGCGGGCAGCTACGCCCAGCCCGAGGGCGGTGACTGGTCACTGCTCGATGTGCCGCCGGCCACCAGCGACCCCATCGCTGCGCTCTCCGCGCCCAAGGTCGTCACCGTGCTGTCCACCTCACCGCTCACCCTCAAGGTGACGGTCGATGCCACCACGCTCGGGGTGAGCGCCTCGGGCACGGCCGACGTGCAGGTGGTGCTCACGTCGGGTGCGCTCACTCAGGTCACCTACAGCGCCGCCACTGCCGCCGGTCTGGCGTCGGTGGTCACCGTGCTCGGCCCGGTGAAGGACAGCACGCCCATCGTCGCCCCGGTGTGACGCGTCAGTCGACCGTGCCGTAGGCGCCCTGCGCGCCTGCGGTGCCGGCCGTCTGCACCTCGTCGACAGCCGAGCGCAGGTCGCTCACGAACGCGTCGATGCGTCCTTCGTGCACGGCGTTGACCGTGCAGTGCAGGGAGGCGGGCGGACCTTGCCGGTCGACGTACCAGCCGCGGCGCCACAGTGCATCGGCCACTGCGTACACGTCGAGCGCCGCGACCCCCTCAGCGGGTTCGGCCGCCCCGAACGCGACCAACGTTGCCTCGGGCCACGCGCGCAGCGCCAACGCAGGCATCTCGTCGACGGCCGTGGCGAGCTGTTCGCAGCTGCGACGCGCCGAGGCCGTGAGTCGCAGGTAGCCGGCATCGCCGAGGTGGTGCATGACTGCCCACGCCGCAGCCCACGGGCCGCCGCTCTTCGTGCCGAGCACGCCCGACGAGCCGTACACGCCGCCGAGCCAGTTGTCGGTGACGAAGGTCTGGTAGGCCCGCAGCTGCTTGTTGCGATGCATGATCACCGACGCGCCTTTGGCGGTGTAGCCGTACTTGTGCAGGTCGACCGAGATGCTGGTGACACCAGGAACACGGAAGTTCCAGTCGGGGATGTCGTGGCCCAGTCGGCGGAGATAGGTGAGGGTGACGCCGCCCATGCAGGCGTCGACGTGGCAGTTGATGTCGCGTGCTGCGGCGAGTGCGGCGATGTCGGTGATCGGGTCGATCACGCCTTGCGGGTACTGCGGGGCAGAGCCGACGACCAGCACTGTCTGGTCGTCGATGGCGGCCTCCATCGCGGCGACGTCGGCGCGCCAGTCATCGCGCACCGCGACGCGCCGGCTCTCGACGCCGAAGTAGTAGCAGCCCTTCTCGAACGCGGCGTGTGCGCTGGTGGGCAGCACGACGTTGGGCGCGGTGATGCCCCGCTCGCGACGACCGCGTTCGCGCGCCCCTTTCACCGCGAGCAACAGGCTCTCGGTACCGCCCGACGTGAGGAAGCCGGCGCCATCGGGCCCGGCCTCCAGCCAATCGCCGACGATGCCGACGACGTCGTTCTGGATGCGCTTGAGGCTGGGGAACGCATCGGTGTTGAGCGCGTTCTCGCTGCTGAAGCGGCGGTAGGCATCCTGAGCGACGGCCTCCACCTCGGGCCCGGCGCTGTACGCGAGCGTGAACGCAGCGCCCTCGCGCCAGCGCACGTCGTGCTCCTTGAACGCGTCGAGTTGGGCAAGGACATCGTCGGTCGACATGCCGTCGTGGGGGAGCGCCATGGCCGAAACGGTACCGCAGGCCCCGCGGCCGGTGGTCTAGCGTCGCCGCCATGGCCGTGCCCACCCGCGACGACTTCATGCTGCAGCCTGGTCTCGTCTTCTTGAACCACGGGTCGTTCGGCGCCGTCCCCACCGTCGTCCTCGACGAGATGCATCGCCTCGAGCGGGAGATGGAACGCAACCCGGTCGAGTGGTTGGGTCGCCGCGCCGACGAGCTGCTGGCCGGTGCACGCGCACGCCTCGGCGCCTTCGTGGGCGCCCACGCCGACGACGTGGTGTTCTTCCCCAACCCCACGACAGCCATCAACATGGTGGCGCGCAGCATCGAGCTGCACCCCGGTGACGAGGTGGTCACCACCGACCACGAGTACGGTGCGATGGACCGCACCTGGCGCAAGAGGTGCCGCGAGACGGGCGCCACATACGTGCGCGTGCCCATCCCGCTGCCGGTCACCACCGACGACGACTTCGTCGAGCGCGTGTGGACGGCAGTCACGCCGCGCACGAAGGTGCTCTTCCTCAGCCACCTCACCAGCGCGACCGCGCTGGTCTTCCCTGTGCACGAGCTGTGCCGGCGCGCGCGAGCGGCGGGGGTGCTCGCGATCGTCGACGGTGCCCACGTGCCCGCACACATCCCGCTCGACCTGCGCACGCTCGAGTGCGACATCTACACCGGCGCCCTGCACAAGTGGTTGTGTGCGCCCAAGGGATGCTCGTTCCTCTACGCCCGGCCGGAGGTGCAGCCGTTGCTGCAACCGCTGGTGGTCAGCTGGGGTTGGGAGAGCGACTCGCCGGGTGCATCGCAGTTCATCGACTTCCACGAGTGGCAGGGCACGCGCGATCTCACTCCGTTCCTCGGCGCGGCTGCGGCGATCGACTTCGTCGAATCGCACGACTGGCACGCCGTGCAGGCCGAGGGTCACCGGTTGGCGCTGCTCACACGCAGTCGTATCGACGAGCTCACCGGACTGGAACCGATCAGCCCCGACACAGGCGACTGGATCGGGCAGATGGCGGCGGTGCGGCTGCCCGACACGGTCGACGTGGTCACCCTCAAGCAGCGCCTGTTCGCCGAGCATCGCATCGAGGTGCCGGTGCACCGCTGGAGCGAGCAGCCGTTCGTCCGGGCGAGCTTCACCGCGCACAACACCGAGGCCGACGCCGATGCGTTGGTCGCCGCGCTGGCCACGCTGCTCGGGGCAGCGCGATGACCGACGTCACCACGCTCAGCCCACACCCTCGAGGCCACCGGCTGCGGCGCTAGCGTGTTGGCATGGCCGACCGACCTGTCATCACCATCCCAGAGGGCGAACCGCCCGCCGAGCTCCTCATCGAGGACCAGATCGTCGGCGACGGCGCCGAGGCCACCATCGGCACGCGCGTCATCGTGCACTACGCCGGTGTCGCCTGGAGCAGCGGGAGCGAGTTCGACGCGAGCTGGAATCGTGGCGACACCTTCGACTTCCGCCTCGGGGCCCGAGAGGTCATCGAAGGATGGGACCAGGGCGTGAAGGGCATGAAGGTCGGTGGACGCCGCCGCCTCACCATCCCGCCGCGCATGGGGTACGGCGACAGGGGAGCGGGTGGCGTCATCAAGGGTGGCGAGACCCTCGTCTTCGTCGTCGATCTCGTCGCCGTTCGCTGACGTCGAGGTCGCTTCCTCGCGGTTCGCCCGCGCGGTCAGTCGCCGCGCACGAAGTGCACGGTGCGGAAGCGCTGCTTGAGCGCACTCACCCGCGGTGCCACATCGGCAGCCTCGCCGCGCAGGGCGTCGGCGATGTGCCGCGCGATCTCTGCCATCTCGGCCGGACCCATGCCCCAGCGCGTGGCCTCACTGGTTCCGAGCCGGAGGCCCGATGCGTGCGGCAGACCGATGGCCGACGCCAGCAGGTTGGCGTCGCGCAGTCGCAAGGCCGCCTCCTCGCCTCCCCCGAACTCGTCGGCCACGATGGCCAGTTGGTGCGAGCTCGTCGCGCCCTTTGCCGTGTGGAAGACAGGCATCCCCAGATCGTCGAGCGCGCCGGCCAAGGCGATGCCGTTGGCCACGAACGCTGTCGCGTACGCAGGTCCGTGCTCCACCCAGTCGAGCAGCGACAGCGCCAGCGACGCAGTGACGCCGGCGTCGAAGTTGGCAGTGAGACCGGGATGCGCGATCGCGTCGATGGCCGCCGCCAGTGCGACGTCGTCGGTGAGCACCAGCCCGCCTGCCGGGCCGCCGAGGCTCTTGTAAGTGCTCATCGACAGCAGGTCTGCTCCTTCTCCCAGCGGCCCCGGCCACACGCCCCCGGCGAGCAGTCCGCTCACGTGCGCGGCGTCGTAGAGCACCTTTGCCCCGTGGGCATGTGCGATCTCGGCCACCTCGCGCACCGGGTGGGGGAAGAGGTTGAGGCTGCCGCCCACCGTCACGAGCGCGGGTCGCACCCGTGCCACCAGCTCGGCAAGGGCGGTGGTGTCGATGGTGTAGTTCGCCTCGTCGATGGGCGCCTCGTGCACCTGCAGGCCGTACAACCCGGCGGCGCCGCGGGCGTGATGCGTGACGTGGCCCGCGATCGCCGCCGGAGGTACCACGACCGCGTCGCCAGGCCGGCAGGTGGCCATGAAGCAGTAGAGGTTGCCGATCGCGCCCGACGGCACGCGCACCTCCGCGTAGCGGGCGCCGAACACGGTGCACGCCAGTTCCATCGCGGTCACTTCGATGGCCTCGATCGCTTCCAGGCCGGTCTCGTACTTGTCGCCCGGCCAGCCGAGGCTCGGTCGGCTCGACAGGCCGGCGGCGAGTGCACGCTCGGCGCGCGGGTTCATCACGTTGGCGGCCGGGTCGAGGTTGATGCACTGCTCGTCGTGGATCGAACGGTTCTGCTCGATCCAGCCCCACACGAGAGCATCGATCTCGGCGGGGGAGCGACCCGTGAGCTGGCGGTGCAGCTCCGCTTCGCGGACGGCGGCGGCAGTGCTGATCCAGGGTCGAGTCACCTACTCAGGATCGCGGATCGGGCGCGCCTTCACAAAGATTCCCGGTCCGTCCACCGAGCGCTCCACGACGAGCGTGCCGGCTGCGCGGTCGTGCAGGCCGCGCAGGTCGGCCACGATGGGCAGGTAGACGGCCAGCAGTGCGAAGGTCGCCCAGTTGCCGTTGAGGCCGAACACGATCACGGCGAGCAGCACGGCATCGGCCACCAACCAGCGTTCGGTCACCGTCAGCACACCGGGTGTGCGCAGCGTGCGCCGGTCCACCAGGCGCAGCCCGGTGCACAGCTTGCCCAGCGTCCAGCCGTACGACGCCGGGAGCGCGACGAAGCAGACCAGGTGCACGATTGCCGCGGTCCATGCGGGGACACGCCACGCGAGGAGTGCCGCGACGGCGAGGCCGGCGATGGCGTGGTCGACGAGGCCGGCTGTCAAGCGCCGCCAGCGCGTCGCCTGCCGTCGACCGTCGACCAGCGGCGGTCGTGACGGTGGCACCAGTGGTGGCCGTGCGAATCGGTGCTCGGCGTCGGCGAGATCGGGTTCGCGTCGGTCGTTGCCGACTGCCACCCAGGCGACAGCCTCGTCCACCTCGTCGGTGTGCTCGATGCCGGCGACCAGCTCACCGCGCACGATGCCGAACGGCACATCGCCGCCACGGAGCAACGCGCGCAGGAGGAGCAGTTCGTGCTCGTCGAGGTGCGACACGTCCACCCGGTACGGACCGGGTGCCTCGTCACCTGGCGAGGCCCGGGCGGTCACCCCGTGATCAGCCGCCGGACGGCGACGACATGAGTCCAGTTGATGGTGCTGATCTTGACGACGTCTCCGGTGTGGGGGGCCTGGATCCACTGCGTGGCGCTGATGGCGATGCCCACGTGGTGGATGATGCCCGAACCCGGCGAGGTCTCCAGGAACACCAGATCCCCGGCGTGGATGGGCTGCGTGGTCCAGTCGATGGCCACGCCGTAGTTGGCCTGGGAACCGCTGTAGTGGGGGAGCGACACCCCGATCTCGGCAAACGCGGCCATCACCAGCCCGGAGCAGTCGTAACCGTTGGGCCCGGCCGCGTAGGCGATGTAGGGCTTGCCGAGCTGCGCGTAGGCGAACGCCAGCATCTTGTCGATCTTGGGGTTGCCGGTGACGACGGCGCCACCCTTGCCGTTCACTGGGGGAGGGCCGGCGACCGGCAGGTGACCGCCGGTGGGCACCGTGAGGCGCATTCCCGGGTAGATGAGGCTGCCGGCGGAGAGCTTGTTGGTGCTCAGCAGGGCGTTGAAGGTGACGCCGAGCCGGCCGGAGATGAGCGACAGCGAATCACCGGAGAGCACCACGTAGACGAGTGGTGCACCGGAGTTCGAGCTGCCGGCGGGAGCGGTGGTCGTGGGGGGCGTCGACTTGGGCGCCGTGGTGGTGGTCGTCGTGCCCGGCGTGCCGGCAGGTGCGCTGGCGCCGGCGGGCACCGTGAGCTTCATGCCGGGCACGATGAGGCTCGACGCGTTGAGCTTGTTGGCAGTGAGCAGCGCTGTCAGCGTGACGCCGAGGCGTCCGGCGATGCGGGAGAGCGAGTCACCCGCGACCACGACGTACACCGCGGGCGGCGGCGGCGGTGGAGGCGTGGTGGTGGTCGTCGACGCCTTACCGGTCGTCTTACCGGTCGTCGTGCCGGTCGTGGTGCCAGTCGCGATGGGGGGCAGCGAGCCGCCCTTGGGCACCTGCAGCTTCATGCCGGGGTAGATGAGGCTGCTCACTGCCAGCGTGTTCAGCGAGAGCAGATCACTCAACTTCACCCCCACCTTGAGGGCGATCCCGATCAGGTAGTCACCGGACTGCACGGTGTAGACCAACCCGCTGGCCGGCTTGGTGGTCGTGGTGGTGGTGGTCGACGAGCCTGCTGCGACCGGTGTGGTCAGGGTGGCCATGCCGAGACCGGCCACCACACAGGTCGCGACAATGACTCGACCAAGGCGTGACATGCACAGTACATCGGGCCGATGGAGGAGATGCTTGACGTCTTCCTCAGGGCGAGGGTCATCGTCCCAGGTCAGCCGGGGGAACTTTTTCGCCCTGTTCTCGTCGATCTGACATAACG
Organism: Acidimicrobiaceae bacterium; assembly: GCA_003154135.1. GTDB lineage: Bacteria > Actinomycetota > Acidimicrobiia > Acidimicrobiales > Ilumatobacteraceae > UBA668. The sequence goes on from PMCN01000130.1 coordinate 11,930, forward strand.
ACGATTATGGGCGATGTGCTCCAACGGCTGGACTCGCTCAGCGGTTCAGGCCGGCGGCGTGAGCTCACGGTCGCGCAACGGCCGCGCCGCTTCGAGCAACCAGTCGACGATCTCGCGCAGCTCGGCGGCCGTCGGTCGGGCGCCCGCCGACGACAGATCGCGCTCTGCATCGTTCACCGCACAGGCCAGCACGTACAGCTCGTCGTGCAGCGTGTCGAGCTCGGTGCGGGCCACGATCAACTCGTCCTCGCTGAGCTGCAGCTCGCCGGCCCGCTGGCGGCCCACCCAGTGCCATTGCCGGCACGCCTGCGAGCAGAACCGCCGCGGACGACCCATCGTCTGCTCGGGCAGCACGCGTCGGCACCACTGGCACCGCGATCGCCGCTCCTCCGGCCCATCACCTACTTTCGTCATGACGAAACCCTACCCCGCGGCCCACCCTTCCCCCGCCCACTTCATCGCTCGTGTCAGCGCCCGACCACCAAGCTTGGTGATCACGGCCTGACACGAGCGGGGGAAAAGGGTGCGGGGCGGGGCGAGCGGGGGCGCGCCACAGTCCCCTGGTCTCATCGCTCGTGTCAGCGCCCGACCACCAAGCTTGGTGATCACGGCCTGACACGAGCGGGAGAAAAGGGTGCGGGGCGGGTGGGTGGGGTGGTCAGCGGTCGGTGAGGGCATTGCCGTCGCGCCAGGCCTCTTCGGCGCGGTCGAGGCGTTCGGTGGCGACTGCTCGCAGGCGATCGGCGAGGCTGGCCACCACGACGTTGGCGAGTGCCAACGTGCCCACGTGACTGTCGAAGGGGCCTCCCCCGGCGGCGGCCACCGTGAAGGTGCGATCGGCTTGTGCAGCGAGCGGCGACAGGAGGCTGTCGGTGATCGCCGCGGTCCACACGCCTCGCTGACGCGCGGCCGCAGCGGCATCGACCACCCAGCGGTCGTAGCGGCGCAGGTCGATTGCGACGACCACGTCGCTCGAGCGGAGCAAGGCGATGGCGCGGCGCACAGCCACGTCGTTGCCGTCGATGAGCGCGACATCGTCACGCAGCGACTGCAACTCACCCACCATCTGGCGGGCGACCCCGAGTGATGCATCGCCCGACAGCACGAACACCCGGGCGGCGGGGTCGGCGAGGTGCGCGACCAGATCGGCGAGCGCCTTGGGATCGAGGGCGCGCAGCGTGGTCGACACGTTGTCGAGCTCGAGCTCGCGGTGGCGGCCGATCGCGTCGCTCGCCGCCGGCTCACGGATGCGCTCGGCTGCGGGGCGCAACTGGCGCGCCAGTGCGTGCTGGACAGAGGCCTGCAGAGCGCTGAAGCCGTCGAAGCCCAGCTTGGAGGCGAGGCGAACGACCGTGGCCGCCCCCGCTTCGGCCGCCTCGGCCAGGTCGGCGACGGTGCCGAACGCCACCAGTTGTGGCTGGGCGAGCACCACCTCGGCCACCCGCCGCTCCGCGGGCGTGAGCGACGCGCCCGCCCGTCCGATCCGCTCGTCGACCTCCACGGCCGCGCAGCGTAGTGCCCGCCCGCACGTCGACACGGATATTCCGCAGACCTGCTACCATTGGAACATCCATTCCACCCGATCGGAGTGACCATGACCACACTCACCCAGCACGTGATGCCCGCCATCGTCCACGCCGAGTCGTGGACCGATCTGGTCGTCCCCGACCTCCCGATCGGCGACGAGGCGTTCGTGCGCGCTGCAGGGCGCGCTGCGCGTACCATGCCGCCCGCTCTGCACGACGCGCTCGTCGAGTTCGCCGACGCTGCACCCCAGGCCGGCGCCGTCGTGGTGCGAGGCCTTCCCCTCGGCGAACTGCCCACCACTCCCCCGTCCCCCACGGCACCCACCTTCAAGGACCACGTGAGCGAGTTCGTGCTGCTGGCCGCCGCACGCCGACTCGGCCAGCCGGTGGGGTACCTTCCCGAGCACGGTGGCGACCTCGTGCAGAACCTGGTGCCGACCCAGGCCCACGCCGATCGGCAGGTGAGCACGTCGTCGAAGGTGCAGCTGATGTTCCACACCGAGGCCGCCTTCCACCCGCACCGGCCGCGCTACCTGCTGCTGCTGTGCCTGCGCGGCGACCCGAGCGCGGTCACCACCCTCTCGTCGATCTTCGAGGTGCTGCCGCACCTGCCCCAGAGTGTGGTCGACGTGCTGTTCGAGCATCGGTTCCGCACTGCCGTCGACGAGAGCTACCTGCACGGCCGGACCAACGTGCTCGGCGTACCGATGCCGGTGCTGCGCGGCGACCGCGGTCGGCCCTCGATGGTGTTCGACTCCGACCTCATGGTGGGCATCGACGCCGAAGCCGACGACGCGCTGCGGGCCCTGTCGGCAGCCGTGGAGGGTCATGCCACCGGTCTCGCGTTGGAGGCGGGCGATCTCCTCGTCGTCGACAACGACGTGGCGGTGCACGGCCGGTCGCCGTACCAGCCGCGCTTCGACGGCTTCGATCGATGGATCCAGCGCGCGATGGCGGTCACCGACCTGTCGGCGAGCGCCGGCGAGCGCAACGGGCGAGTGATCGTCACCCACTTCGGCGTCTGACCCGCGTCACTGCGAGCTGACTCACACGCCGATTCAGGCGCCGCCCAGGCGCAGCCACGCATCGGCGACTCCCTGGTCGCCCTCCACCGTGAGTGCGTCGACCGGCACCGGACGACCCCACAACCGAAGCAGCACCGACGCGGCATCGCCGCGCACCTCGGCGTCGGCGTGGGCGTCGTGAGGAAGCAGTCGCACGGTGCCGTCGTGGCCGTCGAGCACCAGGCGCGTACCGGTGTCGGTGAGCGATACGGCGAACGGGTTGGTCGGCACCGCCTGGCCCTCACGGCTGACCAGGCGCGGCAGCATCACGCGCCAGTACTCATCGACCCCGTCGTCGGCGAGCGCGGCGCCGATGGTGGCGTCGACGCCGATGGCGTGCTGCGCGTCCCAGCGGTGCACCGACGCCTCCTGCGCCTGACGGCGACGCCACAGTCCGGCGACCTTCGGCGACACGGGGAACGGGTGCCAGGTGGGCGCGTCGGGTGGGGTGTCGTGCAGCGTGGCGATCAGAGCCGCCCCGCCGGTGCGGATCCACTCGCCCAGCGCAGCTCCCTGCGTGGGTGCCGGGTCGGCCGCGGCGTCGATGCGGGGCACGTCGGCGGTGACGAGCGCTGCCCTCGCCCACCGGTGCACGCCTCCGAGGTGGGCGCCGAGCGCGGCCACCGTCCACCCGGGGCAACCGGCGACGGGCGCGTCGAGCGGCCCGGTCGCCATGGCGTCGGCGAAGGCGTCGATGTCGGCGGCGAGCAGGGTCAAGTGATCGAGACTCATGGAGCAGCACAGTAGGTCGGGCAGACTGGTGGGGATGTCCGGACCACACGACACAACACCACACGACGCAACACTCCCCATGCCGCCTGCGCCTGAGCATGCGTTCGCGAGCGACAACGCGGCCGGCGCGCATCCGGCGGTGATCGCGGCCGTGCTCGCCGCCAACGAGGGCCACGCACTCGCCTACGGCAGCGATCGCTGGACCGACGAGGCACGCGCCCGCTTTCGCGACCTGTTCGGCCCGTCGGCCGAGTCGTTCCTGGTGTGGAACGGCACCGGCGCCAACGTGATGTCGCTCGCCACCATGCTGCAGCCGGCGGGCTGCGTGGTGTGCAGCGAGTGGGCGCACATCGCGGTCGACGAGGCCGGCGCTCCCGAGCGGGCGCTGGGCGCCAAGCTCCTCGCGCTGCCCTCCCCCACCGCCAAGCTCGTGCCCGAACAGCTCGAGTCGTTGCGCCACCTGCAGGGCGTGCAGCACCATGCGCAACCCGGTGTCGTGAGCATCACCCAGAGCACGGAGCTGGGCACGCTCTACACGGCCGACGAGGTGGCTGCGTTGTGCGACACTGCGCACCGCATGGGCATGCTCGTGCACCTCGACGGCGCTCGCATCGCCAACGCCACTGCAGCGCTCGGCGGCACCGTCGCCGCGCTTCGCTCGTTCACCGTCGACGCCGGCGTCGACGTGGTGAGCTTCGGCGGCACGAAGGCCGGCCTCCTCGGCGGCGAGGCCGTCGTGTTCCTCGACCCCGCACTCGCCCGCCGTGCCGTGTTCGTGCGCAAGATGGTCACCCAGCTCCCGTCGAAGATGCGCTTCGTCGCCGCGCAGTTCAACGCTCTCCTGCACGACGAGCTGTGGATCCGCCTCGCCGAGCACTCGAACTCGATGGCGACACGACTGCACGAGCAGACGCGGGCGATCCCCGGCGTGCAGTTCGACATGGCGCCCAGTGTGAACAGCGTGTTCGCGATGCTGCCGGAGGCCGCCATCGAGCCGCTGCGCGAATGGTGCTTCTTCTGGGACTGGGACGTGGCGCGCCACCAGGTGCGATGGATGACCGCGTGGGACACCACCGAGGACGACGTCGACCGCTTCGCCGCCGGGCTGCGGCACCTGCTGGGGTGACGACGATGTGTCGATCGTGAAAAGATCCTGATCGGAGCGTCTGGACGGCGACCGGATTTTGGCCTACAGTGACCACTACTTGCTCACAGCAAGTAATTCGTCAGGCCGTTCGAACTGGGGGTTCCATGGCAGCCGTCGATGTCTTTTTCCATCGGGCGTTCACCGACGATCGCTGGATGAACTCGGCTGCCTGCAAAGGCCTCACGCACCTGTTCTTCCCACCGCCTGCCGAACGTCCGCAGGCGCGCGACCGCCGCGAGGCGTCGGCCAAGGCGGTGTGTTCGTCGTGCACCGTCAACGTCACGTGTCGCGAGTTCGCCCGCACCAACCACGAGTACGGCTTCTGGGGCGCCGAGAGCGAGGACGAGCGGCACGCCGCCGGCTTCCGGCTCATCGCGCCCATCGGCGTACGGGCCCGCAACGTCAGCTGAGGGTCCAGGCTGCTCGCAGCGCGAGCGGCTTGCGGAAGATGGCGCCGCGCACCTCGACCGGCTCCACCAGCTCGATGCCGGGGAGCATGTCGAGCACCGCTGACAACGCGGCGCGCGTCTGCAGGCGGGCGAGCTGCGCCCCGATGCACGCATGGGGACCATGGGCGAAAGCCACCTGTGACCTGACGTTGGAGCGACGCACGTCGAATCGATCGGGATCGGGGTACACGTCGGGATCGCGGTTGGCGCCGGCGAGCGACACCACCACGAAGTCGCCCCGTCGCACCTGCACTCCCCCGACGCGCACGTCGGCCGTCGCGTAGCGGTCGACACGAGCGGCAGCAGGCTCGAGCCGCAACGACTCCTCCACCGCGGCGTCGACCAGCCTGCGGTCGGCGGCCACCATCTGCCGCTGAACAGGGTCGGCGAGCAGGTGGTGCAGCACGTTGGCGGTCATTCCCTCGCTGGTCTCGATGCCTCCGAAGAGGAAGACGGCCGAGTTCGACACGACCTCTGCGGCGCTCAGCGAGCGCCCGGCGACGGCGACCAGCGTGTCGTCGTGGCGCATCGCCTGCTCGATCGCGTGCACGAGCTGCGCGAACGCGTCGGCCGCCACTGCGGGGACGACGCCTCCATCCGACACGGCACCCACCGCGGACACGATGAGGTCGTACCACGCCAGCAGCGCCGCGGGCGGTACGTGGTCGACGCCGAGCACACTCGACGCGACAGCCACGGCCAGCGGCCCCGCGATCTCGCGCCGGAGCTCGGCCGCGCCCGCAGGTCGCACCGCCCCCACGATCGCCCGCGCCATGGCGTCGATGCGCGCACCGTGGCGGGCAGTGGCTTCCGCCGGCCGCAACGGCTCGGCGAACGGGTTGCGATGGCGGGCGTGCTCGGCCCCGTCGAGCGACAGCATGCTCGGCCCCACCACCTGCGCCGTGCTGAACCGCGGGTCGTCGACGGTGAACGTGGTTGCGTCGCGCATCACTGCCGAGGCCAGCTCTCGCGACGTGACCACCCAGGCCTCGAGCGCGGCGCTCCAGGCGATGGGCCCCTTGGCCCTGAGCGCCTCGACGGCTTGGTGATGGTGGAGGTCGAAATCGGCGACGTCGACCGCTTCCATGCACCGGAGCGTACTCGTCGGCCTACGATCGCTGACGTGCCGCCGCCCTCCTTGCATCGCACTGCCATCGCCGCGGCGTGGGCTGCCTACGGCGACCACCGTGTCATCGTCGCCACCGACGAGGTGAGCGCGAACGTGTCGACCAACCGCGTGTACCGGCTGCACCTCGACGACGGGTCGACGGTGGTGGGCAAGGTGTCGTCGTACGGGTCGTACTTCCTGTTCTACGAGGACCACGATCGCCTCAGCCGATGCGCCGAGCTGCTCCACGGCACGCGCTTCCACGGCATGCTCGCCGACATCTGGCGGCGTGACGGGAAGCTCTTCACCTGGTACGACCAGAACATGTGGGCGGTGTTCTACGACGACGTGCCGCGCCGCGACGCGCTGCCACGCGTGCTCAGCCTGGCGCAGGTGCGCAACCTCGGCCGCGAGATGGCCGAGTTCCACCTCGCGTGCACCGACATCGCGCCGCTCATCCCGGCCGCGTCGAAGACCATCAAGATCGACGCCATCCACCTGCTCGACCTGCTCGAGAGCCCGTTCGGCCCGCGCAACTTCGACCTGCCCCCGGAGTCGCTCGGCATCCTGTGGCGGCACACGCACCGCTTCCTCGAACGCCTCATCGAAGTGGGCTACGACGAGTGGCCGAAGATCCCCGTGCTGATCGACTGGAACCTCGGCAACTTCTCGGTCGACACCGCCGCCGACGGTTCGTTCCGCCTGTTCAGCAGATGGGACTACGACTGGTTCCGCATCGAACCACGGCTGCTCGACTTCTACTTCCTGTCGCGCGTGTCCAGCAAGACCGGTGATCGCACCCGCTTCACGTACGGCCCGCACACCCTGGTCGAGCCCGCGTTCCTCGAACTGCTGCGGGCCTACCGCGAGGTGTTCCCGATGACCGACGAGGAAGTGATGTTCCTTCCCGAGGTCTACCGCTTCTTCATCCTCAACTACGTCGTGCGCGAGGGCGCCCGGTTCTTCCGTGCCGACCTCTGCACGCAGTTCCGGCGCGACGCGGTGCGCAGCTACCTGCCCGCGCTCGACGCGCTCGACACCTCGCCATTGGTCCACGCCACGTCGTGACCCGGGCGGTGTGCGTGACACGATGACGTCGTGGACTACTCGCAGATCACCGTCGAGCGCGACGGGGCCATTGCCGTCATCACGCTCCATCGCCCGGAACGCCTCAACGCCTGGACCCCGCGGATGGCCGAGGAGCAGGTGCATGCCATCCAGGCGGCCAACCACGACCACGCGGTGGGCGCGATCGTGATGACCGGCTCCGGCCGCGGCTTCTGCGCCGGCGCCGACATGGAGGCCACGTTCCAGACCCGCATCTCGGGCACCGATCCCGGCAACGACACCGCCGGCGGCGTCGGTGGCATGCCACGCGGACTCGATTGGGTGAGCTTCCTGCGCACCAGCAAACCCATCGTGTGCGCCGTCAACGGGGCCGCGGTGGGCATCGGCGTCACGATGTGCTTGCCCGCCGATCAGATCGTCGCCTCCACCGCCGCCAAGTTCGGGATGGGCTTCATCAAGATGGGACTCGTGCCCGAGCTGGCCAGCACGCGTCTGCTCGGTGCCCGAGTGGGCTTCGGTCGGGCGAGCGACATGTGCCTGTCGGGCCGCCTCGTCTCGGGGAGCGAGGCCTTCGCCATCGGCCTCGCCGATCAGCTGGTGGAACCCGACGAGCTGATGTCGAGCGCGGTGGCCATCGCCAACAGCTACGCAGCGAACCCCGATCTGCAGCTGCGGATGATCAAGCAGCTGCTCACCGAGAACCTCGACGAGAGCGATCTGATGGCGGCCCAGCAGCGCGAGACCGCGATGCTCAACGAGTGCTGGAAGAGCCCGGAGCACAAGGAGGCCGTGGCCGCCTTCCTCGAGAAGCGCCCGCCGGTCTTCCGGCCCTCCGCATGACCAGCACCCCGCTGTTCGACGTGTGCGTCGTGGGCAGCGCCAACCTCGACCTCGTGGCCACGGTGGACCGCCTGCCGGCCCCCGGGGAGACCGTGCCGGGCTCGTCGTACCACGAGTACCCCGGCGGCAAGGGTCTCAACCAGGCCGTCGCAGCCGCGCGCGCCGGCGCGTCGACGGCGTTCGTGGGAGCGGTCGGCGACGACTCCGCCGGCGCGACGCTGCTCGCGGTGATGCGCGACGACGGCATCGACACCACGCACGTCGACGTCATCTCCATCGCATCGGGGCGGGCGCTCATCGGCGTGTCGGCCGACGGCGAGAACTCCATCATCGTCGTGGCCGGGGCCAACGACGCAGTCACCGCATCACGTGCGCCGGCCGCTCGTGTGGTGCTCTCCCAGCTCGAGGTGCCCGTGGCCGCCATCGAGCGCGCGTTCGTCGCCGCACGGGCCGCGGGGGCCATCACGGTGCTGAACCCCGCGCCGGCCAAGGTGGTGCCCGAATCGCTCCTCGCGCTGTGCGATGTGGTGGTGCCCAACGAGCACGAGGTGACGCTGCTCGGCGGCGTCGAACACCTGCGCTCCGTCGGGGCGCGCGCCGTGGTGGTCACGCTCGGTGCCCGCGGCGCAGAGCTCCACACGGCCGACGGGGTGACGCACGTCGAACCGTTCCCGGTGGTGCCGATCGACACCACCGCGGCCGGTGACACCTTCTGCGGCGCGCTGTGCGCGCGCCTCGCGGCGGGTGACGACCTCGCCGCGGCGCTGCGGTTCGCGGCCGCCGCCGGGGCGCTGTGCACCACGGCAGCAGGTGCGGTGCCGTCGATTCCNNCCGGCGCCAGCACTCGGCGCAGGTGCGGAGCGAGGGCCACCAGCGCGGGCGCGAGGATGTTGGCGAGCACCAGCGGGTATCGATCGGGCACATCGTCGAGAAGGCGCGTGCTCACGTCGACCACGACCCCGTTCGCGCTCGCGTTGGCCGATGTGACCGCCACCGCCGCAGGTGCGATGTCGATGCCCACGGCACTGCCGGCACCCATGACCATCGCGGCCACCGCCAGCACACCCGACCCACAGCCGACGTCGAGCACTGCATCGCCGGGAGCCAGGAAACGGCGCAGGGCTCGCAGGCAGAGCACGGTGGTGGGATGGTCGCCCATCCCGAACGTGGCACCGGGCTCGATCGACACCACGGCCACGCCCGGCGGTGCGTCGAAGGGCACCCAGGCCGGCCGCACCACCAACGTGGGGGTTGCCCACACCGGCAGCGCGAACTGCCGCCAGCTGTCGGCCACGGTGGCGTCGACCTCCACGAACCGCCACGGCCACGGCAGGTCGAGCGCCGCGCCGTCGTAGTGCACGGTGTGGTCGCCGTTGCCGGTGCCCTTGCCTGCGCCGTTGCCGTCGCCGCCATCGCCGATCGCGGTCCACAGCTCGACGAGCTGCACGCCGCCATCGTCGCTGCGCCTGTCGAGCGGCCGCTCCTCCACGGCGACGACACCGAGGCCCCACAGCGCATCGCTGGCGAGCTCCGCTTCGTCGACCGGCACGGTGAGCACGAGTTGGCGCATCAGACGATGCGCCGGAGGTCGGTGGGGTACGTGCGGGCGCGGCGCACGTACGCGTCGACGCCGCGTCGGACGTGCTCGGGGTCGGCCCTGCCCGGTTTGATGACCGCAGGCGAGCCGGCGGCGAGCGCGCCGGATGGCACTTCGGTGTCGTTGAGCACCACGGAGTTGGCAGCGACGATGGCGCCCGTGCGCACCACCACCCGATGCAGCACGATGCTGCCGTTGCCGATGAGGCACCGTGACTCGATGGTGCAGCCCTCGAGGTGCACGATGTGCCCGACGACGCACTCGTCACCCACGACGGTGGGCCACTCCGGCGTCGTGTGCAGCACGGAGTTGTCCTGGATGCTGGTGCGCTCGCCGATGCTGATGTAACCCTCGTCACCGCGGAGCACGGCGCCGGGCCAGATGGTGCTCAGCGCGCCCACGCGGACGTCGCCGATGATGACGGCGTCGGGATGCACGAACGCCTCCGGATGGATGGCGGGCACGCGGTCACCGAGGGCGTAGATGGGCACGTGCACGAGGGTACCGACCCGTTACACGGTGGAGCGAAGTGCCCTTCACCCGATACCGTGGAGACCTATGTCCCGCAGGATCGAAATCGAGCTCACCAGCACGCGCCCCGACGGCNNGGAGCACTGTTGCCTGCAGGTGCAACCCTGGGCATGGTGTTCAAGGCCGATGCCGAGGTCGAGCTCGATGGCATGACCATCACGGCCATCAGCTCCGGCAAGGAGAAGGCGGCCAAGTCGGGCGTCATCGAGCTCATCCCCACCGAGAAGCCCTTCGAGGCCGTCACCCAGCAGCTGGCCCGGCGCGAGCGCAGTGACCGCGGCGACCGCGGCGATCGCGGCGACCGTGGCCCGCGCGGCGACCGGCCCGACCGTGGCCCGCGCCCCGACCGTGGTCCGCGTCCGGGTGGCGACCGTGCACCGCGCACCGACGGCGACCGTGCCGATCGGGGCCCGCGCAGCGATCGTGGTCCGCGTCCGGGTGGCGACCGGCCCGAGCGCAAGCCCCGCTTCCAGGCCCCGCCCGAGCTTCCCCAGCGCCCGAAGGCGAAGCGCCTGAAGCCCGGCCGCGCGCACCGCGCTGCGGTGCTGGCCGATCTGCCCGAGGA
>PMCN01000287.1 GCA_003154135.1 Acidimicrobiaceae bacterium
TTGTTTGGGCCAGCGCCTAGCTGCCGCTCTGCGTTGCAGGGTGGTTGTTCCGATAGCAGTGGGCGGCTGACGGCAGCGCCAGGGTGACCGAGCGCGTCGCCGCCAGTCTGGCAGTCGACGGTAACCAGTCCGGCCTGATCATTGGGCGGATGATGGAGTTGATGATGACGGCGGCGGTCTTCTCGATGCGATTTGAGTCACTCGGCGCCGGCGCGGTCCAGATCCCTGCCGTCACCACACCGTGGGCAACGATGAACGCCCCCGCGATCCACCGAATCGTCGCAACCACCTTCCATCGGTCATGGCGCTGGTTCACACCGTCTTGGGCACCTTGCCAGTCCGGGTGGACACGAAGCGCAAGACCTTGTGGAAGACATCCGCGGTCGGCTCGAACATCAGCGGACAACCACCGTCGATAACGGTGATCCCGTGATCTTTGCCGTAGACCGTCGCTTCACCACAGACGCTGCCCTCACCGAACGCGCGATGCATCCACGTCTGCTTGATGCCAAGCTCAGCGCACTCGCGCATCGTCGACTCGGCCAGCTCCGGCTTGGTCGCGATCACGACCGCGTCGACGCCGCCGGGAATGTCGCGCAAGTCGTGGTAGCAGCGGTCGCCCTCGACCTCATCAGCATTGGGATTGACCGCGAACACGTCGTACCCGCGGTCGCGGAGCCGTTTGTACACGGCGTTACTGCCGTGTCCCTCAGCCTTGCGCGACACACCGGTCACCGCGATGCGCTTGTTGGCCAGGAACGTCGACGCGGCTTCCTTCACCGTGACCATCGGAATCTCCTCCCGCGGGCGTCAGTTCGGCCCGTACTCGCCACCTTCGACGGTACGACGATCACGGCATCGCTCCCAGGGGCGAAGGTCATCGTCGACGCATGCCGGGTTGTCCCGCGAGACCCACTTTGGGACCTCGCCTCTGTCATGGCCCACAGTGCCCAAGGCGGCGTTACGCGTGTCCCGGAAGGTCTGACCGCACCGACCTGACCGCACCGAACTGGCGCTGGACGATGGCGGCGGCTTCGGGCAAAGTTCGCTACCACCAGCGACCGGGGTTGAATGGGCGCGAAACGTCCCACTTCCGGGACATTCGCCGCCCGTGTGCGCGAGACGTCCCGAGTATGGGACGAAGCGCGCCCAACACCATGAGTCCACATCTGCGCTCTGCTCGCTGGACAAGCCCGGACCAAGATGCGCAGGATTGCCGGGCTCGTCGTTTGACCCGACTGCGTCGCTGGTGCCGTCCGTCCGTGAGTTGCTGCGGTCACGGAATGTCCCCTGAGCGGCGACATCTCGTGACCGCAGCTCGGGATTGCGATCTCTGCGCGCGACATAGGAGTGCGGTCAGAGCGAGCCGCGTGATCGAGCACGGTGGCTGCGGAGGCGGCGGCCGGAGCCGTCCGGTTCAGCAGCAGCGTGTCGCCACCTCGAGGAACGCTGTGCCGTCGCCGTTGTCGAAGTCGCGCAGGTTCAACAGGCCGGTCGATACGCGCTCGATGAAACCCCACTGCCACACGGCCTCGGGGTCGACGGCGCAGCGGTGCCCCAGCCACTCGGCCCGCTCACGCACGAGGCGCGCCGTGTCGCCCGCCAGCAGGGGTGCGTTGTACTCGCGCATCGGCACCGACAGGTCGTGTGCGCGCTCGGACCGCAGGCCCTCGGGGTCGACGAACTTGAACGCACCGTCACCGGCATCGACCGTGTTCCACCCGTGCGCGTCGCCGTGCACCAGCACAGCCGTGGAGTCGCTGAACGCGGCCGCCCGCTCGTCGCAGTACGCGAGCGTGCGGTCGATGATGCGTCGGTCGCACGGCCGGCCGAGCGCCTCCCAGTTGTGCACCACGTAGCGGGCGAGCCATGCGGCCTTCTCGGCGCCCGTGGGGAGCGGGCAGTCGTCGGGCAACGGCCGCCAGAACGTGACGAGCGTGTCGCAGACCGCGGCCAGGATGTCGGGCACGTCGAGGCCCAGCACCGCGAGGTTGGGTCCCAGCCGCTCGAGCAGGAGCGCCGAGGTCGATGTGTCGTGGGCAAGCAGCGTGGCGCACCCCCTGCCACCGGCAAGTTGGTGGGCCAGCACGCTGCGACCGAACTCGTCGTCGCCGGTCTCGGCCGGCATGAACACCTTCAGCACGCATGTGGTACCGGCGTCGTCGGTGGCCGCGGCGACGAAGGCTGCGGTGCCGCCGTCGAACGTGTGCTGCACGACGAGACCCCACCGTTGGGCGAGCGTGTCGACCGTCGCCGGCAACGATGCCAGCCATTCGGCACCGGCTGCACCCATCGCCGCCGCGCGCTGGCGCACGAGCAGCGGCACGGTGATGGGAGACGGGACGCGCGTCACGGGGCCGCCTGCAGGGTCAGAGGCCGAGACCGAGTGCCTCGTAGGCCATCTGCTTGGCCGCCTTGTAGTCGGCCTTGCCGTTGGCCGCACGCGGCACCTGCGGCACGAACACCACTCGCTTGGGCGCCTTGTAGGCCGCCAGCTCGTGCTTCACGCCGGCGATCACCGTGGCCTCGTCGGGCTGCTCGCCGTCACCGAGCGACGCGACCGCAGTGACGGCCTGGCCGAAGCGGTCGTCGTCGACGCCGACGACGAGGCAGTCGATGACACCCTCCACCCGCTTCACGGCTTCCTCGACCTCCTCGGGGAAGATCTTCTCGCCGCCGGAGTTGATGACCTGGCTACCGCGGCCGAGCAGGATGAGCGAGCCGTCGGCCGCCACCTTCGCCATGTCGCCCGGGAACGAATAGCGCTCGCCGTCGATGGTGCGGAACGTGCGAGCCGACTTCTCGGCGTCCTTGTAGTAGCCCACGGGCACCATCCCGCCGGCGGCCACCATTCCCTGTTCGTCGCTGCCCGGCTCGACCTCGCGGCCATCGTCGGTGAACACCTTGGTGGTGGGGTTGCGCGCGAACTTGGCGGTGCTCGGCGGCACGCCCTTCATCGAGATGCTGGTGCCCATGCTGCCCTCGCTCGACCCGATGGCGTCGAGGAGGATGACGTGCTCGATGCGCTGCAGCAGCTGCTCTTTCACCTCGGCCGTCCACATCACACCCGAGGAGATGATCATCTTCAGCGCTGACAGGTCGTACGGCGTGCCGGCCTCGACCGCGCTGTCGATGGCCTTGATGATCGGCTTCGAGAACGCGTCACCGACGATGGTCATGTTGGTGACCTTCTCGTCCTGCACCGTGCGCAGGATCTCGTCGGGGTCGAGCGAACGGCTCTGCAGCGTGACCACTTCGGCGCCGCCGAGCTGCGGGATCATCGCGCCCAGCCACACGCCCGTACCGTGCATGAGCGGCGCGCACGGCATGCTGATGATGCGGCCGCCGCCGTCGATCACCTGACGCACCAGCGGTGCCACCTCGGCCGCATCGGTGGGCGGTGCGAGGCCGAGCAACGGGAAGCCGAGCGAGGCGAACGAACGGGTGAGGCCACCCATGTCGTACATGACGCCCTTGGGCATGCCCGTGGTNNAGCATGTAGATGTCGTCCTCGGAGCGCGTGATGCGCGGCATCGGCGAGGCCGCAGCGACCGCGTCGTCGTAGCGCAACGCCCCGGCCACCTGACCCTGCTCGCCGCCGTCGTCGACCTCGATGAGCAGGCGCAGCTTGGGCAGCCGCTCGTGCACGCGGGCCACGCGGTCGGCGAGCGACGAGTGGAACACCAGTGCCTCGGCATCGGCGTTGTCGAGGATGTACACCAGCTCCTCGTCGAGGTAGCGGTAGTTGACGTTNNTCGAGGTACTCGTTGCCGTTGTAGAGGTAGAGGCCGATCTTCGAATCGGTGCCCAGGCCTGCCTCGTGGAACACCGCGGCCACTCGCGCCGCACGGTCGTCGTACTGCCGCCAGGTGAATCGGCGGTCGCCGTGAACGACGGCGGCGTCGTCGGCGAGCGCGTCGGCGATCGTTTCCCAGATGGTGGCGAAGTGGAACTCCATGGGGCCGATGGTAGGCCGTGCGACCTCGAACAGTCGGAGCGACCCTCAGCCGACGGGGTTGCCGTACATCTCGAGCAGCGGATCGCTGATCAGTTCCAGGCGCTCGCCATCGGGGCCGCGGAAGTAGAGCGACGAACCGTCGACGTGCGCGCACTCGATGCCGGCTGCCTCCAGTCGCGCCTTGGCGGCCTCCCACTGGGGTCGGTCGATGGAGATGGCGAGGTGGTGGTGGCCACCGAGCACCTCCGCGTAGGGGCCGAGCGGCAGGCCTGGCAGGTCGAAGTAGGCCAGGGTGTTGCCGTGGCCGATGTCGAA
>PMCN01000124.1 GCA_003154135.1 Acidimicrobiaceae bacterium
CTTCGGCGTGCTGTCGCTGAAGGAGTGCTACGACCAGATGACCGACGCCGAGATGAAGGAGCGCCAGGAGTTCGCGTTCGAGGCCGCCATCCGCATGCGCGACCGCTTCATGTCGCAGGAGGTGTGGGAGCGCATGGGCGTCAACGTGAAGGACATCCTTCCGCTCGTGCTCGCCGACCCCACGCGCATCATCTTCCAGAGCATGCTGTTCAGCAAGATCGTGCCCAACTGCAAGAAGCTCGGGCTGCTCGAGCGCAACGACCAGTGGCTGCGCCGCCGGTTCGAGGAGATGGGCGTCATCCAGTTCGAGGACTGGGCCGACACGGGTGAGGAGTACTCGGCGTTCGAGATCGGCGCCGAGATCGAGCAGCCCGTCGCCGGCAGCTGAGCTCAGCTCTCGAGATCGCTCTCGAGATCGGGCACCACGAGCACCGCGATCGGCGCGCGGTGCACGATCTCGTACGTGATGCTGCCGAGCAACGCGGCGCGAAGCGGCCCCGACCCGCCATGCCCCACGGCGATCACGTCGGCCGAGCGCACCTCGGCCACGTGGATCAGCGCGTCGACCGGTCGCTGCAGCACCATCTCCACGTCGATGGTGAGGTCGGGGTACCGGGCGCGTAGCTCCGCGGAGATCTCTGCCACGGCCTCCTCGCCGATGGCTTCGACCTGTTCCTCGAGCACACCGCCGCGGGGTCCCATGGCCACCGACTCGTAACCGAACACGAGGACGAGCGGCACCTTCATCAGGTTCGCCACGCGGGCAGCGGTGCGGGCTGCCTGGAACCCACTTCCGTTGCCACCAACACCCACCACGAGATCGCCGGCCATCAGATCTGCCCCCTGTTGCTCTTGGTGTACGTACCCAACGGGGCGGCGAGCGTGTCGTCGCTGTGGGGGTCTTTCACCTTGCTCGACGTATCGGCACGGTAGTGGAAGAACGTCGGGTACTTCACCGAGCACCACAACATGAGCGGGATGCCCAGCACGAGCAGCATGGTGCCGATGACGAGGACGGTGCCGACACCGAAGATGGTGCCGTAGCCGTAGGCGGCGTTGCGCGAGTCCCAGACCGTGCGACAGAAGACGTAGAGCAGCACCACTCCTCCGAGACCGGGGAGGACGCCGATGAACACGAAGTTCTTGACCGAGGTGAGGATCCAGCGGCGGAAGTAGAGGATGCAGCTGATGCCGCTGAGGCCGTAGTACACCGCGATGGCCATTCCCACGGCGGCGATCGACGCCAGGTATGCGTCGGTGCTGGTGTTGTGGCTGACCATGACGAGGAGGAGGTACCAGGCGATCGAGACGCCACCGAAGAGCCAGGAGCTGTAGTCGGGGGTCAGGCGCTTGGGATCGATCTGCGCCAACTTCTCGGGCGCCGCGCCGTGAGCGCCCATCGACAGCATCGTGCGCGTTGCAGGAAGGATGGTGGTCTGGCACGACGCGGCCGCCGAGGTGAGCACTGCGATGAGCAGCAGCTTCACGATGATCGTCGGCAGCGCGATCTTGCCGAGCGCGTAGAGAGCGTCGTCGGAGTTCGCCGTGACGTAGTCGGGGCCCAACAGGGAGACAGAACCGTACGACACCACGAGGTAGATCAGCAGCAGCACCACCGTCGACAGCAGCGCCGCACGCCCGGGCGTGGTGGCGGAGTCCTTGGCCTCCTCGTTCACAGAGACGCAGGTGTCCCACCCCCAGTAGATGAACACGGCGGCGACGAGCCCAGCGGTGATGGCGCTTCCCGACAGGCCCGACGGCGAGATCCACGACAGGCTCGGGTGGATGGAGTGGTACGTGGTGCCATCGACGGTGCGGCTGATGCCGTTGCCCATCGACTTGCTGATGGCGAGCACTGCGAAGAGGGTGAGCACCGTGAGCTCGGTGCCGAGGAGCACCACCTGCGATCGTGCAGACAGCTCGATGCCCTTCCAGCAGATCCAGGTCATCGCGATGATGAAGAGGATGCCGATGGTCGTGGTGAGGTAGATGTTGTTGCTCGCCTTCTCGCTGAACAGCAGCACCAGGTACTGCCCGGAGACGCCGGCGAGGTTCGGCATGATGACGAGATCGGCGACGATGCAGCCCCACCCCGCGATCCATCCGGCCTTGGGGCCGAAGGCCCGCACGCCCCACGTGAAGTTGGTGCCGCAGTCGGGGTCGGCCTTGTTCAGGTAGTAGTAGGAACTCGCGATCAGGATCATCGGCACGAACGAGACGATCATGATCGCGGGTGACTTGAGGCCTATGCCGGCGACTGCCACTACGAAGCCAAGCGTGACCGCAAGGCTGTAGGCAGGCGCCGTTGAGGCGATGCCGATGACGACGCTCGAGAGCATGCCAAGAGCGTTCGTCTTGAGGCCTTTGTCGACCTCGGGCGCGACGACGGTCTTGACCGGCGCAGGTTTCGGATCCGGCTTCGCGCCCTTGATCGGCACGGCGACAGGAGAGCCTTCCATGATCCCTCCTTGGATCTGCGCGGAGAAGCGATTCTCTCCGAGATTCGCACACTGCGAGCCACGGGTCCCTTGACACGTGGTTAACACAGTGCTTCCCCGCGCAGGGACCAAGAGGCGGAACTACTGTTCAGGATCCGTTAGGGCGTGTGACGATCCGCGGCGTGCAACGAGGTCAGTAGCGGCGGACTTGGCGGTACAGCGTGTCGCGTTGCACCGGCACGAGGCCGGCGGCGCGGATGAGGCGTACCATCTCGGGGACGTCGCACTGATTTCGCACACCGGCGGCGGCGACCACGTTCTCCTCGATCAT
>PMCN01000014.1:0-124 GCA_003154135.1 Acidimicrobiaceae bacterium
TGCGCCGCACGGTGAAGGGCGAGGTGGTGTCGAGCACGTTCGACCGCCCGAGCGAAGAGCACACGCAGGTGGCCGAGATGACCATCGAGAAGGCCAAGCGCCTCGTCGAGATGGGCAAGGACGT
>PMCN01000014.1:217-3387 GCA_003154135.1 Acidimicrobiaceae bacterium
GACGCGATCTTCGAGGAGTTCAAGGGTACGGGCAACATGGAGCTGCGCCTCGACAGGCGGCTCGCCGAGCGTCGCGTGTACCCGGCCATCGATGTCGACGCGTCGAGCACCCGACACGAGGAGCTGCTGTTCGACCGCAAGCAGCTGCAGATGGTGTGGAAGCTGCGACGGGTGCTGAGCGGCCTCGCCGCCGACGGCAACGCCGCGCCGGGTCTCGAGCTGCTCATCGACCGCCTGCGCCAGTTCCACACCAACGCCGAGTTCCTCACCGAGATCGGCAAGCAGCCCAACCTCTGAGCCGCCGCAACGCCTACCGGCGGCGCGGTGCGGGCGCGAGCCCGAAGACCATCATGTAGCGGCGACCACCTTCCGACGTGCGCTGGGTGGTGACGCGCTGCAGCAGCGCGTCGAGCGTGGACTGCACCTCGACAGCCTCGGCCCCGGTGAGCGTGACCGAACCCCACCACTCCGTGACCGGCGCGGGCGTACCGCCTTCCGGTTCGATGAACGTGATCTCGACGCCCTTGGTGCTGTCGCTGCGGATGCGCAGGCCGCTGTCGGACCATCGTCGTCCCGCCGTGTCGACGGCAGCGGCGAACTCCTCGAACACGTGCCGGCGGCCGCCGTGGAGGAACTCTTCCTGCGTGCCGAGCGGCATCGCATCGAGCGGTACGTGGAACTCGCTCGCCACGGCTCGGTACACCGGGATCGGCTTGCCGGCTCGCGACTCGAGGCGCACCACCTCCAGCAGGCCGGCGCGCAGGAACCGCTTCACCCAGTAGGCGAGCGAGCTCGCCGGCACGTCCTGGACCGCGGCGGCCGAGCCCAGCGTGTGCTCGCGGTGCATGAACGGCGCGAGCCGGCGGGTGGCGGTGAGGTTGGTCAGGAGGTCGACCGCCAGCTGATCGCGGATGATGGCCGGCGAACGCGCCGCCTTCTCATTCGAAAGAAGGTCTGTCATTCGAATCAGAGTACTCCGATGATGTCGGGATGGGCATCAGACGTCACCGCGACTTCCTCCGCATCTGGGCCGGACAGGCCGTCTCCAACGTCGGCGACGGCATCCACCGCATCGCCGTGCTGTGGTGGGCGCGCCAGACCACCGGTTCGAACCTCGTGCTCGTGGGCGTCGCCCTCGCCAGCGTGGTACCGACCATCGCCGCTGCGCCGCTGGCCGGATGGCTGGTCGACCGCATCTCTCGCCGCATGCTGATGATGTCGGCCGACATGGTGCGCCTTGGCACCAGCGCGGCGCTGGCCGTGCTGGCCTCCACCGGCTCGTTGCACACACCTGCCGTGGTGGTCTGCGCAGTTGTGGCCGCTGCCGCGTCGGCGGTCTTCAGCCCGGCGTATCAGGCCTCGATCACCATGCTCGTCCCGTCCGACGACCGGGCAACGGCCAACTCGCTGGTCGGTGCCAACGAGGCACTGGCCGGCATCCTCGGACCGGCGATCGGGGGACTGCTGATCGGCCTGTGGGGCACGGCGAGTGCGCTGTGGACGGATGCCGGCACCTTCGCCGTGTCGCTGCTGCTGGTGCTCGCCAGCACGGTGCCGATGCCGTCGCGCAGGCCGCGGGCAGCCGACGAACCCGACGAGGGCCTGTTCGCAGGCATTGCGTTGTTGCGTCGCGACCGCACGTTGCGCGACCTCGCCCTTGCTGCGGTGGGGCTCAACACGTTCGTGTCGCCGGTGCCGGTGCTGCTGGTGGCCCTCGCCGCGGGTCCGTTCGCGTTGGGGGGTACGGGGTACGGCCTGCTGGAGGCGTGCGTCCCCGCCGGGCTGCTGGTGGGCTTCGCGATCGGCCCGCGAGCGAGCCGCCGCCGCGGCGCGGCGCTGGTCGCGCTGGTGGTGTCGAGCGCCGCGGTGGGGTTGGCGGGTGCGACCACGCTGGCCCTGGTGGGCGGTGTCACCCTGCTCGCGGCCGGCGTGGGCATCGGTGTCACCAACACCATCCTGCCCACGCGCTTCCAGGCCGACGTCGACCCCGGGATGCAGGGCCGTGTGTTCGCCGTGCTGAGTGCGCTGATGCTGGCGGGGCGCCCGGTGGGCCTGCTGCTCACCGCGCCACTGCTCGCGGCCGTCGGTCCCCGGGGCGGGCTGGCCGTGTGTGGCGTGTGCATGCTGGCCGTGACCTGGGTGGGCAGGGGCGGCGTGCTGGGGCCCCGCCCGGCCGGCGATGTGGACGCAACCGAAACCGCCTTGTCCCAGGTGTGAGCGCGGGCGGTACACTGCGAGGCCTAACTCTTTCGGAGACTGTCATGAAGACCGAGATCCACCCCAAGTACACCGACGTCACGGTTCGCTGTTCGTGCGGCAACACGTTCACCACCCGCTCCACGCGTGGTGGCGATCTGCAGGTCGAACTCTGCAACGAATGCCACCCGTTCTTCACGGGCAAGCAGAAGCTCGTCGACACCGGCGGCCGCGTCGAGCGCTTCCAGCGCCGATACGCGAACCCCGGCGAGCGGAAGGCGTGACGCCCGCCGGTGGCTGAGGCGCCGGCGGTCCGCGAGCACTACTACGGGGGACAGGCGGTCCCCGAGGGCGTGATGATGCGCGGCCGGGACATCTGGGCGATCGCCGTCCGGCGTCCCGACCAGGGCATCCATATCGAATCGCACGACATCGACTCGGTCGCGAAGCGCCACCGCTGGCTCGCGCTGCCCGGTCCTCGCGGCGTGCTCGCGCTGGGCCAGGCCCTGTCGATCGGCGCGCGAGCCCTGGTGATCGCGACCAACCAGTCGATGGAGGAGGAGGAGCGCCTGTCGACCGGTCAGATGGCGTTCACGATGTCGATCGCGTTCCTGATCTTCGTCGCGATCTTCGTGGTGGGTCCGTTCGTCGGGTTCCGGTTCCTCCACCATCAGGTTCACTCGAGCCTCGCCCTGAGCCTCCTGGAGGGGATCGGGCGGATCGCGCTGTTCGTCGGTTACCTCTGGGCGATCGGGCATCTGAAGGACGTCCATCGGGTGTTCCAGTACCACGGCGCCGAGCACAAGACGATCGCGGCNNATGATCCTGACCGTGCTGGTCTACGCGATGTTCCAGGGCCACGGGCTGCTGTGGGGGATCGCCCTGCGCGTGATCACGATCCCGGTCATCGCGGGCCTGTCCTACGAGATGCTCCGGCTGGGCGCGCGGTACGAGCGCACCTGGGCGATGCGCGC
>PMCN01000066.1 GCA_003154135.1 Acidimicrobiaceae bacterium
CCGCGGATCTCTGCCTCGTCGCGCACGCCGCCGAGCGACACGCGCACGAAGTTGCGGCCCATGGCCCTGGCGATGGATTCGCCGAGGCTGGTCTTGCCCACGCCAGGCGGTCCGACGAGGGTGAGCACCGACCCGGCCCCGCGGCCGGCGCCATCGACGACTCCCCGCTCGGCGCGCAGCTTCTTCACGGCCAGGAACTCGACGATGCGGTCCTTCACGTCGTCGAGGCCGTAGTGGTCGGCGTCGAGCTGGGCGCGGGCGGCCTGCAGGTCGAGCAGGTCGTCGGTGCGCGTGGACCACGGCACCTCGAACACCCGGTCGAGCCACGTGCGCACCCAGCCGTGCTCGGGCGACTGCTGGCCCATGCGCTCGAGCCGGTCGATCTCCTTGGCGATGAACGCGGCGGTCTTCTCGGGCAGCAGCTCGCGCACGCCGTCGAGTTGGGTGCGGTACGTACCGACGACGTCGTCGTCGCCCTCACCGAGCTCCTTGCGGATGGCGGTGAGCTGCTGACGCAACAGGTACTCGCGCTGCTGCTTGTCGACGCCCTCGGTGACGTCGGCTCGGATCTGTGCGGACACCTGCAACTCGGCGAGGTGCTCGCGCGCCCATGCGGTGACGAGTGCGACGCGTTCGTCGACCTCGACGGTGCGCAGCACCAGGGCGCGGCGCTCGTCGTCGGCCTCGCTCCACGTGGTGACCGCGTCGGCCAGGGCTCCGGGCTCGGCAACGGTGCGCAGGATGTCGGGCAGGCGGCGGCTCTGGCGCAGCCTGGCGATCTCCTCGAGCAGCACGCGCAGTTCACGCGTGGCAGCCTCCACCCGCGGGGTGGGCCGGGGCTCGTTGAGCACCTCGGCGTCGCCGTGGGTGGCGCCGCGATCGCTGGTGTGGGTGGCGGTGAGCCGGGCTCGGCGCTCGGTCTGCAGGATGGCCGCCTGCTCTCCGCTGGGCAGCGTGGCCGTGTTGGGCACCCGGGCCAGCACGGCGAGCGTGTCGTCGTGCGGCGAGGTGAGCAGCACCCGGCCATCGCCGTGACCGGCGGCCTCGACTGCCAGGCGCACCGCATCGTGATCGAGGCTGAGGGTGATCACCGTGCCCGGCAGCACCACCGAGGGGAGGGGGAGCAGCGGCAGGGTGACGGTGCGGGTGGGACGGGAAGTGCTGTCGACGTCGGACATGACGCACAACGTAGCGTGAGAAAACTTGATTGCAACCGACTCAGCTTTACTACGCGGTGAGCTCGCGTGCCTTGTTGAGCGCGTCGTCCCAGCTGGCCTTGGCGGCCACCAGCGCCCGGAACGGCATCACCAGCCGGGGCATGCTCACGCCGAGCACGCCGCGCAGGCGTCCCTCCCACCCGTAGAGGGCCACGAACGGCCCGTCGAGCGCGCCGGCCACCACCTGCACGTCGTCGCCCCCGTGCACTCGGCCGACGAACTGGATGCGGCTCTCGAACTGGTCGCTCCAGAAGAACGGCACCGCTTCGTAGGGCGTGGCCTCCTCGCCGCGAGCGGTGGCGACCAGGTTGCGGCCCGCCATCGCGCCCTGCTCGGCGGCGTTGGTCCAGTGCTCGACGCGCATCTCCGCGTCGTCGTGGCCGGCGAACACACCGTTGGGCCAGCGGGCACAGTCGCCGGCGGCGTACACACCGGGCATGCCGGTGAAGAGCGTGGCGTCGCACACCACTCCGTCGCGCAGCGACAGGCCGCTGTCGGCCAGCCAGTCGGTGGCCGGTGCCACGCCGACACCGACGACGACGACGTCGCAGGGCACCACTTCGTCGCTGCCGAGGCGCACCCCGGTGACGCGTGTGCCGTCGCCCTCGATGCCCACCACCTGCACACCGCAGCGCAGGTCGACACCGTGCCGCGACTGCACGCTCGCCGCGGCCACGCCCATCTCGGTGCCCAGACCGCGCACCAGCGGCGCCGAAGCACCCTCCAGCACCGTGACCGAACAGCCCTTCTGGCGCGCCGACGCCGCGACCTCCAGACCGATGAAGCCGGCGCCGATGACCACCACTCGGGCCGTGCCGTCGGCGATGCGGTCGCGCAGCGCAAGCGAGTCGGCCATCGTGCGCAGCTCCACCACGCCGTCGAGCACGGGCTGCCCGGGCAGGCGTCGCGGCGACGCGCCCGTGGCGATGACGAGGCCGTCGTAGGAGAGCTCGCTGCCGTCGGCGAGCGTCAGTCGTTGGACGTCGGGGTGCAGCGAAGTGGCACGCACGCCCAGGCGGAGGTCGAGCCCGAGCGAGGCGAACTCGTCGGGCTTGCGCAGCCGGATGCGGTCGGGTTCCCACTCGCCGGTGAGCACCTTCTTCGACAGCGGTGGCCGGTCGTAGGGAAGCTCACGCTCGCCCCCCACCAGCGTGATGCGTCCCTCGAAACCTTCCTGGCGCATCGATTCGCACGCCCGCAGGCCGGCCAGCGATGCACCGATCACCACGACGTGATCGAGCGTCACGGCGCCACCTTGCAGTCGACGAGCCGCCACTTGTTCATGCGGGCAGGCTAGCGATCGCCCGGAGTACGGTGAAGGTCGTGAACTGGGATCAACTCGTGCAGGGCGTGGACCTTCCGTTCCACCCCGATCTCAAGGTGCCGGCCCTCACCGAAGTGCAGTTGCCCGTACCGCGTCCCGAACCGGTCGGCGACGTCACTGCTGCCGCGCACGCCGACGTGGTGGCGCGCCTCGCCGGCAGCGTCACTCCCGGAATGACCGTTGCGGTCGGCGCTGGCAGCCGCGGACTCACCGATCGGGTGGGCCTGCTCATCGGTGTCATCAGCGGCCTGCGCGCCCTGGGGGCCGAGCCGTTCGTGGTGCCCGCGATGGGCAGCCACGGCGGTGCCACGGCGGAGGGCCAGCGGGCGATGCTCGAGTCGTTGGGCATGACCGAGGACGCCATCGGCGCCGAGATACGCGCAACGATGGAGACCGTCGAGGTGGCGCGCACCGCCGACGGCATGCCCCTCTACCTCGACCGTCACGCCGCCGCCGCCGATCGCATCTTCCCGGTCAACCGGGTGAAGCCGCACACGTGCTTCAAGGGCCCCATCGAGAGCGGCTGCACGAAGATGGCCGTCGTCGGCTTCGGCAAGCAGCCCGGTGCCGCACAGATCCACGCCTGTGGTCCTGTCGAGATGCGCAACCGCATCCTCAACGGCATCGAGGCCCTGCGCGCGAGCGGGCGCTTGCTCGGCGGCGTCGCGTCCGTCGAGTCGGCCAGTGGTGAGGTGGTTCGTGTGCGCGCGCTCACTGCCGCCGACGTGGGCGGCGAGGCCGAGCGCGAGCTCACCGACTTCGCTCGCACGCTCGTGCCCGCGTTGCCGTTCCCACAGATCGACGTCCTCGTCATCGACAAGGGTGGCAAGGACATCAGCGGCACCACCATCGACCCCAACGTCACCGGCCGGTTCTGGGTGCACGGGCTCGACGACCTCACCGAGCCCGACGTGAGCACGATCGTGCTGCTGTCCATCACCCCGGTCTCGGGCGGCAACGTGCTCGGTGTCGGTTTCGCCGACTTCATCCCCGTCTCCCTGGCCACGCAGATCGATTGGAAGAAGACCTACATCAACTGCTTCACCGCCGGCATCGCCGGTGTGCGCCGCAGCCGCATGCCGATGGTGCTTCCCACCGACGACGATTGCATCAAGGCTGCGCTCAGCATGTGCGGCAGGGCCTTCGACCAACCCAAGCGGGTGGTGCGCATCGAGAGCACGCTGCACCTCACGCGATGCTGGGTCAGCGACGCGCTGCTGCAGGAGCTGCCGGCCGGCGCGCAGATCGTGTCGTGAGCGCACGGTTGGTCTCGCGCCTGCGCGACGTGGTGGGCGACGCACACGTGCTCACCGATGCCGATGTGCGCGCCGGTTACGAGACCGACTGGCTGCGCAAGTGGCACGGCACGGCGTGCTGCGTGGTACGGCCCGCCACTGCGTCGGAGGTGGCGGCGGTGCTGGTCGAGTGCAGCGCCGCAAGTGTGGCGGTGGTGCCCCAGGGCGGCAACACGGGTCTCGTCGGTGGCAGCGTGCCGCGCGGGGGTGAAGTGGTGCTGTCGATGCAGCGGTTCACGGCACTGGGCGCGGTCGACGGTGCAGCACATCAGGTGACCGCCGGCGCGGGCGTCACCATCGAGTCGTTGCAGCGCCACGCGCGTGCTGCGGGCCTCGACTTCGCCGTCGACTGGGGTGCGCGCGCGACGGCCACCGTCGGCGGAGCCGTCAACACCAACGCCGGTGGATCACGAGTGGTGCGCTTCGGCACCATGCGGGCACAGGTGATGGGGCTGCAGGCGGTGTTCGCCGACGGCTCGGTGGTCACCCAGCTCGACGGCCTGCCGAAGGAGACCGCAGGACCTTCGCTCGCCGGCCTCCTCGTCGGCAGTGAGGGCACGCTCGCCGTGGTCACCGCCGTCCGCCTGCGACTGGTCCCGTGGTACCGCGAGACCGCCGCCGCGCTGGTCGCGTGCGACTCCCTCGCCCAGGCGGTGGGGTTGCTGCCCCGCCTGCGTGCGCTCGCGTCGCTCGACGCGGTGGAGCTGCTGCTGCCGGAGGCGCTGTCGCTGGCGTGCCATGCACTCGACGTTGCTCCGCCGCTCGATCCCGCCTCGGCGGCCGCGTTCGTGATGGTCGACTGCGCAGCACACGACGACCCGCAGGGCGAGCTCGCCGAGCTGCTCATCGACGAACGCGGGGTGCTCGCTGTGGGCGCGCAGCGTGAGTTGCTCTACCGCATCCGCGACCACGTCACCATCGCCATCGGTGCCCGTGGCATGCCGTTGAAGCTCGACGTGGCCGTGCCCGTGCACCGCCTCGACGAGTTGATGGCCCAGGTGCGCGCGCTGGTGGCCAACCTGGCGCCCACCGCACAGCTGGTGGCGTTCGGCCATCTCGCCGAGGGCAACGTGCACGTCAACGTGCTCGGCGCCGGTGAGGCCGAAGCCTCGCTGCGCGACGGCGTGCTCGGTGCGGCCATCGCGTTGGGCGGCACCATCAGCGCCGAGCACGGCATCGGCATCGCGAAGGCCGACTGGCTCGAGCGGCTGAAGGGTCCCGCGGCCGTGGCCGTGATGCGTGCGGTGAAGCAGTCGCTCGACCCGCACGGCATGCTCAACCCGGGCGTGCTGCTGACCTGAGCTCTGCGGCGTCGAGCTGCGCGCGAGTGAGCAGCGCGTGCATCGTGAGCCCTTCGGCCGCAAGCGCAGCGCCGTGATCGGGGCTGCGATCGATGACGCACAACACGTCGCTCACCAGTGCGCCCAACGCGCGCAGGTCGTTGGTGCTGATGACCACCTGGCCGCCGGTGGTGACGACGTCCTCGATCACGGTCACCCGCTTCCCCGCGATGGCCGTGCCCTCGGCGAGCTGCGCCGTGCCGTACGTCTTGGCCTCCTTGCGCACGAAGGCGGCCGGGATGCCGGTGTGCAAGGAGAGCGCGGTGGCGATGGGGATGCCGCCCATCTCGAGCCCGGCGAGCACTTCGGTGCCCTCGGGGATCATCGGCGCGAGGGCCGCGGCGATGCGGGCGAGCAGTGCCGGCTGTGCCTCGAACCGGTACTTGTCGAAGTACTCGGTGGCCACCTGACCCGACCGCAACGTGAAGGTGCCGGTGAGGCGTGCCACGGTGTTGATGTGCTCGGCCAGTTCGTCGAGGTCTGCAGGGTCGGGCGATGTCATGGCGTCAGTCTTGCCGTTCGCGGTTCGGGCGCATCAACACTTCCTGGGCCACGGTGGCCACGTGCACGCCGTCGAGGCTGAAGACGTGGCCGATGGCGAGGCTGCGGTTGCTGGTGAACGCGTGGCACGTGAAGTCGTAGAGATGCCACTCGTGAGCGCGCAGCGGCCGGTGGAACCACATCGTGTGGTCGAGGCTCGCGTTGTAGGTGACGCCGTGCCGGCCGCGGTAGTCGGGATGCGCTTCGCGGGCCGAGTCGGACGGCATGTCGTCGCTCATGTACGCCAGCCAGCAGCGGTGCAGCAACTGGTCGTCGCCCGGATCGGTGGTGATGCGCATCCACGCCGCGCTGCGCCCGGCACCGGTGTGACCCTCGCACGTCAGCAGGTTCGACGGGATGCTGCGGCGGTCGAACGCGGTGCTCCACGCGTCGCTGGCCACCTGGTCGGGCCCGGGCACGGTGTCGTCCATCGGCACGGTCTGCAGGTCGAGCGACTCCTCGGGAACCTGGAACGACGACTCGAGGTTGAGGATCGCACCGATGGCCTGGCGGGCCACCACGCGCCGGGTGCTGAAGCTGCGGCCGTTGCGGATGCGGTCGACCTCGAAGCGGATGGGCTCGTTGTGGTCGCCCCGGCGGATGAAGTACGCACGCAGCGAGTGCACGTGCTGGTCGGGGTCGACGGTGGCGGCTGCTGCTCGCAGCGCCTGCGCGACGATCTGCCCGCCGTACAAGCCACCCCATGGATATCGGGGCCCAATTCCCACGAAGGTGTCGGCACCGTGGGGTTCGAGATCGAAGAGTCGGGTGAAATCCATATGCAGATATGTCCTCTCTAGGATTTTCCGGAAACTGAAATTATGATGGGCCACATGGCACAGCGTGGTCCCAAGAATCCGATGACCGACGAACACAAGGCTGCTCTGGCTACAGGGCGTGTGGAAGGCAGGGCAGTTCGCGAGTATCTCGAAGGCCTTCGTGCCAACAAGCCCACCCGTGGCCGCAAGCGTACGCCCGACACCATGCGCAAGCGCTTGGCCGCCATCGACCAGGAGCTGGCCGAAGCCGATGCCGTGAAAGAGCTGCGTCTCGTGCAGGAACGCCTCGATCTCCAGGCCGAGCTCGAGGCCGCTGGCACCACCGTCGACATGGCGGCGCTGGAAGCGGCGTTCGTCAAGGTGGCCAAGGCATACGGGCACCGCACGGGTGTGTCGTACGCAGCGTGGCGTGCCGTCGGCGTCTCTCCCGCCGTGCTCACCGCCGCGGGCATCAGCCGCAGCGCCTGAGGCACGCGATCGCCGAGGTCATTCGGCGTTGAAGGCGAGGTCGTCGAGCGCATCGACACCACGTCCGGCGTGGCGAACGCTGCGCGACAGATCGAACGCATCGTCGAGCACGCTCGCCGGCACCACCACCCGTTTGTCGGCGTCGAGCAGCTCGCGGAACGAACAACCCTCGTCCCATGCGCGCCCTGCATTGTCCTGCACGATGCGGTACGCCTCGTCGCGTGTGAGCCCGGCCTGCACCAGGCCCAGCAGCACGGGTTGGCTGAACACGAGGCCGTGGCTGCTCCACAGGTTGCTCAGCATGCGGTCGGGGAAGACCTGCAGGTCGTCGAGCAGGCGGGTCATGCGGCGCAGCACGTAGTAGGCGAGCAGCGCGCTGTCGGGCAGCACGACACGTTCGACCGAGCTGTGCGAGATGTCGCGCTCGTGCCACAGCGCCACGTCCTGCATGCCCGCCTGCAGGTTGCCGCGCAGCACTCGGCTGAGACCGGTGATGGTCTCGGCGCTGATCGGGTTGCGCTTGTGGGGCATCGCACTCGAGCCCTTCTGGCCCACCTTGAACCCCTCCTGCACCTCGCGCACCTCTGTGCGTTGGAGGTGCCGCAGCTCCACCGCGATGAGCTCCATCGTCGAGCCCACCGATGCACACGCGTACAGGAACTCGGCGTGCCGGTCGCGGGCGATCACCTGCGTGGCCGGCACGGGTGCCAGCGCCAGTGCCGCCGCGACGTGTGCCTCGATGGCGGGGTCGATGTTGCTGAACGTGCCCACCGCGCCGCTCAGCTTGCACACGGCCACGGTGTGGCGGGCCGCACGCAGTCGAGTGCGGTCACGGTCGACCTGCAGCGCCCACAGCGCCACCTTGGCTCCGAACGTGGTGGGCTCGGCGTGGATGCCGTGCGTGCGGCCGATCATCACCGTGTCGCGGTGCTGGCGGGCCAGCCGAACCAGCGTGCGCAGCAGGTCGTCGGCTGCGCCGAGCAGCAGATCGCAGGCGTCGCGCAGCATCCAGCACCACGCCGTGTCGACCACGTCGCTGCTGGTGAGGCCGTAGTGGATCCACGCGCCGGCGGGTGTGCCGATGGCGGCCTGCACCACGTCGACGAATGCGGCCACGTCGTGATCGGTGACCCGCTCGCGCTCGTCGACGGCGCGTACGAAGGCCTCATCGACCACCGGGGCGTTGGCGCGGCACGTCGCTGCGTCGGCGACCGGCACGATGCCGATCGCGGCGTGGGCCTCGGTGGCGAGCAACTCGATCTCGAGGTAGCGGCCGAAGCGGGCCGTGTCGCTGAACACGGCGGCCATCTCGGGCAGGGTGTAGCGGGGGATCATGACCAGATCACGTAGCTGTCGCGCTCGGCACCGGTGCCGACGATGCGCACGGGTACGCCCACCTCGCGCTCGACCAGCGACACGAACTCGCGTGCCTGCGGTGGCAGCAAGTCCACGTCGGTGACCGCGCCGAGATCGGTGAGCCAGCCGGGAAGCACTGCGTACACCGGCTCGCCGGCGGCGCCGTACTCGGTGCAGACCTTCACCTCGGGGAACGTGTCGAGCACGTCGAGCTTGGTGAGCGCGATCTCGGTGAGACTGTTGAGGCGCACTGCCTTGCGCAGCATCACCACGTCGAGCCATCCGGTGCGTCGGCGTCGGCCGGTCACCGTGCCGAACTCGTGGCCGATCTCGACGAGCTTGTCGCCCAGCTCGTCGGTGAGCTCGGTGGGGAACGGGCCGCTGCCCACGCGGGTGCAGTACGCCTTGGTGATGCCCACGATGCGGGTGAGGTAGCGGGGACCGATGCCGGTGCCCACGCATGCGCCGCCGGCGGTGGGGTTGCTGGACGTGACGAACGGGTACGTGCCGTGGTCGAGGTCGAGGAAGGTGGCCTGGGCGCCCTCGAGGAGCAGCGCGTCGTCGCGATCGAGTGCCTCGTGCAGGAGCTCGACGGTGTCGCACACGTAGGGGGCGAGGCGAGCGCCGAGCTCGACGAACTGTTCGACGATGGCACTCACGTCGAGCGGCTCGCCGCCCAGCGCGACGATGTCTCGATTCTGCATCTCGGCCATCGCGCCCACGGCCTTGCGGAACGCAGCGGGGTTGAGCACCTCACCGGCGCGCAGGCCGATGCGTCGCGCCTTGTCGGCGTAGGCGGGGCCGATGCCCTTCAGCGTGGTGCCGATGCGGTCGTCGCCGCGCCCGGCCTCGTACAGCGCGTCGAGCGATTGGTGCCACGGGAAGATGAGGTGGGCCTGGCTGCTCACCCTCAACTTCGCGCAGCTGATGCCGCGGCTCTCGAGCGTGTCGAGCTCCTTGAACAGCGTGGGCAGGTCGACCACCACGCCGTTGCCGATGACCGGGATGATGTGCGGGTACAGCACGCCGCTGGGGATGAGCTGCAGCGCGTAGCGCTCGCTGCCCACCACCACGGTGTGGCCGGCGTTGTGCCCGCCTTGGTAGCGCACAACGTGGCTGTGCTCGGCAGCGAGCAGGTCGATGACCTTGGCCTTGCCCTCGTCGCCCCATTGGGCGCCTACGACAACAGTGACGGGCATGGCAACGCTCCTCGAGTAGCGACCGGAACGTGACGGAATCCTACCGCTACGCAGGGGTGAGGCGCGAGATAGCGTCATCCTTCATGTCGGTGATGCGTCGGACCACGTGGGCAACGATGGACGAATCGTCGCGTGAAGGGCTCTGCGCTCGTGGCCTCGAGGCCATCTTCGACGCCGAACTGAAGGCTGCCATCGGGCGAATCATCGACGACGTGCGGGCGAACGGCGACGAGGCGGTGTGCCGCGCGCTGCGCGACTTCGACAAGGTGACGCTCGAGCCGCACCAGCTGAAGGCCACCCGCGACGAGCTCGACGCGGCGTCGGTCGCGCCCGAGGTCGACGCCGCGATCGATGACGCCATCGCACATCTGCGGGCGTTCAACGACCAGCTCATGGCGCGCGCCGCCGACTGGAGCTTCCAGAGCGAGCCCGGTCTCACCGTGGGCGAGAAGATCACGCCCATCTCGTCGGCCGGCTTGTTCGTGCCCAGCGGCAAGGCCAGCTATCCGAGTGTGGCGTACCAGCTGGGCGTCCCGGCCACGGTGGCGGGCGTGCCCACGCTCGCGCTCGTGGTTCCCCCCATGCCCGACGGCAGTGGCCGCATCGATCCGGCCGTGCTGGTCGTGTGTCGCAAGTTGGGCATCACCGAGGTGTTCCGCGTCAACGGGCCTGCCGGTGTGGCCGCGCTCGGCTTCGGCACGGCCACCATCCCACAGGTGCGCAAGATCGTGGGTCCGGGCAGCCCGCCCGTCGCGTGCGCGCAGGTCGAGATGCAGCGCTACGGCGTGGCCACGATGATGATCCTCGGGCCCACCGAGAGCATTGTGATCGCCGACGACAGCGCCGATCCGCGACTCGTTGCCGCCGATCTCCTCAACGAGGCCGAGCACGGCACCGACTCCACGGTGCTGCTGGTCACGCCGTCGGTCGCACTCGCCGACGCGGTCGACGCGCAGCTGCTCGTGCAGCTGGCGCATCTCCCCACCGTGCGCGCACAGGCGGCCCGCGCCGCGCTCGGCAGCAACGGCGGGTGCGTGCTGGTCGGGCACCTGGCCGAGGCAGCCGAGGTGGCCAACCGCTGGGCGCCCGAGCACCTCCAGGTTGCCGTGGCGGCCGAAGCGGAGGCCGAGCTGCTCGATCGGTTGGTCAACGCCGGTGAGATCCTCGTCGGTCAGACCACGCTGTTCAGCGCAGGGAACTTCGTCATCGGCTGTCCGGCCAGCCTGCCCACCGGCGGCTTCGCGCACGTCAGCAGCGGCATCACCGCCGACACCTTCCTCAAGCGCACCGCGGTCGCGCGCGCCGATGCCGCGGCGCTCGCCCGCATGACCCCTACGATCCTCGCCATGAGCGCGCATGAGGGGTTCACCGCCCACGCCCGTGCCGCGCAGATCCGCCAGGAGCCTGCGTGAGCGACGACGTCGAGGTGGCCGCACCGGTCAGCGACGAACGCCACGCCACCAACCTCGAGCTCTTCCTCGATCTCGTCTTCGTGTTCGCGATCACTCAGATCGCAACGCTCATCTCCCGCCACGACACCGGCACCGGTGTGGCGAAGGGCGTGCTCATCGCGCTGCTCGTGTGGTGGCAGTGGTCGCAGTTCACGTGGGCCGGATCCGCGATCGACCTCCAACGCCAGGGACGCACGCGGTTGCTCGTGCTGTGCACCGTGCCCTTCGCGCTCATCATGACCTCCACCATCCCGGAGGTGTTCACGCGCAACGGCCTCTGGTTCGCTGCTGCCTACATGGGCGTGCAGGTCACCGTGCTCTCGATGCAGGGCCTCGTGGCCATCCGGGAGGACGACACGCGCATCGCGTTCGTCAAGTACGCAGCGCTTGCCTTCGTCGCGCCGGCCGTGGTGCTGGGCGGCGCGTTCGCCCACGGCAATGCACGCATCGTCGTCTGGTCGGTGGCCGCCGCGCTCAACGTCATCAGCGGCATCCGTGCCGCAGGCGCCGGCGAGTGGACCATCAACCCGGTGCACTTCGCCGAGCGCCACGCGCTGTTCGTCATCATCTCGCTCGGCGAAGTGCTCGTCGCTGCGGGGGCCACGTCGAGCGAGCGACACCTCACACCGATGGAGGCCGTCGCGCTGGTGGTCAGCGTGGCCGTCGCGTGCGTGTGGTGGTGGACCTACTTCGCGTTCATCCCTACCGTCACCGAGCACCGCCTGAGCGAGCTCACCGGTGGCCCGCGCGGCGTGTTCGCCCGCGATGTGTTCACGTTGGGTCACTTCCCGCTCGTCGTCGGCCTCGTGCTCTACGCGGTCGTCGTCAAGCACCTCATGGTGCATCCCGCCGGCCACCTGGGTGCGTCGGATCGGTGGCTCCTGTTCAGCGGCGTCGCGAGCTTCGTCGGCAGCTTGCTCGTCATCGAGCTCCGCGTCGTGCGCCGCATGTCCACCGAGCGCCTCGTCGCCATCGTCGCGGTCGCAGCGCTGTGCGCCGGCGGACGTCATGCGCGCAGCGTCATCGTGGTGGCCCTGGTCGCAGTGGGCATGGGTGTCATGCAGGCCATCACCTATCGCCGGTTCGCGCAGAGCCAAGCCACCGCCGCGACACGTCGCAACTGAGCGGCTGACGGTCGCAACGGGCCGCATCTGGGCAGCGATCGTGACGGGTTCCGGTACGAATCCTGCCCGGAACCGGTTTTGGCGCGATCTCTGCCCAGAAGCCGATGCGAGGCGGGTGATGGGCGTGCGTCGCCCGGGGGTCAGAGCAGGCCGCGGCGTTCGTCGCGCAGGGCGGCCAGCTCGGTGGTGAGCAGCGCGATGTGCTCGCCTTCCTCGGCTGCCAGCTCGCGGTAGAGCTCGCGGGCAGCGGGGGCTGCTTCCTCCACCCGGTCGAGGAAGAACTGCTCGGCGCGCTGCTCGAGCGTGAGTGCCAGTTCGAGCAGGTCGAACGGGTCGTCGGGGTCGCGTTGCACGCCGGCTTGCAGCGCACCGGGATGCAGATCGCCGGTGGCATCGTCGGGCAGCGGCAGGTGGTAGCGGCGCACCAGCGTGTCGATGTGCTCGCGCTCCATCGCGGCAAGGCGCCCGAACATGTCGTGCAGTGCCTCGTCCGACGTGTGCTTGGCCGCGGCAACGTAGAAGTCGCGGCCGCCGAGCTCGATCTCGAAGGCCTTGCGCACCGCGTCGAGTGCCGCGTCGTCGAGCGGCTGGTCGCCGGCGAGGGGGGCCGCCTCCACGATCTCGAGCACGCCGCCGCACGCCGGGCAGCGGCCGTACGGGAAGGCGAAGCCTTCACTGCGCTTGGCGCAGCCGGTGCACTTCCAGGCAACCGTCGAGCCGGCGCAGCAGATGCCGTCGTCGTCGGCCTCGGATGGCCGGTGGCATCGCGGGCACACGTGCGACGGCGCCGGGTCGGAGACGGAGGGCGTCGTGCCGTCGAGGAAGTCGACGATCGCACTCGCGGCCCGTCGGCCCGCACCCATCGCCAGGATGACCGTGGCACCGCCGGTGACGATGTCGCCGCCCGCGAACACGCCGGGCAGGCTGGTCGCCTGGCTCACCGGGTCGGCGGCCACGTAGCCGCGCCGGTCGAGCTCGAGGCCGGGCGTCGACCTGGTGACGATCGGGTTGGGGTTGGTGCCCAGCGCGACGATGACGGTGTCGCAGGCGATCTCGAAGCGGTCGCCCGTCGGCATGGGCGTGCGACGGCCCCGATCGTCGGGTTCGCCCAGCTCCATGCGCTCCACGAGCAGGCCGCGCACACTGCCGCGTTGGTCGGTGAGCACCTCCACCGGGTTGTGCAGGAACTGGAACTCGACGCCTTCCTGTTCGGCGTGGTGCAACTCCTCCAGTCGCGCCGGGGCCTCGGCCCGCGAGCGGCGATACACGCAGCGCACGCGGGCGCCGAGGCGGCGGGCCACGCGCAGGCAGTCCATCGCCGTGTTGCCCGCGCCCACCACCACGACGTCGGTGCCGATGCCGACAGGCGTGTCGATGTCGGGGAACCGGTCGCCGCCCATCAGGTTGACGCGGGTGAGGAACTCGTTGGCGCTGATCACCCGGCCGGCGTTCTCGCCGGGGATGCCGAGGAAGCTCGGCGCGCCTGCCCCCACGCCCAGGAACACCGCATCGAAGCCCCTCGTGGTGAGCAGGTCGTTCACGGTGAACGTGCGCCCGACCACCTTGTCGGTCTCGATGCGCACACCGAGGTCGACGAGGCCCTGGATCTCGCGGTCGATGATCTCGCGCGGGAGGCGGAACGACGGGATGCCGTAGCGCAGCACGCCGCCGGCCACGTGCAGTGCCTCGAGCACCGTCACTTCCACCCCTGCGCGGGCGAGGTCGGCAGCGCACGCCAGCCCCGCTGGTCCCGAACCCACCACTGCGACGCGCTGGCCACGCGGCGCAGCCACTTCCGGAGGCTGCACCTTGCCGTTGTCGCCGATGAACCGCTCGAGGCGGCCGATGCCGACCGGCTCCATCTTGCGGGCGATGACGCACTGGCTCTCGCACTGCGACTCCTGCGGGCAGACACGCCCGCACACCGACGGCAGGATGTTGGCCTCGCGGATCACGCCGAGTGCGCCGTCGACGTCCTTCACCAGGAGATGCCGGATGAAGCGGGGGATGTCGATGCTCACCGGGCAGCCACTGATGCACGTCGGCCGGCTGCATTGCAGGCAGCGCTCGGCCTCGCGCATCGCCTCGCTGAGCGAGTAGCCGAGGGTCACTTCGTCGAACGTGTGCGACCGCACCTCCGGGTCGCGTTCGGGCATCGGCACCTTGGTGGGCTCGATCTCGCGCAGCTTCTTGTACGTGCGCCGCCCTTGCACGAACAGCGTCTGCTCCACCTGGCAACGGTGCTCGTAGTCGGCCGACGCCGTGCGCTCCTCGTCGTCGAAGCGGCGGTTGCGCTGCACCAGTTCGTCGAAGTCGATGCAGTGCGCGTCGAAGTCGGGCCCGTCGACGCAGGCGAAGCGCGTGACGCCGTCGACGCTGACCCGACACGAGCCGCACATGCCCGTGCCGTCGACCATGATCGTGTTGAGCGACACCACGGTGTGCACGCCGGTGGGCCGGGTGACCTCGGCGCACGCCCGCATCATGACCATCGGGCCGATGGCCACCACGAGATCGGGCCGATCGTCGCGCACGATGTCGGCGAGGGCAGAGGTCACCAGCCCGGGCCGTCCCATGCTGCCGTCGTCGGTGCAGACGACGAGGTTGTCGGCCCAGCGCGCCATGCGGTCGCCCCAGAAGCTGAGATCGGCGCTGCGGAAGCCGACGATCGCGGTGGTGCGGTTGCCCGCCTGCTTGAACGCGCGCAGCTGTGGGAACACCGGCGCGACGCCCAACCCGCCACCGACGAGCACCACATGGCGCTCACCGCCGGTCGGTGGGCCGTCGATCTCGGTGGGCAGCCCCAGTGGCCCCACCAGGTCGGCGAACGTGTCGCCCTCGTGGTAGCGGTCACGCATCTCGGCGGTCGACCTGCCCAACGACTGCACCACCACCGTCACGGTGCCGGCCGCGGCGTCGTAGTCGGCGATGGTCAGCGGGATGCGCTCGGCGCCGTCGTGCAGGCGCACCATCACGAACTGGCCGGGGCGCGCGGCCGCCGCGACATCGGGTGCGTCGACCTCCCACAGGAACGTGGACGGGGTGAGGCTCTCACGGCGGACAATGCGGAACATCTGCATCCGAGCGTAGGTCGCCCGCTACGTGCGCACCACGGACCTTGGCCCCTATCAGCGCAGCGTGCGCGAGGGCATCCAGTCGGGCTCGACGGGCTCGCCCAGCTTGCGGGCGATGCGGGCCAACGCGGTGCGGTCAGCCGCCGGCAGCTCGGCCAGCGGTGCGGGAGGCTCGGTGAACACCGCGTCGAGCCGGTCGGCAACCCGGCGCCCCTTGGCGGTGAGCACCAGCTCGCGGGCGCGTCGGTCGTCGGGTGCGTTGCGTCGCTCGGCCAGACCCAGCTCCTCCAGCCGGTCGGCCACGGCGGTGACGTAGGACGCATCGCAGGCCATCTGCTCGGCCATGTCGCGCATGCGGATGGGACCGTTGCGCAACGTGAGCAGCGCGTGGCCGTGGGGCGGGGTGAGGTGCAAGGCGCCGAGCTCGGCGAAGAACGCGTCGCGCTTGCAGAAGAACAGGCCCATCAGCCGTGTCCAGATGTCCGCCAGTTGGGGGTCGTTGGCCGCCACATCGCCAGTCTAGCAACTCCGTGACTCGAATAAAAGATTGACAATGCTCAACCATTGGCTAGAGTCAACGGTCATGACGGACACGGCCATCCTCGCCGACCAGCTGCGCAAGACCTTCGACGAGGTGGTCGCGGTCGATCACATCTCGTTGGCGGTGCCCCGGGGCACGGTGCTCGGGCTCCTCGGCGTCAACGGCGCAGGCAAGACCACCATGGTGCGCATGCTCACCACGGTGCTCAAGCCCACCAGCGGTCGTGGCGAGGTGAACGGCTTCGACGTGCACGAGCACCCGCAAGCGGTGCGCCGCAGCATCGGCCTCGCCGGTCAGTTCGCGGCGGTCGACGAGAACCTCACCGGCCGCGAAAACCTGGTGCTCGTCGGCAGGCTCAACCACCTGTCGAAGGCGTCTGCCCGCACTCGGGCGGCCGAACTGCTCGACCAGTTCCACCTCACCGACGCCGCTGATCGACCGGCGCGCACCTACTCCGGTGGCATGCGCCGCCGGCTCGACCTCGGCGCGGCGCTCGTCACGCACCCGCCGGTGCTGTTCCTCGACGAGCCGACCACGGGCCTCGATCCTGCAAGCCGCCTCGAGCTGTGGGCTGTGATCGAAGGGCTCGTCGGCGAGGGCGCCACGGTGCTGCTGACCACGCAGTACCTCGANNGAGGAGGCCGACCGGCTCGCCGACAACATCATCGTCATCGACAAGGGCCTCATCGCCGCGGAGGGCACGGCCAAGCAGCTGAAGGGTCGGCTGGGCGACACGGTCATCGAGTTCGAGTTCGCCGACGTGCCCACCGCCGACGCCGCGGCTCGCACCCTGTCGGGCGACACCAGCGCCGGCACCATCGTGCGCGTGGTGATGAACCAGGGGCCGAGCACGCTGCGCGACTCGCTCAACCGGCTCGAGTCGGCCGGGCTCGTGCCCGCCCACGTGGCGCTGCGCGAGCCCACGCTCGACGACGTCTTCCTCACTCTCACCGGCACCAGCGGAGCAGTCGCATGAACCTTCCCGACGTCAGCATCTCCACACGCTCCGGCAGCGGTCTCGGCTGGGCCGCACGCGACACGTCCGCCATGGTGTGGCGCAACCTCACCGTCATCCGGCGCGTGCCGCAACTGCTGGTGTTCTCGCTCATCCAGCCGCTCATCTTCGTGCTGATGTTCCGTTACGTGTTCGGCGGCGCGATCAGCAGCGGCATCCCCGGCCTCAGCTACGTCGACTACCTGATGCCGGGCATCTTCGTGCAGACCGTCGGCTTCGGGGCCATCAGCACCGCCATCGGCCTCGCCGAGGACAAGAACAAGGGCCTGCTCGAACGCTTGAAGTCGCTGCCCATGAGCCGCTCGGCGGTGCTCGGTGGACGTGTGCTGGCCGACACAACCCGCAACGTGCTCATCGTGTTCCTCATGCTCGGCGTGGGCTTCCTCGTCGGGTTCCACACCCACACCAGCCCACTCGAGGTGGTGGCCGGCGTGGGCGTGCTCGTTGCGTTCGGCTTCTCGCTGTGCTGGATCTTCGCGATCATCGGCCTCGTCGTGCCCAACGGCGAGTCGGCGCAGGCCGCCGCGTTCCCACTGCTCGCGCCACTGGTGTTCGCCTCCAGCGCGTTCGTGCCGGCGAGCACCATGCCCGGCCCGCTGAAGTGGTGGGCCGAGCGCCAGCCGGTCAGCGTCACGGCCACCTCCGTGCGGTCGTTGATGCTCGGCCACGGCATCCCGCGCGACTACGTGTGGGGTTCGCTGCTGTGGTCGCTCGGCATCACCCTCGTGCTCGCTCCGCTCGCCGTTCGCCGCTTCCGCGCCGCCTGACCGGCTCCGCCCGCCGATCCGCGTACGCTCGCGGCGATGCGGATGAGGCGGGCGACAGGCGCGGTGCTGGCGATGTTGCTCGCGTGCGCGGTCGTGCCCACGTCGAGCGGTGCGGTCGACGACCTGCCGTTGCAGCAGGCCACCCGGCTGCACCTGCCGCCGCGCACCTTCACGATGGCGGCGGTGGGCGACTTCCTCAGCGAGAACCTGGTGAACGACCAGGCGCGTGCGGCCGCGCCCCCTGGTGTGCGCTACGACTACGAGCCGCTCCTGCGTCCGGTCGAGCAGATCGTGCAGTCGGCCGACCTCGCGATCTGCCACATGGAGACGCCGATGACTGCGCCCGGCGGCACGGTGGGCTTCGCCGGCACCGGCCCCGGCGGCGTGCACCTCATCGCCGGCGCGTACGAGGCGGCCGGCGACCTCGCCCGGGTCGGCTTCGACCGCTGCAGCACGGCGTCGAACCACTCCAACGACCTGGGTACTCCCGGCATCCGCACCACGCTGGAAGCGCTCGATGCGGCGGGTCTCGGTCACTCCGGCACCGCCCGCTCGCCCGAGGAGGCGGCGGTCACCACGTTCCTGGTGAAGGGCATCCGCGTCGCTCACCTCGCCTACGCCCGCAACAGCAACACCGGCTTCCCGAAGGACGACTGGGCGCTCAACAAGGCACTCACACCGCAGAAGGTGATCGACGACATCGCCACCGCCCGCCGACTCGGCGCCGAGGTGGTGATCGTCAGCCTCCACCTGTTCGTCGAGATGCAGACCGGTCCCGTGCCCGACGACCGCGCGCTCGTCACCGCCATCACCGCGGCCGCGCACCCCGACCTCATCGTCATGCACGGCCCGCACGTGGTGCAGCCCGTCGAGCGGGTGAACGGCACGCTGGTCTACTGGAGCGTCGGCAACTTCATCTCCGGCATGGGCGTCCCCAACCGCGGCAAGTACAGCGACCTGCGGGCCACCGACGAGTTGATGGCGTGGGTGCGCTTCACGCAGCAGCCCGACGGTTCATGGACGACCGAACCGTTCACGCTGGCGCTGTGCAACGTGGCGGGCAGCCGCAAGGTGTATCCCGCCTATGCAACACTCGCCGACCCGTCGATCTCGTCGACGCTGCGCACGCAGCTCACGCAGTGTGTGCAGCGAAGTGGGGCAGTGGTGAGCGGCCTGCACTAGCCAGCGCGTCGGCCACCACGTGCGCGAAGCCCGCACCGTCGGGGTCGGGATCGCTCAGTCCGTGCGCCGCCAGCAGCACGGTGTCGAGGCCGCTCGGCACGTCGACCGCGACGATGCGTGCCGGCAGCGCGGCCACGGCCGCGTCGAGTGCGTGCTCCACCGTCGCGCCGCCCTCGCGACGGCACCACGCCAGCACCTCGGCCGACAGCTCGGCATGGTCGGCCTCGTCGCGAGCGATCACATCGAGCGTGGCCTGCACGCGGCGGTCGGTGGCCCGTGCGGCCTGCTGCTCGGCCACCCAGGCCGCGTAGCCCTCGTTCACCACTCCGTCGCGCAACGCCTCGACGGCGAGGGCGCTGAGCTCTGACGCACGGGTGCGGGGAAGCCGCAGTGGGCGCTGGAGCCGGCCGGGGGTGTAGCTCAACCCCTCGTAACGGCCGGCGAGCTCGAGGCAGCGTTGTGCGTGGTCGGTCTCCTGGTGTGCGGCGCGCTGGGCGGCGGCGACGAGCGCGCCCGGCGCGTGCACTGCTTCCAGCCGCGCGGCCAGGTCGTGGAACGCGACGATCGAGGCGTGCTCCAGCTCGCCCTGGCGCCGCCAGTGGTCGGCCAGCGCGGTGCGCACCGGCGCCTCGAGCTGCAACGCCGCCTGATCCGTGAGTCGCGAGCTCCCTCGCCGCGCCCGCGCCCAGCGCGCCCGCCCGTTGCGGCGGCGCAGCGGCCGGCCCGCGAACAGGTGCACCACCGTGTCGGTGGTGGGGGTGCTGTCGGGTGTCGTGCCTGGTGTCGTGCCCGGTGTCGTGCTGCGTGTGGTGGCGGGCACGGTGGTGTGCCCGGAGTCATTGGATGAACCACACGCGGTGACCCCGATGCCGAGCGGCATCACGAGGGCGATGAGTGCGAGTCGGAGTGAGCGTTGGTGTGCCATGCGTCATAGACGCCGACACGGCCGCGACGGTTCCGAAGAAGTTCAGACTTTGCTGAGATCGACGAGGTAGATGTTCGGAGCCACACCGCTCGCGGTCGACGTGGTGTTGGTCGCAGAGGTGATGTACGCCACCCACATCCCGTCGTCGCTGATGAGGGCGTGCGTGGGGTTTCCGTTGCTGAGTGCTCCGTTCCAGGTGGCGCTCGCTCGGTGCAGGCCGGTGACCGGGTCGACGAGCAACACGCTCTGATGCTCGATGATGGAGCTCTGGTTCCCTCCGATCGAGCCCACGTAGTTTCCGATGAAGACGAAACGGCCGACATTGCTGTCGAACGTGTAGTCGCTGCCCGCGTCGGCGATCGGAATGTCCTTTTCCACGAACTGACCGCCGACGATCTGGTAGATGCCGCGGCCCCCGCTGGCGAGCAACGAGAGAGTAAGACCGTCGTCGCTGACGTCGTCGAACGTGCTGTTCGGAGAAACGTATTGCGTGATGAAGTCGGTCTCGACGTGCGTGGCGACGTCGTACTCGTCGAAGTGGGCGCTCTGCACGCCGTTGATCGAACCCCTGACGGTGATCTTCGTCCCAGGGCCGTTGATGATCGCGCCCAGCGATGAGCTGTACGGCGCGATCGTCGCCGACACCAAAGTTGTCGAGCCGGCGATGCGATCCCGCAGATATTCGTCGCTGTACGTGTCGGTGTCGGCCCCGGTGAGCGCCGTCGTCGTGCCGAAGACCACGCGAGTGCCGTCGTTGCTCGTGCTGTCGAGGCGGATGGCGTCGTCGGAGTTCCCGACCGAGACGAGGTCGAGCGTGCCGTCGGCGATGCGATATGCGTACACGTCGCTCACCCCATTGGTGTCGACGGGAAGGAGGTCGTTGGTGCTGACGACGACGACGGTGCTGCCGTCGCCGCTCAAGCGCGCCGACGTGACGCCCGCGATGTCGAGCAACGTGCTCGACATCGCCGTTCGATCGAAGACGTAGAACTTGGGATCGGGCGGCGACGGGAACTGCTCCTGTGTCTCGTACAGCACGCGGCTTCCGTCGTCGCTGATGTCGAGGAGGGTCACCTTGGAGCGGACGGACTGCTCGAGCACGGGGGTGATGCCGTCGGCGAGCGGTCGATCGGGTGCAGTGAACCAACCGCCGATGTCGGCGATGAGTTGGGTCGACACCGACGTGTGGAGCCGCAGCGTCTGGTCGAAGTCGACGTCGGCCAAGCTGCCTGCCGCGATGGGCCATCCGGCCGCCGGGATCGAGGTGGTTCGGAACTCGCCAGCGGCCGCCGTCGTGCCGGCGGTGATCCAGCCCGGAGCTGTGGACTGCACCGAGGTCGCGTTCACGAACACGGCCCCGATGCCTTGGTACGGCAGCCCGGACCTTCCCGCGAGCGGATTGCTGACGGTGCTGTCGTCAGCCGGTTTGCTGGTGAGCCGAGTGTCGAGCAGCCGGGTCGGCGGTGTGCTCTTGAACCAACCGGCGGCGCCGCCGGGGGATCGGGTGAAGTAGCCGAGGATGTCGACGCGCACCTGTGCGTCGGTGGAAACGAAGATCCGCGCCGCCCCTCCGGTGGCGGCGTCGACAGGTAGGAACGTCGTACCGCTGAGTGTCTCGCCAGGCTGGTAGTTGAGGTTCGACACACCGGGAGTGGTGACGTTGGGCTTCGTCACGCTGAGGAAGCCGCCCGCAACCGCACCGCTCACCGTGACCGAGATGGCGACGGCGGTCGGTTGGGCGTTGGTCTGGTCGACCGGCGGCACGGCGTCGCTGCTGTCAGTCGCGGAGTGTGCGCCCGCCAGCGGGACGTCGACCCACGAACCGCCCGTGATGGAAGTGCCGCTCTCGAACGTCTCGAACGGCCGCAACGGCACGAGCCTGCTGACTCCCGGATCCAGCTGGGTGCTGGCGAACTCGCCGACGAGGTCGACGACGATCTGCCCGCCCGCACTGGTGTAGAAGCTCACGTCGCTGGCCTGGCCCAGTTGTGCGACGACGAAGTTGGCCCGGGTCTGTCCCGCCACGACGTTGACGCTCGACGTGGCGCCCGGCGCCGCCCATTGGGTGGGGTACGCCTGCAGGTAGCCGGTGTTGAGCGCATGCACCATGGTGACGTTGAGCATCACGGTGGTGCCTGGCTGCTTGTCGACGTGAACGGTGGTGATCGACCCGGGGAGGCGCACACCGATCGGCGCCCCCAGTGGTGTGCCGTTGACGCCGCGAGTGTCAAGGATCCGCGTGGGGGTGATCGGGTTGTAGCCGGAGAGCTGCCCGTAGGCGGGGGCGTACTCGGGAAGCTGCGGCCATCCGTAACCCTCGTCGTTGCTCGGCACGGGCTTCTGCACGACCGAGCGCGAGATGGTCCGCATCCACGCCATCAGGTACGCGGGGGTCACCAGCGGAATGGCGCTCTCGCCGACTGCCGCCACTGCGGCGGCGACCGGTGTCGCCGCACTGGTGCCCTGGAAGCCGGAGGAAGGCGAGTTGGTGCAGCCGGAGCTGCTGCCGTCGAGCGATGTGGTGAGGCAACCCAACTCCACGAAGTCGGGCTTGAGCCGGCCGTCGTTGGTGGGGCCGCGACCCGAGTAGTCGGCCACCGTGTATCCGTTGAAGCTCAGCGCACCGATCGAGGCCGCGCCCGGGTTCTTGGTGTCGCCGAACGGGATGTCGGCAGTGCCGGGAGTCGATGGCCACTCCACGTACCCGCCGTTCACCATCACCTCGATGATGTCGCCAACCGGTGACGCCGTACTGCGCGTGGTGCGGTACAGCCACAGGCTGACGAAGCCGTCC
The DNA here is from genome assembly GCA_003154135.1 of Acidimicrobiaceae bacterium. GTDB lineage: Bacteria > Actinomycetota > Acidimicrobiia > Acidimicrobiales > Ilumatobacteraceae > UBA668. The sequence continues at coordinate 22,392 of PMCN01000066.1, forward strand.
TTGTTGGTGTCGTACACCGGCCCGTACGCAGGGTCGGTGTTGCACAGCCACCGCATGTCGTTGCCTTCGAGCGGTGCAGCGCCGGCGGCCTGGTTGTTGGCCGACGCGAGCACCTTCTTGCCGTTTGTGCCGCCCCGATAGCTGTAGTCGCTGATGTAGAGGTCGTAGTCGGTGCGCGGGAGGGCCCAGTCGCTCCAACGAACGCCCATGAGCGCCCCGCAGTAGACCGAGAGCGACTCGTCGGTGCCGTACCAGTTCATCCAGCGGTTGTTGTTCGGGTCGGACCACTTGCCGCGGAAGTAGCCGCCCGAGTACTTGACCGTGGCCGTGTTCCGCGCAGCGTTCCCCGCGGCGTTGAACCACGCCATTCCCTTGCTCACCGCGTAGTCGATGACGGCGGCCGATGGGCCGGTGCCGTCGCCGGGAGCGTCGTAGGCGCCCGTGGCGGAATGGTTGATGATCGTCACGCCGTTGGCCGCGAACCAGTCGATCGCTCGGGCGTAGTCGGTGAGCGTGTCGACCTCGGCCAGGAACAGCGTGGCACCTGGAGCCCCTTCCGAGAGCACCTCCGCCACGGAGTTGCCGTGCGTGTAGCCGGGTGTGCCGAAGGCGCACGCCTGGCCCTGCCAGAAGCAGAACCGCTGCGACGCGGGCACAGCGTTCACATCGCCGTTGGCGATCTGTGTCGCGAGCACCGACGGGTCGAACAAGTCGAGAATGCCCACCTTCACGCCTGTTCCGTCACCTGGTGCATTCCAGTGGAAGGCGCTGTTCTCCGTCGTGGTCGAACCTGACTGAGGCATGGGCGTCGAGAGCAGGCCGCGGCTGAACTCGAGTGGCGGCCGGATCTGCGTGACACCGTGCGCGCCCGCGACGGCCCGCACCTGCGCGGTGGTGAGCGACGCCAGCGTGACCCCACCGATGCTGCCCAGCGAGGTGGCCCCGACGGCCCTCAACTGCGCATCGGCCGTGGGCGTGGAGGTGAGGATCTCCACCTTGGTTCGCGCGGACCCGTTGACACGGCGCAGCGACTGGTCGAGTGCGGCCGTGACGGTGCCGGTGGGTGCGATGGAGTTGTCGGGCGCACCGCCTGCCGAATCGTCGGTACCTGTGGCACCGGTCGGCGGCTGCATGGCCGTGACCGGCGGTGGCAGCGACTTGTGCGGCAGCACGGGACTGGCTGCAACGGAAGGTGCCGCCACAGGGAGGCCGAGCGACGACGTGACCAGCGCGAGGACGATGACGAAGCTGGGTCGCCGCATCGGCAGAAGCTAGCGCGCGCTGCGCGCCGGGCCAACGGTCAGCCGGGTTGCACCGACAGCACGCCGTCGACCACGTCGACCTCGACGCTGCCCCCTTCGCCCACCTTGCCCTCGAGGATGAGGAGCGCGGCAGGGTCGGCGATCTCGCGCTGGATGACCCGCTTGAGCGGCCGGGCACCGAAGGCAGGGTCGTACCCCTCGTGCGCCAGGTGGGTCATGGCCACCGGCGTGATGTCGAGCGTGATGCGCCGTTCGGCCATGCGCTGCCTGAGCCGCTCGAGCTGGATGGTGACGATGAACTGCAGATCGGCCTCGGTGAGCGCGCGGAAGCGGATGATGTCGTCGACGCGGTTGATGAACTCGGGCTTGAAGAAGCCCAGTGGGTCGCCCGGCAGGTTGCTGGTCATGATGAGCACGACGTTGGTGAAGTCGAC
>PMCN01000224.1 GCA_003154135.1 Acidimicrobiaceae bacterium
AGCGCCCGCGACGTCTCGATGATCGACGGGCGCACGCCCAGCCCGGCCACGGCACCGTACGGCACCCACACGCCGAACGGGCCGGCCACCGGTTGACGCAGCGCGGTCGAGAGGTTGTAGCGCTCGCTCGAGTGATGCACGACGTGGATGGCCCACATGCCGCGGACCTCGTGCTGCAGACGATGGTTCCAGTAGTACGCGAGGTCCCACCACACCATCGCCGCAGTCCACGGCAGCACCCCGTTGCCGAGGTCGCGGCCGCGCCCCTTCCGCCACAACCGCGTCGTGCTGGTGAGCGCTGCGGTGGTGGCGGTCAGCGCCACACCACCGGCGGCGATGGCGGTCACACCGCCCACTTGGGCCACGACGCGGGCTCTCGCCTTCATCCTGCGGCCTGCCTCACCGGCGGTGTCGGCGTGGCGGACCACCACGTCGGCCACGGTGGTCGCAGCAGCGGCGGCCACGGCCACCCCCACCACCACGCGACCGACGCGGCCCGAGCGCCCGCGGCGCGGCACCGCGTACGCGGCCAGCGCTGCGGTGAGCGGGGTGGTGAGGCTGAGCACACCCATGCTGACGCTGGTGCGCGGGTCGGGGGGCACGTAGTCGGCGGCGCTCGGCCCCTCGCGCTCGGCACGGCGCCGGAGGGCCTTGCGTTCGGCCGCCATCGAGGCGAAGTAGAACGGCGTGACCGCGACCGACAGATCCATGCCCACAGTCTGCCGCGCGACACGTCGCCGCTCACAGGCGCCCGCGTAGGGTGACCGTGTGACCCACTCGATCACCCACGACGATGCGCTCCGCGAACGGTTGCGCGCCAACCTCGCCGCGCACACCGTGCGTGCGATCATCGAGGGCGGGCATCGGCGGGCCGCGGTGGCCATCGTGGTCGTGCGCAGCGAAGCCGGCACCGACACCACCGACCCGTTCAAGTTCTCCGCCGAGGAGATGAAGGTGGTGCCCGGCGACGTGCGCGGGTTCGACGGATCGGTCACCGACGTCGCGGGAGGTGCCTCGTTCCTGCTGTGCCGCCGCGCTGCGGGCCTCAACCGCCACGGCGGGCAGTGGGCACTGCCCGGTGGCCGCGTCGACCCTGGCGAGACCGCAGAGCAGACGGCGCTGCGCGAGCTAGAGGAAGAGCTGGGGCTCACGCTCGACCAGTCGAGCATCCTCGGCCGACTCGACGACTACGTCACCCGGTCGGGCTACGTCATCGCCCCGGTGGTCATGTGGGCAGCGGGCGACGTGGTGCTGCAACCCGATCCGGGCGAGGTGGCGCACGTGTACCGCATCGGCCTGCACGAGCTGGTGCGCGACGATTCGCCGCGGTTCGTCGACATCCCCGAGAGCGACCGCCCGGTGGTGCAGGTGCCGCTCGGACGCGATCTCATCCATGCCCCGACGGGCGCCGTGCTGGTGCAGTTCCGGTGGGTCGCCCTCGACGGTCGCGCCGACGAACGGGTGCACGACTTCGAGCAACCGGTCTTCGCCTGGAAGTAACGGCCCGGTTCGCGTATCCGCCGGAACCAGATCACCTCTTTACTGGCACGGCCGGATCGGCCACGATGGCACCCAACCCAGTGGAGGTAAAGAGCATGAGTGACGTCCAGTACTCCGATGATGGCCAGTGGTGGTGGGACAACGATGCCCAGGAGTGGAAGCCCGTCGAGGCCTCCTCGTCCTCCGCGGCACCCGAGGAGAACTCCTCGCACAACCCGCTCGCCGTCAACCAGAGCGTCAACCTGGTGGCGCAGCCCACCGACGTGACGTGTTGGGCGGCGAGCATCGCGATGCTCACCGGCAAGTCGGTCGACGAAGTGGTGCAGTCGGCGAACATGAACACCACCGACGGGTACGGCTGGTCCGACATCCAGAACGCCGTGTCGGCGCTCGGCCTGTACGAGATCGGCCCGGCGTGCGGCGGCCCCGACTACTTCGCCGGGTTGCTGCAGCGCAGCCCGCTGTGGATCGTCGAGACCGGTGCCCCGTACCACGCCGTGGTGCTCGCCGGCCTCAACGGCGGNNCAGGAGTACGAGCTGGGCGCCGGCGCGATGGCGCAGATCGTCAGTCGCTAGCGGCTGACCCGCAACACGTCAGTGGCTCGTCACGCCGAAGGGCACGGGATCGGGAAGCTCGAGATCGTGCCGTCGAAGCTGAGCACCATGCACGCCGGCCCTGAGCCGTCGTCGAGTTGCATGCCGAGCACGTTGTCGAACACCCCGACGGGCAGGAGCTTGCCCGAGTAGTCGAAGAAGCGCGCGCCGGCGGGAATGGCGCCGGCCGCGCTCATCGCTGTCAGTGCCTTCGCCGGGTCGCCGTCCTTGGTGACCTCGGTCCGGTACGCCGCGTCGAACGCCTTGAGTGCAGGGCTCAGGTCGGTCGGGTAGTTCGGGAAGGTGTCGGTGGTCGAGCCGCCCGGTGTCGTTCCGGAGGGCGTGGTGTCGAAGGGCACGGTGTCGCCAGGGAACGCGATCGTCGTCGCGGTCGACGAACAGTCACCCACCGACGGGTCTGCTGTGTACGTGCCCGTGCCGGCGTCGTAGGTGCCCGCGCCCGACGCGCCGTCGGCCGTCGGCACCTGGAACAGGTAGTCGGGTACGAGCTCGTCGAGCGTCGCCGGGTACCGACCGTTCGCCGCGCTGTACGCCTGGATCGCGGTGTTCACCGTCAGCACCTCGGCCCCGCAGTCGCTGTACGACGAGTCGGTGTTGCCGAAGATGGTGTCGGCGAACGAGGTCGAGATCCAGTTGCCCACCGTCTTCAGGTCGTCGAAGCTCTTGAACGCACTGAGTGCCTGATCGACGAGGTCGAACATCGTGCGGACGGGTGCCACGTACCAGTGCCCGTTCTCGCGCACCACCACGACGCGTCCGGTCACGTCCTTCAGACGCTCGAGGATCGGCTGCACGTCGGCAGGCACGCCGGTGTCCTTGGTGGCATCGCCGGCACACACCGTCTTGTCGGCAGTGGTGGTGCCCGACACCTCGGCCTTCACCGTGGCGCACCCTTTGCCGTCGATCGACATGCTCAGCGAGCCATCGCTCCACGTGGCCGAGACCGCAGCCGTCGCAAAGGTCACATACGCCGTGTCACCGTGCTGGTCCACCGTGGGCGTGCCCTCGGTGACGGAGATCTTCACGCCGCTGTCGCCCTTCCACGAATCGATGCGCTTCTGAGCGTCGGGCACGAACAGCGTGCCGTAGTCGTGCAGCGCGGCAAACTCCCCCGGCGCGAGCGATCCGATCATGCCCGCCAGGTCCAACGACGAGATGGCGTCGGTGAGTCCTTTCACCGCTCCCTCCGGGCTGTCGGCTCCCGGTGCGGGGATCGGGTGAGCGAAGTCGGGCACGGGCTTGCCGGCCGACGTGCGCAGATCCTCGGCGATCGAGTAGCCGTACGAGACGTACCAGCGGCCGTCTTCTTTCACCGTGGCGATCTTCACGCCCTTGAGCTGCTCGGTCGTGGGCCCAGACGTGGTGGCCGGCGAGCCGCCCTTGTCGATCTGGTCGCGCACCAGCTTGCCGAGCGGCAGGTCGGCGATGGTGGCGTTGGCGGTGATGGTGCCACCGGTGAGCGTGACGACCGCAACCCGATCGGCCAGCGCGTCGGTGGTGCTCGTGAGTCCGGCGACGGTGACCTGCAGGCCCGGCAACTTGTGCATGTCGACGCTCTTGTCGAGCACGGCGAGGCGCTCCATCTGCTGCTCCAGCGGCAGCAGCGTGTCGCGCACCATCGAGCGCTCACCGGGGCGAAGCACGTCGACGACGCCGAGGATGTCTTCCTGCTCGGCGGCCTTGAACAGCGCCGTCACCGCTGCCTGCGGCGAGTCGAAGCCGCCCGACGCGGAGCTGATGTTGTTGACGACGATCACGCCGCCGACGGCGAGCACCGCGACGGCACCGAGCGCACCGAACAGACGACCCTTCCTCGACCGCGACGCGAGAACAGGTGAAGGCACCCACTGCGCCTCAGGCGTGGCGCCGGGGCCGCCGGCGACGATGGGAGGAGGGAGTGCGTTCGCGGGATCGGGTGCGTCGAAGGGTTCCATCAGTGTTGCTCCAAGCTGTCGGGCACGATCGGGGCCATGCGACGGGGGACGAAGAAGAGGGCCGCGATTGCGGCGAGCGAACCGAGCCAGGTGACCCACAGCCCGACCAGTCCGGGCAGGGGGACACGGGTGACGAGCANNACGTGCGCCACCGTGTCGGTGGGGCCGTCGAACAGTCGCCCGGCGAGACCGGCGAGCTGATAGCTCGAGCGGGCGCGCTCACCCGAACGCAGCCAGGGCAGGGTGGTACCCAGCACGCACAGCCCCACGCCGGCGACTGCGAACGCTCTTGCCAGACGTAATCTGCCCGCCGCTCCCACGGCATCCATCGTGACAGATCCGACCGTCTGCTCGCTGTAAAGATCAGCCGCGGCCGGTGTGACCGAAGCCACCACCGCGGTCGTCGCCGTCGAGCGACTCGACCACCTGCCACTCGACGGCCTCGACGCGCTGCACCACGAGCTGTGCGATGCGGTCGCCGCGGTGCACCTGGAACCCGTGGTGCGGGTCGGTGTTGAGCAACACCACCTTGATCTCGCCGCGGTACGCCGCATCGATGAGGCCGGGAGCGTTGGCCACGGTGACGCCATGGTTGAGTGCGTTGCCACTGCGCGGCAGTACGAACCCCGCATGCCCGGGCGGGACGGCGATGGCGATGCCGGTGGGCATCAGCAGGCGACCACCGGCCGGCGGCACCCAGCCGTCCTCGCGGGCACGCAGGTCGAGTCCGGCGTCGCCGGGGTGGGCGTAGGCGGGCAGCGGAAGCTCGGGATCGAGAGGCACGATGGCGACGGACAGCATGGCGAACCCGAGTGTAGGTGCGGGTACGCTCGGCCGGGATGAGCCCGGCAGGACGCCCTCCCAGCGTCGATGCCCTCGCCCGCGCCATGGCGCCCAGCGGGCTGCCGCACGCGCTGTGCGTCGAGCTGGCCCGCACCGCCGTCGCCGACGGTGCCGAGCACTGGTCGCCCGAAGCCGCGCTGGCCCGAGCGGTGCACCACCGCCGCACGTTGTTGTCGCCGGTGGTCAACGCCACCGGGGTGCTGCTGCACACCAACCTCGGCCGGGCGCCGCTCGCGTTGGACCATCCGGCGCGTGCCATCAACATCGAGCTCGATCTCGCCACCGGCGAGCGCGGATCGCGCCAGCGAGCGGTTGGCGGTGTGCTCGCATCGCTGTGTGGGGCGGAGGCCGCGATGGTGGTCAACAACAACGCCGCCGCAGTGCTGCTCGTGCTTGCGGCGCTCGCACGCGACCGGCAGGTGCTCGTGAGCCGCGGCGAGAGCGTCGAGATCGGCGGCGGCTTCCGCGTGCCGGAAGTGATGGAGCAGTCGGGCGCGCGGCTGGTCGATGTGGGCACCACCAACCGAACGCGTCTCGCCGACTACTCGAAGGCGCTCGGACGCAAGGGTGCCGACGTGGCGCTCGTGCTGAAGGTGCACCCGAGCAACTACCGCATCGAAGGGTTCGTGGAGGGCACGTCGGTCGAGCAGCTCGCCGCGCTCGCCGTGCCGGTGGTGGCCGACATCGGCAGCGGTCTCGTCGACGCGTCGTGCCCATGGCTCGGTGGGCCTCCCCCGGCGTGGCTCGCCGGTGAACCCGCCGCGAGGCAGACGTTGGCGGCCGGCGCCGCGCTCGTCACGTTCAGCGGCGACAAGCTCCTCGGCGGCCCGCAGGCCGGCATCATCGCCGGCCGCGCCGACCTCGTCGCGGTGTGCTCGGCACACCCGTTGGCCCGAGCGTTGCGGCCCGGCGCACACGTGCTCCTCGCGTTGCAGCGGGTTGCGCTGGCTCACCTCGATCGCAGCGCGGCGCGCACGGTGCCGTTCTGGCAGATGGTGGTTGCCCCGCTCGACGAACTGCGGGCGCGCGGCGACGCCGTGGTGCGCGCCGCGGGCGTGGGCGACCTTGTTCCCAGCGAGGCCGTGCCCGGTGCGGGCAGCGCGCCAGGCACGGTGATCCCGTCGCTCGCCGTGCGCGTGCCCGGCGACCGGCTGGCCGCGTTGCGAGCGTTCGATCCGCCGATCGTCGCCCGCACGCGCGACGGAGCGACGATGCTCGATCTGCGCACCATCCACCCGTCCGACGACGAGCACGTGGCCGCGTGCCTGCGCGCATGCGTGTCGTAGCCACCGCCGGCCACGTCGATCACGGCAAGTCGTCGCTGGTGCAGGCGCTCACCGGCACCAACCCCGATCGTTGGGACGAGGAACGGCGTCGAGGTCTCACCATCGACCTCGGCTTCGCGCACACCGACCTGCCGGGTGGCGAGGCAGTGAGCTTCGTCGATGTGCCGGGCCATGTGCGGTTCCTGCGCAACATGCTGGCCGGGGTGGGCGGAGTCGACGCGTGCATGTTCGTCGTGTCGGCCAGTGAGGGCTGGAAGCCGCAGAGCGAGGAGCACCTCCGCATCCTGCAGCTCGTCGGCCTCGCGCACGGGCTGATCGCGCTCACCAAGATCGACGCGGTCGACGCCGAGTGGGCTGCGCTGCAGGAGATGGACGTGCGCGATCACGTGGCCGGCACGTTCCTCGCCGACGCACCCATCGTGGGCGTGAGCGCCACCACGGGCGCCGGACTCGACGAGCTACGAGCCGCACTGTCCGCGTTGATGGCCACCACGCCGGCGTCGGTCGACCGAGGGCGGCCGAGGCTGTGGATCGACCGCGTGTTCGCGGCAAAGGGCAGCGGCACCGTGGTGACCGGCACGCTCACCGGTGGCAGCGTGCGCGTCGACGACCAGCTGAGTGCCGGCGGGCACCCCGTGCGCGTCCGCGGCATCCAGTCGCACGGCCTGCGCCACGACGTCATCGGGCCCGGGAACCGTGTGGCGCTCAACCTCGTCGGCGTCGACCACAGCGAACTGGCACGCGGCGACGTGGTGGTGCGCCCGGCGCAGTGGCGGCCGAGCCGACGCGTCGACGCCACGCTCGACGTGCTGCCGGCGCTCACGCATCAGGTGTCGCGGCGCGGCGCGTTCATGGCGTACATCGGTTCCGGCGAGTTCCCCGTGCGCGTGCGAGTGCTCGGGCACGAGAGCATCGCGCCCGGCGGCACCGGCCTCGTACGCCTGCACCTCGCCGCACCGCTGCCGCTCGTGATGGGCGACCGCTTCGTCCTGCGCGAGAGCGGACGCGACGAGACCGTGGGCGGTGGGGAGATGCTCGACGTGGCACCGGTGCTGCCCGCGTCGAAGGCCCGACCCGACCACGACATCGACCGCGTGGTGGCCGAGCACGGCTGGGTGACGGCCGACGAGCTGGAGGCGCTCACCGGTCATCGGCGCGTTGCCACACTGGGCGAGTGGGTGGTGCACCCTCAGGCGCTCGCCGCGGCCGAACAGCAGGTGCGCGGTGCGGTCGCTGCCGCCGGCGAGCTGGGCCTCGACGTGGCGACCCTGGAACCCCGCGCCCGCGCGTTGCTGGCCACGCTCGACGGGATCGACGTCGACGCGGGCAGGGCGCACGCTGCCGGCGCGGTCGACCAGTTCGCCCAGCACCCGTTCCTCCTCACCCTGGCCGCTGCCGGCTGCGCGCCGCCCGATCCTGCGAGCGTCGATCGTGTGCAGCTGCGCGAGCTGGTGCGGCGCAAGCTCGTCATCGAACGCGACGGGCTCGTGTTCCACCCGTCGGCCGTCGACCGGGCGGCACACACCGCTGCGGTGCTGCTGCGCGATCACCCCGCCGGGTTCACGATGAGCCAGTTCCGCGAGGCGCTCGGCGTCACCCGCAAGCACAGCGTGCCGCTGGCCTCCGAGCTCGACGCCCGCGGCATCACCCGCCGCCGCGACGACGTCCGCATCGCCGGCCCCAAGCTCCCCCCGCTCTGACCCCTACCCCGGCCCGAGTGGGTGAGCGCCACCCGAGTGCTCACTCGCAACCCGGGGAGCGAGTACCCACTCGGGTGCGGACCCGGGCGCTCCGGCGAGTGCCGCTCGAGTGCCGCTCGAGTGGCAGAGCCCCACCAGAGTGGGAGCGCACCGCTCGAGTGGCACCGCGCGACCCGAGTGCTCACTCGCACCCCGGGGCGCGAGTACCCACTCGGGTGGGGACCACCCACTCAGGTGGGGACCACCCACTCGGGCGGGTCGAGCGGCGGTCAGGGCGTGGGGGGACGGCGGCGGCGGGTCGACAGGCTGGGCACGCGTCGCAGGCCCTTCTGCGGGGCGGGGGCGGCTCGCTTCTCGAGCTCGCGGGCGGCCTTGGCGATGGTCACGTCGTTGGTGATCACCTCACCGAAGTGCTGCGGATCGGCCAGCAGCCAGCTGTGAGAACCCTCCACCACGGTGCCCTCCACGCCGGATGCGACGCAGAGCGCCTCGAACGACTCGCGCGGGATGACGCCGTCACGGGTGCCCCAGATGATGCTGATCGACAACCCGCTGTCGCGCAGCGCTTCCAGCTCGCTGCGCAGGTCGGCGCGACGAGCGAGGTTGGCCACCTTGACGATGGCTCGCGGGTTGCGGATGAGGTTGGGCAGGAAGTCCTCCGCCACCACGGGCAACACGCGGGTTGCCTGGCGGATCGGCCACACGTCGCCCGGGAAGTGCAGACCCCAGTCCCACAACGGACGCTCGGTGATGCTGCGCAGGGTGCGGCCGCTGCGCCACGAGGAGCCGCCGATGGAGTTGACGAGCACGAGGCTGCGGACGCGTGCGCGGTGGTCGTGCGCGAACCGCACCGCCACGCCGCCTCCGAAGGAGTGACCGACGACGACGGCCGGCTCCTCGATGCCCAACCCGTCGAGCAGGTCGGCCACCCACTTCGCGTAGCCGCGCAGCGAGAACGCCTCACCGGGCAGCTCGGCAGTGCCGCCGAAGCCAGGCATCGCGGGCGCGATGACCTGGCAGCCCTGGTCGGCGATGCGCTCGATGACCTCGCGGTAGGTGTGCTGACCCAACGCCCAGCCGTGCAGCAGCACCACCGGCAGGCCCTCACCTGCGACGCTGTAGCCCGCGGCTCGACCCTGCACGAACGTGCGCTTGTCGACCACGATCACTCGACGTGCCTCCGCGACTCTGACTCAGCGGCTCAGTGACCGAGCACGTCGTCGATGCCGCCCGCGTCGGCGTTCGCCTTCGGCCGCCTCTCGCGGTAGTCGCGGGCACCGCCCTCGGCCGGCTCGACCTCGAGGGTGACACCGTCGATGGCCACCACGCGCAGCTCGGCACCCGCCGCGATGGGCGTGGCGCGGTTGGTGCGCGCCCGCCACTTCGCCGCGCCCACCTGGGCGACGCCCTCAGGGCTGATGGCGCCGACGGCCGACCCGGACTTGCCGATCATCCACTCGCGACCGATGGTGGGCGTGGCGAATCGGGTGCGCACCATCGAGGGCATTCCGACGACGAACGTGAGCAGCACGCCACCCACTCCCACGACGAGCGTGAGCCAGCCGAGCCGGAGGTCGTTGCCTGGCAGCGGCTCGTAGAGGAACCACGCCCCGAGCACGAACAGCGCGGTGCCCACACCGGTCCAGAACCGTGGGATGCCCACCTGCACGTCGATGGCGAACGCGAGCATGGCGAGCACGAGCAGCACGATGGCGCCCGTGCGCGTGGGCAGCGCCGAGAGGCCGTAGCAGCCGAGGACGGCCAGCACCGCGCCCACCAGGCCGGCCACGCCCACCCCGGCGGTGAAGAACTCGAAGATCAAGAGGCAGGCGCCGATGACGAAGAACAGGAACGCGATCTCCGGGCTGGAGACGGTGTGGAACATGGTTTCGATGAGCCCCAGCCCGCTGAAGCGCACGAGCGTGGCGACGTTCTCGGTCTGGCCCTGATCGTTGAGACGCTGCGTGACGGTGTCGAGCTTCGTGCCATCGGCGAGCGTGACGCCGTCCATCGCCAACACCATGCTGCGCACGGTGGGCACGCCCTGGTCGGGCGTGTCGAGCTTGAGCACGTCGAGCCGGCGCGCCTCGGAGAACGACATCGACCCGGTGCGCAGTTGGTCACCTGCCGGGCCGAGGTCGACCTTGTCGCCGCCGGTGAGGGGAAGCAGTGGGCCGGTGTGGCCGATGCGGCTGCCGGCCACCATGGCGGTGACATCGGCGACGCCGAAGAGCTGTGCAGGGGTGCCATACGCGCGTGCGTCGCGCGACGGGCCTACCCACACGCCGATCGCGACCTTGGTGTCGGCAACGCGCTGGAGCACCCGGGCCATGTCGGCGTCGCTGACGATGGCGCCATCGGTGTTGAGCTGCAGGATGAGGGCCTGCGACCCGTTGTGCTCGGCGCGGCCGATGGCGTCGATGACGGACCGCACCGTGACCTGATCGAACAGGCCGGACACCTGCAACACGTCGACCGGCGCCAGGTCGGGGGCGACCTGGTTGCCGCTGCCCGTGGCCGTCGCCGAGGTGGTGGGAGGGGTGGAAGCGTGGGCGACCGACCCGAGGAGTGACAGCCCAGCCAGGCCCGCGAGCGGGGCAAAGAGAAGGGCGATCGCTAGTCTGCGCACAAGTGCCTCCGAAAAAGAGCGTGGATCCGCTGCAGTTCGTCTCCACCGCCCGGGTTGCCGTCGTGGCCGGCAAGGGCGGGGTTGGGAAGACCACGGTAACTGCCGTTCTGGCGCGAGCAGCAATCCGTCGCGGACTTCGGGTGCTCGTGGTCGAGCTCGACGGAAAGCCGACGCTCGACCAGCTCCTGCCCGACGTGGAGGTGCAGCACATCTCGGCCAGCGCCGCGCTCGGCGAGTACCTCGACACGCACGGCTTGTCGCGGGTGGCGAAACGGCTCGCCACCAGCGGCATCATCGACGTGGTCGCCACCGCCAGCCCCGGCATCGATGACATCGTGGTGCTCGGCAAGATCAAGCAGCTCGAGCGAGGCGGCCTCTACGACCTGGTGTTGGTCGACGGGCCGGCGGCGGGCCACGCGATCACGTTCCTGCTCTCGGCGAAGAGCCTGCTGGCCACGGTGCGCGGCGGCCCCATCCGCACGCAGGCGAGCGAGGTGGCCGAGATGCTGGCCGATCCCACGCGCTGCCAGGTGGTGCTGGTCACGCTCCCCGAGACCACTCCCGTCAACGAGGCCGTGGAAACGGCGTACGCCCTGGAGGAGCGCATCGGTGTGCACCTGACGCCGGTGGTGGTCAACGCGGTCGACGTCGGCGCGTTGCTGCCCGCCGAGGCTGCGCCCGAGGGTTCGCCGATGCGGGCCGCGGCCGAGTTCCGCAACGCCCGACGCGGGATGCACGCAGCCGAACGCGAGCGCCTGGCGGGGTTGCTGGCCCTCCCGCAGCTCGTCCTGCCGCTGGTGGCCGGCTCCGTGCTCGGGGCGGCCGCGGTCGACACCCTCGCGGCCGGCTGGGACTGCGAATGACCGCCCCTACGCTCGACGGCCTGCTCGGCTCCGCCGGGGTGCTCGTCTGCTGCGGCTCGGGTGGCGTGGGCAAGACCACGACCGCCGCGGCGCTGGGCCTGGAGGCCGCACGTCTCGGCCGCCGGGCGGTGGTGGTCACCATCGACCCGGCCAAGCGGCTGGCCGACGCGCTGGGCGTGCCCGGCGGGCTGAGCAACGACCCGGTGCAGCTGCCCGCCGACGGGCCGGGCGAGCTGTGGGCGCTGATGCTCGACACGGCCACGACGTTCGACGGGCTGGTGCGGGCCAACGCTGCCGACACCGAGCAGGCGGAGCGCATCCTCGCCAACCGCTTCTACCACAACGTCGCCGGCTCGCTCTCGGGCACGCAGGAGTACATGGCGGCCGAGCGGTTGCACGCGTTGCACGCCGACGAGCGCTTCGACCTGGTCATCGTCGACACCCCGCCCACCCGCAACGCACTCGACTTCCTCGATGCCCCCGGCACCCTCGCCAAGTTCATCAACCACCCGCTCTTCCGCTTGCTGATGATGCCCACCCGCCGCGGGTTGAGGGTGCTCAACGTGGCCACGCAACCCATCTTGCGCACCATCGGCAAGGTGGTGGGCGGCGATGTGCTGGCCGATGCAGTTGCGTTCTTCCAGGCGTTCTCGGGCATGGAGACCGGCTTCCGCCAACGGGCCGACGAGGTGATCGAGCTGCTGCAGAGCGACACCACTCGCTTCGTGCTGGTGGCCTCACCGCGGGCCGACACCATCGAGGAGGCCCGCTTCTTCGCCGCTCGCCTGCAGGGCAGCGACCTGTCGGTGAGCGCGGTGGTGGTCAATCGTTGCACGCCTCAGTTCGGCGACCCGCCCACCCGCAGGCCGCGCAACGCCGACGCGGCGCTGCTCTACGACAACCTGCGCGAGATGCGCGCCACGGCGCGCGCCGAGCGAGTGCATGCGGCCGCGCTGCTCGCCGACCCGGCGCTCCCCGTCGACGTGCACACCACGTTCGTGCCCACGCTCCCTGGTGACGTGCACACGATGGACGCGCTGCTGCAGATCCGCGGCCTGCTGTTCGACACGCCGGCCTGAGCGCTCCCGCGCCACGGCGCGAACCAGCGCGGCGCTTTCTCCCGTCGGCTGCGCAGCCGGTAACGTCTGCGCCGTGCACATCCTCGTCGCCACCGATGCCGCCTACGTCGCCAATGACGTCACTGCCGCGCTCAGCGGCCCCGACGTGTCGTTCACCATCTGCAGTGAAGGTCGCGAGGTGAGCCGCCTGGTGTCGGAGGGAGGCGTCGACCTCGCCATCCTCGACCTGCAGATCGGTTCCAAGGGCGGCATGGCCGTGTCGATGGACCTGCGCCTCGACCACAGCTCGGGCAGCATCCCCGACGTGAAGGTGCTCATGCTGCTCGACCGCAAGGCCGACGTGCACCTGGCCAAGCGCTCCGCCGCCGACGCCTGGCTCATCAAGCCCACCGACCCGCTCACCCTCAAACGCACAGTGCGTGCACTGCTCTTCCCGGCACCCGAGCCGGCGCCTGCTGACGACGCAGGGGCCGAAACCGTTGAGGAAGACGCACCCGTCGCCGGATAGCATCGTTCCTCGCTACGGGGTGTAGCGCAGCTTGGTTAGCGCGCCACGTTCGGGACGTGGAGGCCGGAAGTTCAAATCTTCTCACCCCGACCAGCAAATGCCCGCCGAAAGGCGGGCATTGCTACCGTCGCGGCCATGCCCGACCTGCGGCCTCCCCGCATCGACGACGACGAACGAAGCACCGTGATGGCGCTCTGGCAGTACCACCGCGAGTCGTTCGTGCGGAAGGTGCACGGCATCGACGATGCCGGCGCCCGGTTCTCGCCCGTCGCCAGCGGCACCAGCCTGCTGTGGCTCGCCCAGCACCTGGCCAACGCCGAGCAGCTGTGGGTGGTGCACCGATTCGCCGGCGAGACGTACGACGGCACGCCCGCCGCCACCTTGCCCGACGCGGTGGCCGTCTACCGGCGGGTCTGGAGCCGTGTCGACGCCATCGTGGCCGCGCACGACCTCACCGACATGTGTCGCGCGATCGATGCCGAACCCAACGTGAGCCTGCGGTGGGTGGTCGCCCACCTGCTCGAGGAGACCGCCCGCCACGCCGGTCACGCCGACATCATCCGCGAGGTGCTCGACGGCGCCACCGGTCGCTGACCCCGCCGACCGACGCCCTCGGCACGAATCGCGCCCACGGGAACGAATCGTCTCGAAGTTGGGAGGAAGCGGACCCGTGGGCGCGTGGTGAGCCGCAGGCGAGCGGTTTCGCGCCCGACCTGGGTACGGCTCGGGTGGGTACGGCCGGGCCGGGGCCGCAAGGGGTCGCGGTCAGGGGCAGGCGCAGGGGATGGTGCGGCAGCGGGGGCAGCCGCCGGCGTAGCGCTCGATGGCGGCGGTGAGGTCGACGCCCATCTGGTTGGCGAGGGTGGCCACCCAGGCGATGACGTCGGCGAACTCGTGCACCTGCTGCTCGGAGGAGCCCTTGCGCACGGCCTGCGCCAGCTCGCCCACCTCCTCGGCCAACCAGGCCACCGACGCCGGCACGCCGCGGGCGCGGTCGCGCTCGCCGAACGTGCGCTCGATGACGTCCTGCAGCTCGGCGAGATCCATCGCACCGTTCTAGCGGCTGCACACTCCGGCGGTGTGCCACACTGCGTCGATGTCCACGCCCGGCGGATTCGACGCTCCCCCTCCCGGCTACGTCTCGTACGAGGCCGCCGTGCGCCCGGGCCCGGCGCCGGCACTGACACCCCTGCGCCTGATGATGATCGTCAGCCTCCTGGTGGCAGCAGTCGCCGAGGTGGGCAACACCGTCGTGCTCGCGTTGCGCAGCTGGCGGGTGGGCAACCTGCTCGACGGCCAGGCGGCGGGCATGTCGCTGCAGCCGCTGCTCACCACCGCGCGCTGGCTGAACTGGATCATCATCGCCTCCGTCGTCGTCAACCTCGTCGGCGTCGTGACCTGGTCGGGGCGGCTGTCCGACCGAGCGGTCGAGCTGGGGAACGTTGCGGTGAAGCCGACGATGGCGCGATGGGGCTGGGTCATCCCCATCGGCCAGTGGTGGCTGCCGTTCACCGAGCTGCGCAAGGTGGCGACCGGACGGGGCGACGACGGTCGCGCCGTCGCACGCTGGCAGACCGTCTACATCGTGCGATCGGCGATCGGCCTCACCGGCTACGCCATCGGCAAGCTGCCGGCCAAGCTGTCCGATCTGCACGGCGCCCTCATCGTGCACGCGGCGCGTCACGGCGCGCTGGCGGTGTGCGCGGTGCTGCTCGCCGTCGCCATGGCACGAGGCACCGCACGGCTGGGCGCCCTGGTGGGCGGCGTGTGATCAGCGCGTGATCAGACGAGCAGTTCGGCGATCTGCACCGCGTTGAGGGCGGCGCCCTTGCGGAGGTTGTCGTTGCTCAGGAACAGCACCAGCCCGCGTCCGCCGTCGACCGAGGTGTCCTGGCGGATGCGACCGACGTAGCTGGGGTCCTTGCCCGCAGCTTCGAGCGGGGTGGGCACGTCGAGCAACGCCACACCCGGCGCGGCGCCGAGCACCTCGATGGCACGCTCGACGCTGATCGGGCGTGCGAACTCGGCGTTGATGCTGATCGAGTGACCGGTGAACACCGGCACGCGCACGCAGGTGCCGCTGACCCGCAGGTCGGGGATGTCGAGGATCTTGCGGCTCTCGTTGCGGAGCTTCTGCTCCTCATCGGTCTCGAGCGAGCCGTCGTCGACGTACGAGCCGGCGTAGGGCAGCACGTTGAACGCGATGGGCTTGGCGAACTTGACGGGCGTGGGGTACACCACGGCCTCGCCGTCGTAGGCCAGCTCGCGGGCGTTGCCGACCACTTCGCGTGCCTGCTTGTCGAGCTCGTCGACACCGGCGATCCCACCGCCGCTGACCGCTTGGTAGGTGCTGGCCACCACGCGCACGAGACCGGCCTCGTCGTGCAGCGGCTTCAGGATGGGCATCGCGGCCATGGTGGTGCAGTTGGGGTTGGCGATGATGCCGATGCGCGCGTGGTGCACCTCCTGCGGGTTCACCTCGCTCACCACCAGCGGGACATCGGGGTGCATGCGCCAGGCCGACGAGTTGTCGATGACGATCACACCGGCGGCGGCGAACTTCGGCGCCAGCGCCCTCGACGACGTGGCGCCGGCCGAGAAGAGGGCGACGTCGAGACCGGTGGGGTCGGCGGTCGACGCGTCCTCCACGACGATCTCCGTGCCCTTCCACGGCAGGGTCTTGCCCGCGCTGCGCGCCGACGCGAAGAAACGAATCTCGTCGACGGGGAAGTTGCGCTCTTCGAGGATGGCGCGCATTGCTGCGCCCACCTGACCGGTTGCTCCGACAACACCTACTCGCATGGCGAAAAGGCTAACGGCCCACGCGCCGGAAGGAGCCGGAAATAACGCTCCGCGCGGGCGCGGCGATGGCGCGCCGGTTTCAGCGCTACACCACGCGGGCGACGAGCCACCAGTGGCTGCGGTGCACGCCCTCGAACTCGGCGTCGGTGGTGTGCGGCAGGCCGAACGCCCTGCGCTGCGGCGAGCGCACGATGCACACGTCGCTGAGCGAGTCGCCCAGCGCCCCCAGCACCTCGCGCGGCGAGAGTCGGTTGGCCTGCCAGCCGAGGCGGGCGGGGAGGCGCATCTGGGCGAGCTTCGCGCCGACGCGGGGCAGGCGCCACGTGGCGCGCGTGATCTTGCCCGCCGGCCACAGCACCACGTCCTGCGCCACCCACGTACGGAAGTTGAGCGCCACGTGCCCGCCCGGCTTGGTGACCCGCACGGCCCCGGCAGCAAGCGCGAGCGCGTCGTCGTGGTGGCAGTGCTGGAGCGTGATGTAGCTGAACACGAGATCGGTGGAGTGGTCGGCGAGGTCGAGCGTGCGACCGTCGGAGACGTGGCTGGTCTGCAGGTGCGACGACTGGCCGAACTGGGCCACGGTCTCGCGGCAGCGCTCGAGGAACGCCGCGTCGAGGTCGCACGCCACCACCTTGGCGAACATGCGGGTGAAGCTGGCCGTCATGCGGCCGATGCCGCTGCCGATCTCGACCATCGTCTGGTCGGCGAGCTGCGGGCCGTAGAGGCCGAACGCGTCGAGGTAGGCGATGGTCTCCTGGTCGCCCGTGGCGACGAACTCGTCGAGGGTGAGCTCGCTGCCGGTCTGGTTGTTGAACACCCAGCCCGTCTCGCGCACGACGTCGTCGCCGGAGTGCTGGTGCTCGGAGGCCGATCCGGCGGCCTTCCAGGGGACGTGTTGTCTGCGCAGCGTCATGACCCCACCAGTGTGCCAGCCGGGCCGCCGACCAGCACGGCAGCCTCAGGGTGACGCCGGTTACTTGCGCTCGGGCAGGGGCGCCGAGTACGCCTGGCCGGAGTCGAGCCCGAACGCGGTGTGCAGCGCGCGCGCCGCCCGTTCGAGATCGGCGGCGGACGTGACCACGCTGATGCGGATGGTCGACGTGCTGATCATCTGGATGTTGATGTCGTTGTCGGCGAGTACGCGGAACATCTTGGCGGCGATGCCGGGGCTGGTCTTCATGCCGGCGCCCACCAGGCTGATCTTGGCGATCCCGGCATCGTGCTCGACACCCNNGGGATGGTGAAGCTGATGTCGGTGGTGCCGTCGTGGCTGGTGTTCTGCACGATCATGTCGACGTTGACGTTGGCCGCGGCGAGCGGCTCGAACAAGGCGGCGGAGATGCCGGGCCGGTCGGGTACGGCGACGACGGTGACCTTCGCCTCGCTCGTGTCGGTGACGACGCCGGAGATGATGGGGTCTTCCATGTTGGGCTCCTGTGACGTGACCCACGTGCCCGGTTCCCAGGTGAACGCGGAACGGACGTGGACGGGGACGTTGTGGTTGCGGGCGAA
>PMCN01000083.1 GCA_003154135.1 Acidimicrobiaceae bacterium
CCGATGACGCACTGGGCCAGGTCCTTGTCAGGCGTGCAGATGACCACTCGCCCGACTCGAGGGTCCTCGGCAGCCACGGCGGCAGCTGCCCCCAGGGCGTCGTCGGCCTCGTGCTCCACCATCGCCCAGGTCGTGAACCCGGCCGCGACCAGCAGCTCCTCCATCACCGGGATCTGGGCGAGCAGCACGGGCTCCATCCCCGCACTCGTCTTGTAGCCGGGCCACAGGTCGTTGCGGAAGCTCTCGATGACGTGATCGCTGGCCACACCCACATGGGTGGCGCCCGCCGACACCAGTTGCAGCGTGCTGGCCACCACCGCGGCGGCCGCCGCGTTGGGGCCGGGATCGTCATGGCGGGCGACCATGCCGAAGTGCTGGCGGAAGAGCTCGTAGGTGCCGTCGATGAGGTGCACCCTGAAACCCGGACCCGCCGCCGAAGCACTCGCCGCCGAAGGACCCGCTGCTGAAGGACTGGCTGCTGAAGGACCCGGCACGGCGCTCACCGGGCCTCGCGTCGCATGGTCCACACGGGTGGCGCGCCGGGCACCCGTAGCTCGTCTGCCTGCTGGAACCCGAAGCGGGCGTAGAACGACAGGTTGCGCTCCTTCTGGGTCTCCAGGTAGCAGGGAACGCCGTCGGCGTCGGCGCGGTCGAGCGCCGGCTGCAGCAGCTGCCCGCCGACGCCCTTGCCCTGCACGAGCGGGTCGGTGCCGAGCAGCACGAGGTACCAGTGCGGGTCGTGCGGGTGCACCTTGTCGACTGCGTCGAGCAGGGCGAGGCCCTTGCGGCGGTTGCGTCCGGTGAGCAGGATGCGCGCCATGCGGGCCTGCATCAGTGCGTCGCGCTTCTTCGAGCGGGGCATGCCCTCGGGCGGGATCCAGACCGCCGCACCCATCACCCGCTCACCCGCGTTGGCCACCCAGGTGGTGTCGAACGGCACCGCGTCGGCCATGAAGGCGGCGAACACCCGAGGCAGCATCGAGTGCTCGATGACCAGGTCGCGGCAGAAGAAACCGAAGAGCGGGTCGGGCCAGAACGCCCTGGCCAGCACGGCCTCCACCTCGGCGCGTTGGCCGGTGACGAAGGGTTCGACGGAGAGGGTTGACTGGCGCGGATCGCTCACGCGACACAGCGTAAGCTCGACGGCACTTCCTTCGGAGCAATCTCTCAAGACTTGGGCAAGACGGTCCGATAACTAAACGTGGCAACGGAGCAACACCCCTGCCAGGGGCACCCGACGACATCGGAAGGCACGCAATGAGCGGGACATCTCCCAACTCACCGGCACTTTCCGCCTCGGCGACCGAGGCGTTGGCCGCAACCATCGCGTCCGCAGTCGAACGTCAGCTCACCCAGTACGTCTCGGCGATGGGCAAGCAGGTCGACGCGGCACGTCAGGCTGCAGAGGCCGCCAAGACCGAGCTGCGTGAAGAGTTCAACTCGCGCCTCGAGGCCGCTCTCGCCCAGGTCGACGCCAACCAGCGCACGTCGGAGGCGGCACGCAGCGAGCTGCACCAGGTCACCCAGGCCACCCGCACCGAGCTCCAGCAGTCGTTCGACGGCCGCCTCGCCGAGTTCGATCGCCAACAGCAGGCCGCGCTCGTCGACACCGAGAACCGGTTGCTCGCCAGCGCCAACAGCACCGCGCTCGACATGGAGGAGCTCGCCAACCTCCGCGACCAGATGGACAGCCAGAGCGCCGCCGCGCACGCTCGCATCGACGAGCTGCAGCGCGCCACCCGCCGCTTCGACGAGCAGGCCTCGGCACTCGTGCAGCACGTCAACGACACCACCATCGCGTTGGCATCGCGCATGGACGAGGGCAACCAGGCGCTCGCCTCCGCCGTCGAGGAACGACTGGCGTTCGTGCGCACCACGCTCGAGGCCGTCGGCCCCGAGGTGCACCGCCAGCTCACCGAGAACAACGTGCAGCTCACGCAGCGCATCGACTTCACCGAGCACAAGGTCACCGACCGCATGCTGGCGATGGAAGACCGCATCAACGAGAGCAACGGCCAGAAGCTGGCCCACCTCGAAGCGAGCCTCGGTCGCATCGGCGCTGGTTTCGACGACGCCATGGCTGCCCTGTCGCAGCGCATGCTCGAGCTCGAGAACCACGTCGCCAGCACCGACGACCGCATGAACGTGCTCCAGGAGCAGGTGAGCAGGGTCGACGAGAAGGCCATCAACGCCGTCAAGGAGCAGCTGTCGGCTGCCGTCGGTGAGGCCATGCTCGTGCGCATCGAGCTCGACCGCCTCGAGAAGCAGGTCGACGACCGCATCGGCAAGGCCACGCTCCGCATGGCCGAGATCGAGGCCAAGCTGGCCGACGAGATGGACGTCGACGCTGCCGTGCAGCTCGAACGTCTGGAAGAGCTCGAGCGGGCCATCGTCGCCCTCGACCCGGCGCAGTTCGTCCGCAAGGCCGACGTGCAGGCATCGCGCAACGCGACCGGCCCCAACCCTTCGCTGTCCTCGGACAGCTCGACCACTTCAACGGAGCCGAGCCTGTCGTCGTTCTGACGACCGGTTCGCGTGACGCCCCACTCGGCGGGAGACGGGCTTTATGGCACTTTTCAGAGGATCCAAGGACAACGGCGTCGGCGCCCCAGAGGGTGAGTCGCCCACAGAGTGCATGAAGGTCGGCCAGGCGCTCGTCGAGGCCGGCCACCTGTCGGCGGAGGTGATGGCCGCCACCCTCGCGCAGGCCAACGGCGACCTCCTCGTCTTCAGCGAGACGCTGCTGTCGAAGGGCGTCGGGCGCGCCGAGCTCACCATCGCCCTCTCCACCGCAACCGGCCTGCCCGCGGTCGACACCAAGGACATCGAGGTCAAGGAGAACATCAAGGGCGTCCTCGACGAGGCCATGGTGCGCAAGCTGTGCGCAGTGGCCGTGGCCGAGGACGGCGACGCACTCGTCGTGCTCATCACCGACCCGTCGCCCACGCGCCGCGCGACCATCGAGGCCGCCGCAGCACGGCCGGTGAAGTACTTCGTCACCGATCCGTCCACCGTTCGCACCTTCATCGACTCGCTGTACCGCGCCGACGCCGACATCCACCGCCTCGTCGCCTCGCTCGAGGTGGTCGACGACCAGGCCCGCATCGCCGAGAAGGCGGCCGAGGTGGGCCTCGCCGACCAGGCCCCCGTCATCCAGCTCGTCAACCGCATCGTCAGCCAGGCCATGCGCGACCGTGCATCCGACATCCACATCGAACCCCTCGACGACAGCATCCGCGTGCGGTTCCGCATCGACGGCCACCTCGTCGAGGCGTTCAAGCTCCCCCAAGGCGTGCACGCCGCGCTCATCAGCCGCTTGAAGATCATGAGCTCGATGAACATCGTCGAGAAGCGCCGGCCCCAGGACGGCCAGTTCTCCACGATCATCGACGACAAGGAAGTCGACGTCCGCGTCGCCAGCGTGGCCACCGTGTTCGGCGAGAAGATCGTCATGCG
>PMCN01000026.1:0-5534 GCA_003154135.1 Acidimicrobiaceae bacterium
CGGCGACCCCGCCGACCTCGACGACGTGCAGGCCACGCCGGTGCACTCGGGTACGACGGGCACGATGCGCCTGATGTGGGTGTCCGATCCCACGGGCCGCGGGGCGGGCAACCCTGCCTTCGGTGTGCGCATCGGTGCCACGTTCACCCCCGACGTGTCGGGCGAGTGGAAGTTCGGCGTCGAGAGCGTGTCGCCGGCGAGACTGCTGGTCGATGGCGCGGTGGTGGTCGACACCACCGACGTGCCCGTGGGCGGCTCCTTCTTCGGCATGGGTCGGGCAGAGCTGGTTGCCTCCGTCGACCTGGTTGCCGGCACTGCCCACCGCGTCGAGCTCGAGATGCGTCACGCCCCGGTGGGCGCGGCGATGAGCGGCGTCAACATCGGCGCACTGGCGCCCGTGACGGGCGACCTGCTCACCCAGGCCGTCGATGCAGCGGCGTCTGCCGACCTGAGCATCGTCATCGTCGGCACCAACGACAACTGGGAGTCCGAGGGGTGGGATCGCGAGACGCTGGAGCTGCCCGGGGCGCAGGACGAGCTCGTGCGCCGCGTGGCCGAGGTGAGCTCCGCCACCGTCGTGGTGGTCAACGCCGGTTCGCCGATCACCATGCCCTGGCTCGATGATGTGCACGCCGTGCTCATGTCGTGGTTCCCCGGGCAGGAGATGGGCAACGCGCTGGTCGACGTGCTCACCGGCGCCACCGAGCCGCAGGGCAGGTTGCCGGTCACGTTCCCGTTCCGCATGGAGGACACGCCCGCGTTCGAGCACCATCCCGGCCGCAACGGCACCGCACAGTACCTCGAGGGTCGACTGACGGGTCATCGGTGGTACGACACGATCGGCCGTGAACCCCTGTTCCCCTTCGGCTTCGGTCTCGGGTACGGCTCCACCGAGATCAGCGACGTCGTCGCCGTGTCGCCGTACGAGGTGCAGGCCACGGTGTCGAACAGCGGCTCTCGCGACGCCGTCGAGGTGGTGCAGGTGTACGCGCACCTCGTCGACCGCGACGATGCGCCCCGCGACGAGCCCGAACAACGGCTGGTCGGCTTCGCCAAGGTGCGCGTTGCGGCCGGTGCAACGCAGCGCGTCCGCGTGCAACTCGATCCTCGCGGCTACCGCCGGTGGGACGTGGAGCACCGTGCCTGGGTGGTGCCTGCGGCGCGCTACCACCTGCGCGTGGGCCGGTCGTCGCGCGACATCGCGGGCTCCGTCGAGGTGCATTCGTGACGGGAGCCGCGGCCGGCTCGGCCGATGCCGCGGCACGCCTGAGGGCGCGAGTCGAACTGTGGACCCCGGCGTTGCACACACTGCTCGACGCGCTCTACGGCGAGGTCGTCGACACCGACGCACTGGTGCAGCTCGTGATCGACATCGCGTCCGAGGCTGCAGGGGTGCGTCGGGTGGAGTTGCAGCAGCTCGACATCCGACGCGAGGCCGATCCGGCATGGTTCCAGAGGCCGTCGATGGTCGGTTACGTCGCGTACGCCGACCGCTTTGCCGGCACGTTGCAGGGTGTCGTCGGCCGGCTCGACTACTTGGCCGAGCTGCGCATCGGCTACCTGCACCTGATGAAGGTGCTGCGCGCTCGCGACGGCGCCAACGACGGCGGCTACGCGGTTGCCGACTACCACGAGGTCGATCCCTCGCTGGGAACGTGGGCCGACCTCGAGCACCTGACCGACGAACTGCACGGGCGGGGCATCAGCCTGTGTGTCGACGTCGTGATGAACCACACCGCGCGCGAGCACGAGTGGGCGCGCCTCGCACGGACCGGATCGGCTCGCCATCGCGACTACTACCTCGTCTTCCCCGACCGCACCGAACCCGACCGCTTCGAGGCCACGCTTCCCGAGGTGTTCCCCGATCTCGCGCCGGGGAACTTCACGTGGGACGACGACCTGCGCGGCTGGGTGTGGACCACGTTCAACGACTACCAGTGGGACCTCAACTACGCGAACCCCGAAGTGCTCGTCGAGATGCTGCGCATCATGCTGGCGCTCGCCAACTCGGGGGTCGACGTGCTGCGTCTCGACGCGGTGGCCTTCACCTGGAAGCGGCTCGGCACCAACTGCCAGAACCAGCCCGAGGCACATGTCATCGCTCAGGTGTTCCGCGCGCTGCTGGCCATCGCCGCGCCGGGCACGCTCCTCAAAGCGGAAGCCATCGTCGCGCCGAGCGATCTGCTGCCGTACCTCGGCGTGCATCGACTGCAGCGGCCGGAGTGCCACCTCGCATACCACAACCAGTTGATGGTGATGCTGTGGAGTGGTCTTGCGTCCGGCGATGCCATCCTCGCCGGGACAGCACTCGCCGCGCTGCCGCCCACGCCCGCTGCCGCCGGTTGGGTGAACTACGTGCGCTGCCACGACGACATCGGCTGGGCAGTCAGCGACGCCGATGCCACCGCAGTGGGTGCTTCCGGGCCGGCCCATCGCGCGTTCCTCGCCCGCTTCTACCGCGGCGACTTCTACGGCTCGTTCGCCGACGGCGTGCCGTTCTCCACCAACCCGCAGAACGGCGACGAGCGCACGTGCGGGTCCACGGCTGCGCTGTGCGGGGTGGGCCGTGCACTGCGCGCAGGCGACCCGGTCGCGCTCGACCTCGCCGTGCGCCGCGTGCAGTTGCTGTACGCCGTGATGTTCGGCTTCCCCGGCATTCCGCTCGTCTACATGGGCGACGAGCTCGCACTCGACAACGACCTCGCGTACGTCGACGATCCAGCGCGTGTCGATGACTCGCGGTGGATCCATCGCCCCGAGATGCCGTGGACGCTTGCTCGCGAGCGCACCACCGCCGGCTCGGTCGAGCAGCGAGTGTTCTCGTTCGTGCAGCACCTCGCCGACGTGCGCGGCTCGCAGCCCGCCATGTGCGCTGGCGGCGACCTCACCATCCATCGCCATCCCGACACCGCGGTGCTCGCCTGGGCGCGACGGCACCCCACGGAGGGCCGCTTCTTCGGCGTGGCCAACTTCGCCGCCCGGCCGGCCACCGTGCCGATCGAGGCGCCGGGTTGGGCCGGCCTGCAGCGGCCCCGTCTGGTGCTCGGCGACGCGCTGCTTGGCGACGCACTTCTGAACGACGCGCTGCTGAACGACACGATGCTGAACGACACGATGCCCAACGCGTCCGGGAGCTGGCAGCTCGAGCCATACGGCGTGGCGTGGTTCGTCGACGACGCCGACGGGCCACTGCAACCCGCCTGCTGAAGCACGCCCGATCGTGCACACGTGCACATGCCCTGCGCGCCGCACCTGGCAGCAGTGGCAGACTGCGGGCACCACGACAACGGAGGTTGCATATGGCGGTCGACATCGTCATCGAAGTGGAGAACTTGCCCGGCGCGCTCGCGAAGCTCGCTGCGGCCGTGAGCGATGCGGGGGTGAACCTCGCAGCCGCCACGTTCACCGGTGGTGGCGACAAGGCCGAGCTGCACATCCTGGTGCCGCATGCCGAACCCGTTCGCCACGCGCTCGCGATCACCCACGCCGATGTGCACACGCGCGAGCACGAAGTGGTCGTGGTGGAGGTGGAGGACAACCCGGGCGTGCTGGCAGACCTCACCCGCCAGATCGCAGAGGCCGGTGTCAACATCGACACCATCTACGTCGCCACGAACAACCGTGTCGTGTTCGGTTCGGCCGACATCGTCGGGTTGCGCAAGGCCCTCCACGGGCACGAGTCGCACCTGCACTGACTCGCAGGGCCGTCACCCCGCCAGGTGTAGATCGCCCGTCTCGGGTCGGAGCGCGGCGACACGCTGGTCGCGGGATGCCACGTGGCCCCATGCCGCCGCCACGAGGCAGGCCACGCCTCCCACTGCGAAACCGACGCGGGCACCGAACTGCTGGCACACCCAGCCGAGCAGCGGGCCGCCGATGGGCGTGGTACCGAGGAACACGATGGCCTGCAGCGCCAGCACACGGCCGCGCATCGCAGGGTCGGAGCGCACCTGCACGATGGCGGTCGAGGCCGTCATGAACAGGATGCTCGTGAAGCCGACGAGCAGGGCCATCGGGAAGGCAACCGAGAGCACGGGCGAGGCAGCGAACGCGAGCAGTGCGATGCCGAAGCCGGTGGCGCCGACCACGACGTGGTGCGTGGTGGTGCGCGCTCGGCGGGCCGTGATGAGCGCCGCCACCAGTGAGCCGACGCTGACGACGGAGTAGACGAGCGTGAAGGTGGTGTCGGTGCCGTGCAGGCTGCGCTTCACGAACAGCGGCATCACGACGGTGAAGTTGAAGGCCAACGTGCCGACGATGGCCATCATCACGAGCGGCACCCAGAGCTCGGGGATGGAGCGGGCGTAGCGGAGGCCGGCGCGCACCTGGCCCTTCGAACGCGGGGTGGGAGTGGACGCACGCAACTCCGACGGGCGCATCATCCACAATCCTGCGATGACGGCGAGGTAGCTGATGCCGTCGAGCAGGAAGCACCAGCCGAAGCCGACGGTGGTGATGAGGAGGCCGGCGAGTGCCGGACCCACGATGCGCGAGCCGGTCATCAGGGCGCTGTTGAGACTGACAGCGTTGGTGACGTGGTCGGTGGGGACCATCTCGACGACGAACGCACGACGAGCCGGATTGTCGAACGCTGTGGCGAAGCCACCCGCCAGCGCGACGCCGAAGATGGCGGCGACGGGTGGGTGATGCATGAACGCGAGCGACGCCAGCGCGAACGATTGCAGCATCGCGAAGCTCTGCACGATGATGAGCAGCACGCGCTTGTCGCTGCGGTCGGCCACGAGCCCTGCCCACGCGCCGAAGAGCAGCACGGGCAGGAACTGACAGGCGGCGAGGAAGCCGACGGCGACACCGCTGTTGGTGAGGCGCAGCACCAGGAGCGTCTGGGCGACGAGCGTGAGCCAGTTGCCGATCTGGGAGATGAGCTGTCCCGTGAAGAACAGCCGGAAGTTGCGGAACTTCATCGAGGCGAACGTGCCGCCCTTGTTGCTGATGTCGACCTCGTCGACGGCTGCAGAGGTGCTCATGCGTGCGCCTCCGGCGTGTCGATCAGGTGCTCGAGCACATCGATGGCGGCCGCGAGGCGAGCCAATTGGTCACCGTCGAGGCCTTCGAGGCGACCGACGAGCCACTCGGTGCGACGGGTGCGGAACGTGGCCAGCTGGCGGCTGCCCTTGGCGGTGATGGCCACGCGGCTCACGCGGCGATCGGTGGGATCCACGGTGCGGGCCACGAGCCCGGCGTCGACCAGCTTCTCGACCACCTTGGTGATCGTGGGCGGGGCCACCTGCTCGCGAGCGGCGAGCTCGCCGAGGGTGAGCGGGCCGAGCTTCTCGACCGAGGCGAGCGCGGCCACCACGGTGGGCCCGAAGCCGCTCTGATCCTGCTGGCGCAGGAGGCGGTTCATGCGAGCCACGGAGAAGCGGAGACGACCGGCCAGCTGCACGGTTTCGATGTCCCCGGGCGTGGCGGGGGTGAGGGATCGGATCACTGCAACAGTATGCACCTCATTAGTTCGGTGCACTAACTAATTGACACATGTCACGCGTGTTGTCGTTCGGTGTTGTCGTTCG
>PMCN01000026.1:5578-6382 GCA_003154135.1 Acidimicrobiaceae bacterium
TCCGGCCACCGCCGGCACCACCAGCGCCCAATCGCACGTCGTGGTGCACACCATGCCCACCCGTGCCCGTGCGGCGGCCCGCCGGTTCCTGGCCGATTCCCAGCCGCTCACGTACCACGGCGGTGCGGTGATGACGGGCCACGTCAACGTCTACGTCGTCTGGTACGGCAACTGGCCGGCGACGTCGAAGCGGCGTGCCGTCATCACCGACTTCTTGCACCACGTGCCATCGCCCTACTGGGCCATCAACCAGACGTTCCCGAACTCCGCCAAGGCCACGGTCGGCAACGACATCAGCCTCGCCGGCGAGACCAGCGATGCCTACTCGGTGGGCAAGCGGCAGGTCAGCGACGACCAGATCGAGACCGTGGTGGCCGGCGCCATCCAGCACCACCGCCTCCCCAAGGATGTGCACGGCGTGTACCTCGTGGTCACCAGCTCCGACGTGCAGAAGATGGGCTTCCTCAGCCAGTACTGCGGGTGGCACAGCAACGCCACGGTGGCCGGCTCGTCGATCAAGTTCGGCTTCATCGGCGACCCCACCGGGCCCAACCGGCGCAACTGCTCGCCGCAGGACACCTCGCCCAACGGCGACCTCGGTGCCGACGCGATGGTGAGCACCATCGCTCACGAGCTCGACGAGAGCGTCACCGATCCGACGATGAACGGCTGGCGCACGGCGATGGGCGAGGAGAACGCCGATCGCTGCGCGTGGCTCTACGGCAGCACCTACAAGGCGGCCGGCGCCATGGCCAACATGAAGCTCGGCGCCCGGCAGTACCTCGTCCAGGAGAACTGGGTGAA
>PMCN01000008.1 GCA_003154135.1 Acidimicrobiaceae bacterium
GTGAACTCCTTGCTGCTCAGCCCGTAGCGACCACCGATCACGCGCGGCCGGCGCCCGTCGGCCCACGAGCCGGCATCGCTGTGCCAGAGGGCGGCGAGCACGTCGAGGTGCAGCGGATCGAACGGCGCCCCCGGCTCCTTGCACCGGTCGAGCACCACGACGGTGCGGGTCGACGGCGGCAGCGCGGCGAGCAGTTGCGCGGTGGGGAACGGCCGGTACAGCCGAAGCGCCAGCAGGCCCACGCGTTGGTCCGACGCGTTCAGCGCATCGACCGCCTCGCGCACCGCACCTGCACCCGAGCCCATGGCCACGATGACCCGGTCGGCATCCGGTGCGCCGTAGTACTCGGCCAGCGAGTAGCGGCGACCGGTGAGCGCGCCCAAGCGGTCCATGGCGTCCTGCACCGCGGCGGGCACCGCGGCATGGAACGGCGTGCACGCCTCGCGCGCCTGGAAGAACACGTCGGGGTTCTGCGCACTGCCGCGCAGCATCGGCCGATCGGGGTCGAGACCACGCAGGCGGTGATCGCTGATGCGCTGGTCGGAGATGATCGCGCGCAGCACCTCGGCGTCGGGCACCTCCACCGTGTTGAGCTCGTGACTGGTGCGGAAGCCGTCGAAGAAGTGCAGGAAGGGCACGCGGGTGTCGAGCGACGCAGCGTGGGCCACGACGGCCAGGTCGGCGGCCTCCTGCACACCGCCGGCGCACAACATGGCAAAGCCCGTGCTGCGGGCCGCCATGACGTCGCTGTGATCGCCGAAGATGCTCAGCGCGTGAGTGGCGAGGGTGCGCGCCGCGACGTGGATGACGGCGGGCGTCAGCTCGCCGGCCATCTTGAACATCTCGGGCAGCATGAGCAGGAGCCCCTGGCTGGCGGTGAAGGTGGTCGCGAGCGCACCGCGCAGCACCGCGCCGTGCAACGCGCCGGCCGCGCCGGCCTCGCTNNTGCATCTCGATCACTTCCGGGACGGCGCCCCAGAGGTTGGGGCGCCCGCGGGCGCTCCACGCGTCGGCATGCTCGCCCATGGGTGAGGCGGGGGTGATGGGATAGATGGCGATCACTTCGGAGAGCATGTGCGCCACACGGGCGACAGCCTCGTTCGCGTCGACCACCTCGCGGCGCGACAGCGCTCGCTCTGCGGTTTCGGGGTTCACAACTGCACCCTACGAAGGGCCCGGCCTGGTCAGTAGGGCCTTTCGACCCGCGCCCGGGTCGAACGGCCCTTGTCGCCCTCCGCCGCCGGACGCACCATTCACATGGAGGGGTGTGCCATGCCCGAGCAGATGTATCTCAGCCAGAACGACACCATCATGTGGATGGTCGAAGCGGACCCACTGTTGCGCAGCACGATCATGGGGGTGGTGCTGCTGCGCTCGGCGCCCGACTGGGATCGCCTGTTCGCTCGCGTCGACGAGGTGACCCACCACGTGCCGGCGCTGCGCGAGAAGGTGGTGTCGGTGCCGCTGCACCCCACCACGCTGCAGTGGGTGCGCGACGCCGACTTCGACCTCCGCTACCACTTGCGGCACATCCGCCTGCCCGACGGCAGCGGCGAGCAGGACCTGCTCGACTGGGCCCGCACCGCTGCGATGGGCGGCTTCGACTCGGCCCGGCCGCTGTGGGAGTTCACGCTCGTCGAGGGCCTCGACGGTGACCGTGCGGCGCTGGTGATGAAGGCGCACCACGTGGTCACCGACGGCATCGGTGCGGTGCAGCTGGCAGCGCACCTGTTCGACTTCGAACTCGAGCCGCCGGTGCAGGAGCCCACGATGCCGTCGCCCGTGCGCCACCTCGGGTCCGTCGACATGCTGCGCGACGTGGTCGCCCACGACGTGGCCGGCGCCGTCGACTTCGCCCGCCACCAGTTGTCCTCCGTGGTGCCCAACCTGTTGCACGCCGTTCGCCACCCGCAGGATGCGGCCGGTGAAGCAGTCGAGACGGTGCGTTCGATCGGTCGCTTCCTGGCGCCCGCCACGACACCGAAGAGCACGGTGATGGTGGGCCGAACGAAGTCGACCAACTTCCGCACGCTCGACGTGCCGATGAAGGCACTGCACCGAGCGTCGAAGGCGGGCGACGGACGTCTCAACGACGGGTTCCTGGCGGGCATCACCGCCGGCCTCCACCGCTACCACGGTCACCACGGCAACGAGGTCGACGAGCTGCGCGTGGCGATGCCCATCAGCCAACGAGCCGGCGACGACCCGGCCGGAGGCAACCACGTGACGGTCCTTCGCTTCACGCTGCCGGTCGCGCAGCACACGGTGAAGGAGCGCATCGCCGCCATGCACGGCGTCGTCGAACGCATCCGCGACGAGCGCTCGCTCGAGCACACCGAGACCATCGCCGGGTTCTTGAACCTGATGCCCAAGGGTGTCATCGGCGCCATGCTCCGCGGTGTCGACTTCCTCGCCAGCAACGTGCCCGGCGTGCCCGCCCCGATGTGGTTGGTGGGCCAGGAGGTGGAGCGCTTCTACCCGTTCGGCCCTACCGCGGGCTCGGCCGTGAACGTGACGCTCATGTCGTACAACGGCACGTGCTGCATCGGTGTGAACTCCGACGCCGCGGCCATCCCCGACCCCGATGTGCTCGTCGAGTGCCTGCGCGCCGGGTTCAAAGAGGTGTGCTCGATCGCACCGTGAGTCGGGTCCACGCACCCAGGTAGACCCGATCGCCGTCGCCCACCTCGCGCGGCACGCCGGCCACCAGTGGGGTGAGCGCGTCGTCGACCGCTGTTCCTCCGGCGGCGACGTACGTGCCGTTGGTGCTCGACAGGTCGACGATGGTGAGCCGGTCGCCGTCACGCACGAACTGCGCGTGCCGCCGGGACACGCCCGTGTCGTCGTCGAGCGCCACATCGGGGCCGGGGCCGCGCGGCATCGATCTGCCCACCAACGAGCTGTGCTGCTCGATCGTCACGCTGGCTCGCGACGGCGGCGGGCACGGCCGGTCGGCCAGCGTGCCCTTCAGTGCGTACCACTCGGGATCCACCTCGACCTCGACCCGCCACGATGCCGGCTCCGGCGCGGCGGGTGCAACGTGGGCGAGGCGGCGCTCGGCCGCGTGGAACTGCGCCTCGGCTCGTTCCAGTCGCTGCAACACCGGCGACATGTGCGCCCGGGCCGACGTCCAGGGCATCGACGCCAGATCGGTGACACTGGCCACCGAGTCGCCCGGCGTGACCGCGTCGACGGGCGGCACCGGCACCGGCGGCACGGGCGAGCGGCCGGATGCGGCGACGGCTTCGAGCGCGGCAACCCGTGCCCGAGCCTCGGAGAGCGCGATCAGCCGCCCGGGCACCGAGGCCCATTGGGTGAGGAGGCGATCACGCTCCTCGGCCGCGGCGCGCAGGCTCGAGGTGGTGCGGTGCAGCTCGTCGACCAGCTCGTGCGACGACGGGTCGGCGCGCAGTCGCCGGCCGAGCTCGCCGACATGCAGCTCCTGCATGCCCAACAACGTGGCGAGTCGCTCGCACACCACCAGGTCGTCGCTCGTCCGCGGATCCAGCACGACACCTCCTCGACGCGGAATCCTACGTGTGACCCGCCGCATGAGTACCGTCGCGGACATGCCCAAGGCCTTCCTGCACCCGTTCGCCAAACCCAGCAGAGAGTCGTTCGTGCGCATCGTGCGCGGCGAGGGCGCGCTGCTGTGGGACGCCAACGGCCGCGAGCTCGTCGACGGCATGGCGAGCCTGTGGTACTGCGCCATCGGTCATGGCCGCAAGGAGATGGCCGACGCCATCGCCGCGCAGGTCACCACGCTGGAGGCCTACTCGTGCTTCGACCCGTTCACCACCGACCCCGCCGAGCAGCTCGCCGAGGAGCTGAGCACCATCGCACCCATGGCCGACGCCCGGGTGTTCTTCACGGGCTCGGGCAGCGAGTCGATCGACACCGCGATGAAGCTGGCGCGGCTGGCACACGTGCTCGCGGGCGAAGGTCATCGCAAGCTCATCATCTCGCGGGTGCGCGGCTACCACGGCACCGCGTACGGCGGCACCAGCGCGCAGGGCATCGCACCGAACAAGGAGCACTTCGGCCCGTTCGTCGACGAGGTGGTGCAGGTGCCGGCCGACGACGTCGAGGCGCTGGCATCGCTGATGGCGCAGCGCGGCAACGAGGTGGCCGCTGTGCTCGTCGAGCCCGTGCAGGGAGCCGGCGGCATCTACCCCGCCCACGAGGGGTACCTCGAGAGCGTGCGCCGTCTGTGCGACCAGCACGGCGCGTACCTCATCTTCGACGAGGTCATCTCCGGCTTCGGCCGCCTCGGCACCTGGTTCGCATCGCACCACTACGGCGTGCGCCCCGACTTCGTCACCTTCGCCAAGGCCATCACGTCGGGCTACCAACCACTCGGAGGAGTGTTCGTCGGTCCCACGCCCCGCGCCGCCCTGGAAGGCGATCCCGACTTCTTCCTGCGCACCGGCTTCACCTACTCGGGCCACGCCACCGTGTGCGCGGCGGGTCTGAAGAACCTCGAGATCATCCGCCGCGAGGGACTCGTGCAACGCGCCACGCACGTCGGCGACCGCCTGTCGACGGGGTTGCAGTCGTTGGCCGACGACGGCGTCATCCACCACGTGCGCGGCCTCGGCGCGATGTGGGCCGCCGGTCTCGGTCCCGATCAGCACGCGATGACGATGCGCGACCACATGTTTGAGCACGGCGGCGTCATCTGTCGCGCGCTCAACGCCGATTCGCTGCTGTTCTGCCCGCCGCTGGTCATCTCCGACGAACAGGTCGACCGCATGGTCGACGCCATCGCCGCAGCTGCCGCGGCGAGCTGAACGTCACGCCGTGGGTGCGCCGGCCTGCCCGCCAGCCTGTCGCCGGCCGGCGAGCGCACCGAGCACGCCGCCCACCACCAGCCCGAGCACCGGCAGCACGGTCACCACCGCGCTGTCCAAGGCGACGACGCCGAAGAAGACGAGGTCGAGCGCGACGAAGAACATGAACAGGAAGCCGAGCACGGCCACTCCGATGATTCGTCCGACGCCCATCACATCACCTTCCTGAAGAGGGGTCGCAGCGCGAACGCCGCACCGATGCCAGTGATCGCCGTGCCACCCAGGCTCACCCAGGTGATGGGCGAACCGAGCGGGCTGCCGTCGAACTGCAGCTGCACCGAACCGGCGCAACGGCCGTTGTTGTCCTTGTGCTCACCGGCGACGGTGAAGGTGATGCCGGCGGGCACCATCGACGGCAGGTTGTAGTGCTCGGTGCCACTGTTGCTGGTGGTCTGGCTGTCACCCGACCACGAGCGAACGGTCACCGTGCCGAACGGCGGCGGCAACTTCACCCACACCGATCCGCTGTACGGGCCTGGTGCGCCAGTCACCGAACCCGTCCAGTCGACGGTGTCGGTGTGGTGCACGGTGACCACACCGCTCGAGGTCGCGGCGTCGACGGTGACGCCGGCGTCGCGGAACGTGCCCGAGGCGGAGCACGTGCTGCCGGGCTCGAGACCGGCGCCCGCGTGGGCCGCCGATCCGGCCAGGGTGAGCACCATCACACCTCCGGCGAAGCACCATCTCATGAGCTTCATGGAGTCCTCCGATCTCCTGGCAGCAGTGCAACGCACGCGTCTTCATTGTGACCCTCGCGCCGCGAGGAATCCAGTACCGAGGGTCGCCGTTCGGCTTCACGGTGCTCACCCGTTACGCCGGCTCACCCGGCCCAACGCGAACCGCCATCTCGGCTTCGCTGCCGGCGTGCACTACTGCCTCGGCGCGTCGCTGGCGAAGCTCGAGGCGAGCGTGGCCATCACGTCGCTCATCCGTCGCTTTCCGGGCCTGCAGCTCGCCGGCGATCCCGGTTGGCGCTACCGTCTCACCATCCGCGGCGTCGACCACCTGCCGCTCGCGCTCACCTGAACGTCACGGCCTGAACGTCACGCCCTGCAGGTCACGGCCAGTGGAGCGCCGTCGCCACCTGCTGCAGCAGTCGGTGGCCGTCCTTCACGTCGACGCCACCGAGCTCGACCGACACCACCACATCGCCCACCACCGCCACCGCACGGTCGACGCGGAGGCCGATCGAGGCAGGCTGCACCCAGGTCCATGCGGACGCGACGACGCTCACCCCGACGAAGCCGTTGTCGAGGTTGTCGATCGTCGCGGCCGAATCGAGGCCCGGCGACGCCAGCAGGCGGTGCGCCAACGTGTCGGAGTCGGAACGGCCCGCGGTGCGGAACAGGCTCACGCGCAGCCCGGCGAGTCCCGGCGTGTTCCACACCCGCGTCCACCCCTCGGTTGCCCCGGGGATGCCGGTGAGGTCGGCAACGGCGCGCTCGTCGGCCTCCACGTAGCCGGCGAGCACGGTCGCGGGGAGCGCGGTGGCGAGCGTCGTGATCGTGCCCGGCTGCCCGGCGATGACCGCTTGCGCGAGCACGCGTTGCGTGGGCACCGCAGGGGTCTGCATCGCCCCGCACAGCACGAGCGCTCCGCCCTCGCTGATGACCGCGAGCTCGATGGGGGTCGACGGGCCGGAGGGCGTGGAGATGGTGTACGAGAGCTGGCCGGCCGGCGCGTTGCCGTCGAGACTGGCGAGGGTGACCGGGCTCACCCCCGCCACCGAGGCAACCGCGAGGGAACCGCCCGCGGCCGTGCGCACGCGAGCCACCTCGCTCCCCCACTGGTCGAGGAGGTTGGCGGGCACCCTGCCCTTCGTGCACCGCAACTGGTTGGCGGCGGCGATGTCGCCCTTGTCGAGGTCGGCCACGTACTTGCGCAGCACGTCGGCGCCGAGGGCGGGCGTGGCCGACGACGTCGGCGTGCCGTTCGAGCCACTGCTGCACGCCGACGCGAGCAGCACGAGAGCGATCCCCAGCAGCCGGCCGGGGCGGGAAACACGTTGCAACATGCGGATCAGTCGTTGGCCAGCAGGTGGATGAGGCTGCTGGTGTCCCACCGCTTGCCACCGCGGCCGACCACCTGGGCGTAGAACTGGTCGATGAGCGCCGTCACCGGCAACCGCGCGCCGTTGCGTTGGGCCTCGTCGAGCACGATGCCGAGGTCTTTGCGCATCCACTCGACGGCGAACCCGAAGTCGAACTCGCCCTTCACCATCGTGTGGCCGCGGTTCTCGAGCTGCCAGCTCTGCGCCGCGCCGTACTTGATGACCTCGGTGACCTGCGCAGGATCGAGGCCGGCGCGCATCGCGAAGTTGAGTCCCTCGGCGAGGCCCTGCACGATGCCGGCGATGAGGATCTGGTTGACCATCTTCGTCAGCTGGCCCGAGCCCGCAGGCCCCATCAGCGCGCTGGCCTTGGCGTATGCGGCCATCACCGGCATGGCGAGACCGTAGAAGGCCTCGTCGTCGGCGCCGCACATGATGGTGAGCTGGCCGCTCTCGGCACCGGCCTGGCCGCCCGACACCGGTGCGTCGACGAAGCCGACGCCGAACTCGGCGCATGCTTCGGCCAGTTCCTTGGCAACCTCCGCCGAGGCGGTGGTGTGGTCGACCAGCACCGCGCCGGCCCCAGCGCCCGCCAGTGCACCGTCGGGGCCGTAGACCACGTCGCGCACGTCGTTGTCGTTGCCGACGCACATGAGCACGAACTCGGCGCCCTCGGCGGCCTCCTTCGGGGTGGGGGCAGCTCGGTGGCCGTACAGCGCCACCCAGGCCAGTGCCTTCTCGGGCGAGCGGTTGTAGACGGTGACCTGATGCCCGGCTGCGGCGAGGTGGCGGGCCATCGGTGCACCCATCACGCCGAGCCCGAGGAACGCAACGGAACTCATCGGCACAGTCTTGCCGGTCACGAAGGCACGATCTGCACGCGCCCGCCCCGGTGCGAGTAGGTGGGCGCCACCCGAGTGCAACCGCAGCAGACTGTGGGGATGATCGATCACCTCGTCCTGGCGACGCCCGATCTCACTGCGACCGCCGCCGACATCACCTCGCGTGGCATCACGCTCGTTCGCGGCGGGTCGCACGTCGGCCGTGGTACGCGCAACGAGTTGGCCGGCCTCGGCGCTGGTTCGTACCTGGAAGTGGTGGGACCCGACAGCGAGCAGCCGACCCCACCACTCGCACGGCCCTTCATGATCGACGACCTCACCGAGGCGGTGCTGCTCACCTGGTGCGCACGTCCGAGCCGCCCCCTGGAGGTGGTGATCGACGAGCTGGGCGCACTCGGCATCAGGGTCGGCAATCCCACGCCCATGGGACGGCTGCGGCCCGACGGAGTGCTGTTGCGGTGGCGCCTCACCGAGCCACTGCTCGGTCCGCCGCATGGCGGCGTCCTTCCCTTTCTCATCGATTGGCTGGATTCACCGCACCCCAGCCAGTCGTTGAGCAACGAGAGCTCGCTGGAATCGCTCGAGCTGCGCCATCCCGATGCCCCGATGCTGCGCGCGGCGCTGGCCGTCATCGGCGACGATGCGCGGCTGGTGGTGGAAGAAGGAACGCCACGACTGCGCGCACGCGTGCGTGCGGCACGCGGTGTCGTCGTGCTGTGACCCGGTCACCCACTCGGGTGGGGGCGGGTCACTCGGGCGTGACGTAGGCGGAGGTGATGCCGCCATCGATGATGAGCGACTGGCCGGTCATCCAGCTCGATTCGTCGCTGGCGAGGAACAGCGCGCCGTTGGCGATCTCGATCGGCTCACCGAAGCGGCCCATCGGGATGTGGACCAGGCGCCGGTTGCGCTTCGCGTCGTCGCTGAGGAACTTGGCCAGCAGCGGGGTCATGATCGGCCCCGGGCACAAGGCATTGCAGCGGATGCCCTGGCGGGCGTAGATGACAGCGATCTCGCGGGTCATCGCCAGCACGGCGCCCTTCGACGCGGTGTAGGCGATCTGCGGAGTGGCCGCACCCATGTGCGCGACGAACGAGGCCACGTTGACGATGGACCCGCCGCCCGACTCCTGCATCGCCGGGATGGCGTACTTGCAGCCGAGCAGCGAGCCGAGGACGTTGATGTCCATGGTCTTCTGGTAGGTCGCGACGCTGGTGGTGACCGGGTTGTCGTCGTCACCGAGCATGACACCGGCGTTGTTGTACAGCACGTGCAGCCCGCCGTACGTCTCGACGGCGAAGTCGACGGCGTTCTTCACCGAGGCCTCGTCGGTGACGTCGCAGCGCACGAAGCTGGCCTCGCCTCCCGCGGCGTCGATGGCCTCGACGGCATCGTCGCCATCGGTGATGTCGGCGATGACCACCATGGCCCCCTCCGCCGCGAAGCGCTCGGCGCCCACACGACCCAGACCCGACGATGCACCTGTGATGAGGGCGACCTTGCCCGCGAGACGACTCATGGCACGCCACGGTAGTAGACGCGCCAAACTGGGTGGCAATGGCACAGGCGCGACACACGCGGTGGCGGTTGATCACCTGGAACGTGCTCGGCGCGCACCAGCCCAACCTCGAGTTGCTCGCCGAGGTGATCGAGGGCTACGCGGCCGACGCCGTCGCGCTGCAGGAAGTACGCCGCCGCCAGGCGCGGCGCATCGCCCATCGCCTCGGGTGGCAGTGGCACTGGGCCCGCAAGCACTACCCGTTCAGCCCGCTCGTGTGGTGGCGGGCCGAAGGGCTGGCCGTGCTGTCGCCGTCGCCGATGACGCATGTCATGCACACGTCGATCTCGCCCGGCGTGAGCACGTGGAGCTATCGGCACCGCATCCTCCTCGCCGTCACCGTCACCCGCGGTGACGATGCGGTGCGGCTGTACACCACGCACCTCGCGTCGCACGACGCCGATGCCCGCATCGCCCAGGCACGCCGGGTGGCGGAGTTCGTCGCGCAGGACGGTGCACCCGTGGCAGCCGTGATGGGCGACCTCAACACCACCGACGACACCGAGATCGAGATCCTGCGCGAGTTCCGCCCGATGGGCCTGCGCGACCCGGGCGGCCTGGTGAGCAACCCGTCGATCGCGCCGTACCAACGGCTCGACTACGTGCTCGTCCCCGACCGCGCGACAGTGATCGATCAGCACACGCCCGACGGTGGCGAGCGCTGGAACGAGCTGAGCGACCACCTGCCGGTGCTGCTCGAGTTCGAGGTGTGACTAGATGCGCTCCCAGTAGCGGCGCAGCTCCCAGTCGGTGACGGTCTGGTTGAACGCCTGCCACTCGGCCTTGGCCATGGTGAGGATGTGGTGGTGCACCTCGTCGCCGAAGCACTCCTTGGCGATGCTGCTGTGCTCCCACAGGTCGATGGCGTCGACGATGCTCCACGGGATGCGCGGGATGTCGGTCGCCTCGTAGCCGTTGCCGGCGTAGGGCTCGCCGAGGGGCAGCTTGTTCTTGATGCCGTACAGGCCGCCGGCGATGGTGCCGGCGAACGCGAAGTAGCTGTTGGCGTCGGCGCCCGGGATGCGGCACTCGACGCGGGTGCCCTTGCCGTGACCCACCTTGCGGAAGCCGAGCGTGCGGTTGTCGACGCCCCAGCCCACACCGGTGGGGGCCCACGAGCCGAGCTGGAACCGCTTGTAGCTGTTGATGGTGGGGCCCCACAGCAGGCTGAAGTCGCGAGCGGTGGCGATCTGACCGGCGAGGTAGTGCTGGAACGTCTCGCTCATGCCGTGCGCACCGTGGTGCCCGTCGGCGTGACCGTCGAACACGGCGGTCTTCCCGTCGGGGCTCCAGAGGCTGGAGTGGATGTGGCACGACGAGCCCGTGTCGTTGAAGTCGTACTTGGCCATGAAGCTCACCGA
>PMCN01000054.1 GCA_003154135.1 Acidimicrobiaceae bacterium
GCCCGGCGGCTTGTACAGGTAGCCGGGGCTCATGGGCCGCTGCAGCGAGACGGACGTCGCGCCGTTGTAGAGGTTGCGCCCGCCGAAGTCGTTGTAGGCGTGCCAGGTGTTCGTGGCCAGCGCCAGCAGGATCGTCGCCCTCGACGACTGCGGCGAGGGCCGCACCACGAAGAAGGCGTGGCTGCGGCGGGTCCGGCCGTCCACGTCGATCTCGAGGACGACTTCGTAGTAGCCCGAGCGCCACGACGGGTCGACCTCGATCGAGCACGCCGCCGGCCAGCCGCAGCCGCCGGTCGATGCGTCGGTCGGGGTGGGGTGCTCCCCGGCTTCGACCGCGCCGTCGGCGAACACGACGGTGCGCTCGGCGCCGACCCTGGCGATCTCGACGGCAGTGGGTCGCCCACCGGCCGATGACAGGTGCAGGCCGACCTGCTCACCCGCAGCGACGGATTGCGGCCAGCAGTACCCGGTGACGGTCTCGAACGACATCCGGGCAGCCTGCCACAGCGTCGACCGCGGCGGCGTCCGCCGTCGCGACATGATGGGTCGTGTGTGGAGCGTGTGTGGAGCGTGTTCAGGTATCTGCAAGAAGCGTCACGAGGGGCGCGAACTCGTGCGCCACCTCGGCCTGGAGCACGGTGTACGAGTACCCCCAGCGGTCGCGGCGCCGGCGCAGGCGCTTGGCCATCTCGTCGATGGTGCCGAGCAGCATCACCGGCGAATCGAGCACCTCCTCGGGCGGGGCGGCAAAGCGGGCTGCGAGCCGTGCCGCCGCACCGAGCGCGTCGTCGGTGACCATCGCGAGCGAGAGCCACGCGTTGAACTCGAGCGAGTCGAAGCGTTCGCCCGCAGCCTCGCGGATGAGGGCGAACTTGGCGTCGATCGACTCGGGCAGCGCATCGCGCGCAGTGCCCTCCGAATTGCGGCCTGCCGCTGTTGACGGGTTGACCCCGATGATGTCGGCCTCGGCTGCGGCGAAGCGCAACAGGCGG
Organism: Acidimicrobiaceae bacterium; assembly: GCA_003154135.1. Classification (GTDB taxonomy): domain Bacteria; phylum Actinomycetota; class Acidimicrobiia; order Acidimicrobiales; family Ilumatobacteraceae; genus UBA668. The sequence continues at coordinate 993 of PMCN01000054.1, forward strand.
GGGCCGCCACCGGCGACGATGATGGGCGGCCCGCCCGGCGTGAACGGCTTCGGGTTCCCGTCGAGCCCGGTGATGCGGTAGTGGCTGCCCTCGAACTCGGTCTCGCCGTCGGCGAAGAGTGAACGCAGCACCCGCGTGTGCTCGATGAGGCGGTCGACGCGCACTCCGGGCGGATCCATGCGCACGCCGGAGCGCTCGTAGTCGAGCGGGTTGTAGCCCGCGCCCAGCCCCACCTCCAGCCGGCCCTCCGAGAGCAGGTCGATGGTGGCCAGTTCCTTCGCCAGCACGGCCGGGTGGCGGAAGTCGCACGCGAGCACGAGGGGCGCCACGCGCAACGTCGTCGTGGCAGCGGCCGCAGCGGTCATCGCCGCGATGGGCCCCAGCCCCGAGTGGAAGTGATCGGGCACGAACAACGTCGAGTAGCCGAGCGACTCCACCTCGCGTGCCGACGCGGCCCACGACATGCCGTCGAAGGGCGCCTTCAGCTCGACACCGAAGCGAAAGCGTCGCGGGTGCGCGCTCATGCCGACACGAAGCCCGTGAAGTTGCCCGCCATGTACTCGATGAACGCGGGCGACAGCCCCTCGGCGGCCAGCACGCCGCGGTCGACGGGCGGTCGGCGGGGTACGAAACCCGGCTCGCCGAGGTGCCGTGGGTAGTCGTGGTGCAGGATGGCCACCCTGCCCAGCACGGCCACATCGACGTCATGGTCGAGCACGCGTTGCACGTCGCTCGGGTCGTGGATCTTGCCGGCCACACCGAGGCGCACGGTGCCCCTGGGCAGCTCGCTGAACACCTCGGTGAGCGTGCGATCGTGGTGCGCGTCGTCGCCGGCGCGCCGGTCGACGTCCCAGAGCGACATGTCGATGAGGTCGACCTTGCCGCAGTCGACGAGCCGTCCGTACACCTCGCAGACCTCGTCGATCTGCATGCCGAAGCGCTCTGGCGAGAGGCGCACCGCCACCGCCAGGTCGTCGCCGCACTCGGCGCGGATGCCATCGACGATCTCGAACAGCAGACGGCTGCGGTTGTCGAGCGAGCCCCCGTACCGATCGGTGCGCCGGTTGAGGTCGGCGGAGAGGAACTGGCAGATGAGGTACCCGTGCGCGCCGTGCAACTCGACGCCGTGGAACCCGGCCCGCTGCGCGCGGCCGGCGGCAGCGACGAAGTCGGCCACCACCTGCTCGGTCTCGGCAGTGGTGAGGGCGCGGGCGCCGGTGTCGGGGTCGTCGGAGGGGCACACGGGATCGGTGCCGACGAGCGCGGCCGGCGCCCGGTTGCCCGCGTGGTGCAGCTGCACGTAGGCGACGGTGCCGGTGGCGACGAGATCGGTGGCCAGGCGTGTCAGCCCGGCGAGGTGCTGGTCGCCGAAGATGCCGAGCTGGCCGGCGAAACCCTGCCCGACCGCCTGCACGTGCGCGGCGCAGGTCATCGTGAGCCCGAAGCCGCCCTGTGCGCGCAGGGTGAGCCAGTGGTGCTCCTCGTCGGACAACGTGCCGTCGGCGTGGCTCTGCTGGTTGGTGAGCGGGGCCAGCATCAACCGGTTCGACATGGCGGGACCACGAGTGAAGGTGACGGCATCGAACGGTGTCGGCATGACCGCCACTCTGGCAGATGGGGACCCACGGCCCTGGTGCCGTGCCGGCCGTCGGTCCACCCTGGAAGGGTGAACCTGCTCGATCCCACGCGCCTGCACGCGCTGCACGGGCGCAGCCTGCTGACCACCCACGACTGGTCGACCGCCGACCTCGACACCCTGCTCGCGGTGGCCGCGCGCCTCGAGGCGCTCGACCGTTCGGGGCACCGCCTCGACGTGCTGCGCGGCGAGCTCGCGTACGCGATGTTCTTCGACAACTCGACGCGCACCAAGTCGGCGTGGGCGGGCGCGGCAGCCCGGCTCGGCATGCACCCGGTGGTCGTCGACGGCTCGTCGACGCAGGTCGCGCACGGCGAGACGGCCGAGGAGACCGGGGCGATGCTGGGCATGAACGCCCACGCACTCGGTGTGCGCCACGACCTCATCCTCGGCGAGGGGAACGCGTTCATGCGCGACGTGCAACGCGGCATCGACGACTACCTCGCCGCGACGGGCGACGAGCGGGTGGTGCCCGTCGTCAACCTGCAGTGCGACGTCGATCACCCCACGCAGTCGATGGCCGACCTGTTGTGGCTGCAGGAGCACTTCGGCGGGTCGGTGGCGGGGCGTCGCATCACGGTGTCGTGGGCGTACTCGCCGAGCTACGCCAAGCCACTGTCGGTGCCCCAGGGCGTGGTGTCGCTGCTCACCCGCTTCGGCGCCCACGTGACGCTCGCCCACCCCGCGGGCTACGACCTGCTGCCCGAGCCGATGGCGTGGGCCGCCGAGGGCGCGTCCGAGTCGGGCGGGTCGTTCCGGGTGACCGACGACATGGATCACGCGTTCACCGGCGCCGAGGCCGTGTACCCGAAGTCGTGGGGACCGCTGGTCATGATGCGCGAACGTGTGGCCGCCAACCGTGCCGGCGACCGTGTCGAGCTGGCGGCAATCGAGCAGCGGGCCCTCGCGCACAACGCGGCGCACCGTGACTGGATCTGCGACGAGCGCCGGATGGCGCTCACCGACGACGCGCTGTACCTGCACTGCCTGCCCGCCGACATCGGTGCCGAGGTGAGCAGCGGCGTGATGGATCGCTTCCGCGCCGAGGTCGCACGCGAAGCCAACAAGAAGGTCTACGTGGTGATGGCGCTGCTCGCTGCGGCGAAGGTGACCGACCTCGCCACATTGCTCAGCGGAGGTGTCTGATGCCCGAACTCCAGAAGCTCGACGCAAGGGTGGCCGAACTGGCCGAGCGCTACCGGCCGCTCGCGGTCGGCATCCTGAAGGAGGCCATCCGCATCCCTGCCGACGCGGTCGACCTCGCACCCGACGAGGGCGGTGACCCGCGAGCCGGGTTGTCGAACCACGAAGGCGCCCGGCTGCAGTTCCTGCGCGACACCATCATCGACGTGGAGGCAGTACGCCACGCCGACGATGTGTGGTTCGACGACTTCGGCAACCTGGTGTGGGTGGCGCGCGACCCGTTCGACGGGGTGCCGCCCGAGCACCAGCGCATCATCTACTTCGACGGGCACTCCGACACCGTGCAGGCGTTGCGCGCACAGTGGCGCGACAAGCTCGGCGGCGCCGTCGACCCGTACGACGGCCTCGTCGACAGCGCCCTGTTGTCGCACGACGCGGTGCGCGCTCAGCTGGGGTACGTCCCTGCTGACGACGAGTGGTCGCACCTCGTGTTCGGTCGTGGCTCGGCCGACCAGCTGGCGGGCGTGGTGGCCGAGATCGTCGCCACCAAGATCCTGCTCGAACTCGTCGACGAGGGCTCGCTGCGCGGATGCATCGTGCGCGCGTACGCGACGGTGGCCGAGGAGGACAACGACGGCGGCGGCCCCCGGCACGTGATGCACCACGTGCTTCCCGGCGCGGGGCCGGAGCTGATCCCCGACGTGGTGGTGCTCACCGAGGGCACCGGCGACGCGGTGAAGGGAGCGCTGGGCATCTACCGCGGTCAACGCGGCCGCATGCAGATCGAGGTGACCGTGATCGGTCGCTCGTGCCACGGCTCGATGCCGTTCGAAGGACTGAACCCGCTGGAACACGGCGGCGCCATCCTGGCCGAGGCCGCGCGGCGCCATGCCGACGGCGACGGCTTCGCCGAGCACCCGTTCCTCGGCCGCGGCACACGCACGGCCTCGTGGGCCGAGCTCGACAGCCCGAGCGACTGTGCGGTGCCCGACCGCTTCACGTTCCGCTTCGACCGCCGGCTCACGGTGGGCGAGACGGCCGAGCAGGCACGCGCCGACATCGAAGCGCTCGACGCCGTCGCGGCCGCGCGCGCTGCCGGCCTGACGGTGACGGTGGACGTGCCGCGCTACCAGCAGGCCACGTGGCGCTCGTGCCCGGTCGACAACGCGCAGATCTATCCCGGCTGGATCACGCCCGACACGCATCCGGCCATCGAGGCGGCGGTCGACGCGTACCGACGTGTCGTCACTCCGCATGTGCACGAGCCGGCGGGAGGCGCGACCGCGGGCGCGTTGCGCAGCGAGCCTCGGGTCGACAAGTGGATCTTCTCCACCGACGGCGTCGGCTACCCGGTGGCCCTCGGCGACACGTCGATCGACGTGCCCGTCGACAAGGGATGGGTCGAGTCGGGAGCGGTGCGTCATCCCGCGATGTTCGGCATCGGTGCCGGCATCGAGCAGAACACGCACCGCATCGGTGAATGCGTCGATGCGCGCGAGCTGCAGCACGCCATCGCCGTGCTCGCCCGCTTCCCCCGCGCGTTCGTGGAGCACACCCGACCAGCGTCGGAACGCTGACATGCGCGTGGTGCTCGCCTTGGGAGGCAACGCCCTGCTGCACCGCGGCGAGCGGCCTGATGCCGAACCGCAGCGCCGCAACGTGGTGCAGGCCGTCGCCTCGCTCGCTCCGCTCACCCGTGCGCACGAGCTGGTGATCACGCACGGCAACGGTCCGCAGGTGGGAGTGCTGGCGATGGAATCGGCCGCCGACACGTCGTTGAGCCGCCCCTTCCCGCTCGACCCGCTCGGTGCCGAGACCCAGGGCCTCATCGGCTACTGGCTCGCCCAGGGTCTCGGCAACGCGCTACCGGGCCGGCGCGTCATCGCCCTGCTCACGCAGTGCGTGGTCGACGCGGCCGACCCGGCATTCGGGCGACCCACCAAGTTCGTCGGCCCCACCTACGACGAGGCCGACGCGCGAGCACTCGCCGCAGAACGCTCGTGGGTGGTGGCACCCGATGGCCAGAAGTGGCGCCGCGTGGTGGCGTCGCCCGAGCCGCGACGTGTGGTGGAGGTCGAGGTGGTGCGGCTGCTGGTCGAGGCCGGCGTGGTGGTGGTGTGCGCGGGCGGCGGCGGCGTGCCGGTGGTCGAGACACCACTGGGTCTCGAGGGCGTGGAGGCAGTCATCGACAAGGACCTCACGTCGGCGCTGCTCGCCGAAGCACTCGGCGCCGACGCGCTGCTGCTGCTCACCGACGTCGACGGAGTGGAGACCGATTTCGGTCGACCGGGCTCCGCGGTGATCCGCTCCACCACACCCGCCGAGATGCGCGCCCGCTCGTTCCCCACCGGGTCGATGGGTCCGAAGGTGGAGGCCGCGTGCCGCTTCGTCGAACGCACCGGTGGCGTCGCGTCGATCGGGTCGCTCACCGATGCTGCCGGCGTGCTGGCGGGCATGGCCGGCACCCGGATCAGCGCGCCAACCACTGGGTGAGCAGCTCGTCCAGGCGAGCCTTGGTCGCGTCGTCGAGGTCGTAGGTGACGTGCCGCACGGGATGCGCGAGAGCGCCCTGGGCATGCAGTGCGGCGGTGAGGTCGATGGGTGTGCCGCTGACCACCACATCGCACGGCGTGGCGGCGATCGTGGCCGCCAGCTCGGCGAGCTGTGCGTCGCCGTAGCCCATCGCGGGCAGGACGGCGCCGATGTGCGGGTAGCGCTCGTACACGCCGCGCAGCGATCCCACCGCGTACGGCCGCGGGTCGACCAGCTCGGCGGCGCCACCGGCTCGCGCCGCCACCGTGCCGGCACCGAACGGCATGCCGCCGTGCGTGATGGTTGGCCCGTCCTCCACCACCAGCACGCGCAGCCCTGCGATCGAAGGACCCGCGTCGAGCACCGCAGGCGACGCGGCGCGCAGCAGCGTGGCGCGCGGGTTGAGCCGCTCGATGACGGCCACCTCCGCGGCGACGTCGGCGGGTGACGCGCTGTCGATCTTGTTGAGCACCACCACGTCGGCGAGCAGCACGTTGGCTTCCCCGGGGTGGTACGCGGTCTCGTGACCGGGACGCAGTGCGTCGGCCACGACGATCATCAGGTCGGGTCGGTAGAAGGGCAGGTCGTTGTTGCCGCCGTCCCACAGCACCACGTCGGCGTCGTCCTCGGCGAGGGCAAGGATGTCGGCGTAGTCGACGCCCGCATACACCACGATGCCCTCGCGCACCGGCTGCTCGTACTCCTCGCGCTCCTCGATGGTGGGATGGCTGGCCTCGATGTCGTCGAGCGTGCGAAATCGCTGCACGCGCATGTCGTGCAGGTTGCCGTACGGCATCGGGTGGCGGACCAGCGCCACAGTCAGCCCCTTCGACTGGAGGATGCGGGCAACCGCTCGGCTCGTCTGGCTCTTGCCGCAACCGGTGCGCGTGGCGCAGACGGCCACCACCGGCTTGCGCGAGTGCAGCGCCGATGCCTTCATGCCGACCAGGCGGAAGTCGGCACCTGCGGCGAGCACGAGGGCCGACAGGTGCATGACGTCGGCGTACGCGACATCGCTGTACGCGAACACCACCTCGTCGACGTCGTGCTCGCGGATGAGGCGGGCCAGTTCGGCCTGGGGAACGATCGGGATGCCGTCCGGGTACCCCGGCCCTGCCAGGTCGGGCGGATAGGTACGGTGGTCGATGCCCGGGATCTGGGCGGCCGTGAACGCCACCACCTGCACCTCGGGATCGGCCCGGAACACGACGTTGAACGTGTGGAAGTCACGTCCACCGGCGCCCACGATGACGACTCGCTTCATGGGGATCACCTCGTCGTCACGGTACGCCTTCATGCCGGCCCGCCACCACGGCCGAACGTCACCTGAAACGCCGGCTGCTGGTCGAAGGGCTGCTGGTCGAACGTCACGCGCGAAGTGCTTGCAAAAGTTAGCACTAGGGCGCACGATGAAAGCGGGCCCACCGAGGCTCGGAAGAAGGTCTGATGATGGACACGATGACAAGGTTCACGAAGTTGCAGGACGACTGGTTCGACATGATGAAGCGTGTCGAGCAGCCGGTGGTGCGCACGACCGGTCAGCTGGCCGAGCGCATGGCGCGCTACACGCCGCCGCGCCCGGCGTTCATGGAGACCGTGCCGCGGATGACCGAGGTCGTCGACAACGGTCTGAAGTTCCGCAAGCGCATGGTTGACGAGCAGGCCATGTTCGCTCGTCACATGATCAAGGCGATGGGCCCCGTGCTCACCAAGCTCGACGCCGCCCCGGCGCCGAAGAAGGCGGAGCACACGACGGCCCGCAAGGCGTCGGCTCGCCCGGCCCCGCGTCGCCAGATGCATGCAGCCTGACTGACTTCGGGAGGCGACGGGTGTTCTAACGTCGCCTCCCGATGCTCACGCGACAGGAAGCGCTCACTCAGCTCACTGCTCCCGGCCAGTTCTACGAGCTGGCCACGGAGCAAGGGGCGCACGGGCCGCTGCGCGTGTTCGTCAACGCACCGGCGTCGCTGCGTCGGCTCTTCGCCGACACGGCCACCGATGCACCGTTCATCGTGTTCGGTGAAGAGCGCCTCACGTTCCGCGAGGCGCATGACGCCGCGGCCCGCATGGGACACGTGCTCGTGCACGTCTTCGGCATCGAGCCCGGCGACCGCGTGGCCATCTCCATGCGCAACTACCCGGAGTGGATCGTCGCGTTCATGGCCATCACCTCGGTGGGGGCGGTCGCCGTGGCGATGAACTCGCTGTGGCAGCCCGACGAGATGGCGTACGGGCTGCGCGACAGCGGGGCCAAGGTGCTTGTTGCCGACCAGGAGCGGCTCGACCGCCTGGCGCAGTGCTCGCCCGCGCCCGCCATCGACGTCATCGCGGTGCGTCCCGCACATCCCGCGCAGCACGCGCACGTGTGGTCGACGCTGGATGGCGCCGCCCCTGCCGTGCTGCCGCACGTGCTCATCGAGCCCACACAACCGGCCACCATCTTCTACACCTCGGGTTCCACCGGACACCCCAAGGGCGTCGTCTCGTCGCACCGCAACATCATCTCGGCGTTGTTCTCGTGGGAGCTCGATGCCGCCGTGGCAACGCTGCGCGCCGGCACACCGGCCGACACGGGCGCACCGGCACCGGCCACCCTCCTCGCCGTGCCCCTGTTCCACGTGACCGGCGCCAACGCCGTGTACCTCAGCTCCTACCGCGCGCAGTGCAAGGTGGTGTGCATGTACAAGTGGGACCCCGAGGTGGCCGCCGAGCTCATCGAACGCGAGCAGATCACCTCCGTGGTCGCGCCGGCGGCGATGACGGGCGACCTGTTGCGCGTTGCCACGCACACCCGGCGCGACCTCAGCTCGCTGCGACGAGTGGGCGGCGGCGGCGCGCCGCGTGCGCCCGAGCAGGTGCGCCAGATCGGCAGCAGCTTCGACCACGTGGCCCCCACCACCGGGTGGGGCATGACCGAGACCAACGCCATCGGCGCGGGCATCGCCGGTGCCGACTACCTCGGCCGCCCCGAGAGCTCCGGCCGGTGCTCGGCGGTGCTGCAGTTGAAGGTGGTCGACGACGCCGGCAACGAGCTGCCCACCGGACAGCGCGGCGAACTGCTCGTGCGCGGCACATCGATGTTCTCGGGCTACTGGAACCGGCCGGAGGTGAATTCCGACGTGTTCGTCGACGGCGACTGGTTCCGCACCGGCGACGTGGCGTACCTCGACGACGAAGGCTTCCTGTTCATCGTCGATCGCATCAAAGACCTCATCATCCGCGGCGGCGAGAACATCGGCTGCGGCCAGGTGGAAGCGGCGTTGCTCATGCACCCGGCCGTCCACGAGGCCGCCGTCTACGCGGTGCCCGACGAACGGCTCGGCGAAGCGGTGGGTGCCACCGTCTACGGCGACCCTGGCATCGACCCCGCCGAGCTACGGTCGTTCTTGTCCGAGCATCTGGCGCGCTTCGAGGTGCCCACGCATCTCCGCTTCGTCGCCGAGCCGCTGCCACGAACACCATCGGGGAAGATCCTCAAGCGCCAACTGCGCGACGAGGCGGTCACGGGGAGGTCGTCATGACGTACAACCAGTTGGGCCGAGTGGTCCACGACGCCGACGCGCACATCATGGAGCCACCGACGTGGCTGCGCGACCACGCCGATCCAGGCCTCCGCGACCGCATCCGTCCCCTCGACCTGAGCGGCGGCAACGAGCTGAAGCAGACCGGTTCGGTCGACGCACAGCTCGCCGACCTCGACGCCGCGTTCCAACGCCTCACCGACCGCCATCGCAGCGACGAGTACCGCGCCGTCGAGGCCGACGAGATCATGCTGCGCAAGAACTACGCCGCCACTGGGTCGTTCCTGCCCGACGACCGCTCACGCGCGCTCGACCTGCTCGGCTTCCAGAGCCAGCTGCTGTTCAACACGTTCCACAACCGGCGACTGCACGACTGGGAGCACAGCGGCGACCTCGAGCTCGCCTACGGCGCGGCCCGCGCGCACAACCGCGGCATGGTGGAGTTCTGCTCGGGCGACCCGCGTCTGCTGCCCACCTGCTACGTGCCGTTGGCCGACTTCGAGATGGCCGCCACCGCAGCCGACGAAGCCATCGCCATGGGCGCGGCCGCGCTGCTCGTGGCCAGCGGCTGCCCCGCCGGGCACTCGCCGTCGCACCGCTCGCTCGACCCTGTGTGGGCCCGCGCGCAGGCGGCCGACATCCCGGTCGTCTTCCACGTGGGCGGCACCGGCGATCTGATCGACGCCGCCTACTTCCAGAACGGCCTGCCCATCCCGCCCGACTTCCACGGCGGCGAGGAGAACTTCCGCTCCGTCGACTACATGGCCATCCCCTTCCCGCCCATGCAGACCCTGGCGACGATGCTCTTCGACGGCGTCTTCGACCGCTTCCCCGAGCTGCGCATCGGCGTCATCGAGCAGGGAGCGATCTGGGTGCCGAGCTGGATGCGCCAGATGGAGAGCGCGTTCGACGCGTTCGTGAAGCACGAGGAGCGCGTTCGCTCGCTGCAGATGCGGCCGAGCGACTACGTGCGCCGGTCGATGAAGTTCGCCCCGTACCCCACCGAGGACGTCGGCTGGATCATCCAGCAGGCCGGCGCAGAGACGGTGATGTTCAACAGCGACTACCCGCACGTCGAGGGAGGGCGTCGTCCCATCGAACGCTTCGAGCGCAGTCTGGGCGATGCCGGGGAGGCCGTCCGGCAGGCGTTCTACTGCGACAACTTCGTGTCGCTGATGGGCCGCAGGCTGGCCGGAGCAGCGCCCACCCTGCCGTCGCTGTGACCGTCACCGACACGCACACCGGCGCTTCCCGGCGGCGCGGGTTCTCGGCGTGGGCGCCGCGGGTCACCCTCGCGCTCGGCGCTGCCGGCGTGGTCTTCGGCGTCGTCGGGTACCGCCAGTTCCCCACGCCGCTGCCCTGGCCCGACGCCATCTACTCCGGCATCCAACTCATCGCACTCGCGTCGTCGAACCCGCCCGATGGAAGCCCCGCGCCGGTGGCCTTGCAGGTGGGCCGCTTCCTCACCGCGTTGGCACTGGGCTCGGCGGTGCTGCTCGTGCTCGCCCGCTTCGGCGTCGTCGGCCGCGACCGGCTGCGCGCGTCCACCGCTCGTGGTCACCGCGTGGTCATCGGCGCCACGCCCGAGGCACAGCAACTGGCGGTGGCGTCGAGGGTGAGCGGCGCGACGCCGGCGACCCCCACGGTGACCACCACGGTGACCACGGTGCTCATCGGTGCCGTCGTCGACGACGACGCGGCGCGCCTGCGCGCGAGCGGTGTGGTGGTCGTCGCCCCGGCGGGAGAACGGCGGCTCGATCGCGTGCTCAGCGGAGCGGTCGATGTGGTGGTGGCCGAGGACGATGACCTCGACGCGCTGGGCACGCTGGGCGCGGTGCGGTCGAGCACGGGGTTGTCGCCCGACACGTCGCTTCGAGTGCTGCTGCGATCGGCTCCGTTGGCCGGCACGCTGCAGGCCACGGCCGGCACCAACCCCACCATCACATCGCTCGCCCAGGCGGTGGCGCTCAACCTGTGCACCGACCGCTTCCCCACCCGCATCGACGGCACGTGGCACCACGTCATCGTCGCCGGCGACGGCGATCACGCCGAGGAGCTGTCGATCGCAGCGGTGCTGCCGTGGGCAGTGGAGGGCGAGTCGATCGACGTCGACCTCGTGGGCGCGAGCACCGGTGAGTGGATGCCGTCGGCGCGCGCTCGCATGGCAGGTGTGGCCGAGGCGCACGTGCACCAGTGCGCCGCGACACCGTCGTCGTTCGCGGCTGCCGTCGAGCGCTGCTGCGACGAACGGCACGGCCCGCACCTCGTGTTCGTCGCCGGCCTGGCGCCGGCCGACGCGGTCGCAGTGGGCGTGGCCGTCGCGCGGTCGCAACCCGACAGCCGCGTGGTGAGCGTGCTGGCCCGCGGCGCGGCGGCAGTCACCACCGACCTCGACGGCGCCGACATGCCCGCCAACTGGTCCCCGCAGTACGTGGGGCGCCTGCTCGACGACCGCAACCTGCTGCGCTTCCACGTGGTCGAGCGCTTGGGCCACCGGCTCCTCGACGAGCTGGGCATCTGGCGTAGTGCACACTGCGGCGACCAGCTCGCCGCGATGCTGGGTCGCACGAGCGTTGATGCGCCGGGTGACGTCGACCGCACGAACGCCGACGCCGCGGCCCGTACGTTGCTCGACGAGTTCGCCGCGCACGGATGCATCGCCCAGGCCGCGCTGCGGCCCGATCTCCCCACCACACCGGGGCCCGAGACGATGATCGCGATCGCCCGCTCGCTGCAGGTCCGGCTGCCGCGGCCGGCGGGGTTCGACGCCCAGCGCTGGCAGATGCTGGTGACCCGCCTCACGTTCCGTGTGCCACGCCTGCTCGCCACGTTGGGGTACGTGCTCGTCGACGACGCGCCGGCGCCCTCTGCCGCCGACGAGATCGAGCTGCTTGCCCGAGCCGTCCACCAGCGGTACCGCGACCACTGGAACGTCGACGCACCCGCCTCGGCGTCGACGCTCGCGACCAAGACGTGGGACGAGCTCACGGCGGCTCAGCAGGAGGCCAACAGGGCACAGGCCCGCGACATCGCGGTGAAGCTCGCCTGCGTGGGCAAGTACGCGGCGCCCGGCGGCCCCGGCACGGTGAACAGCAACGGCCAGGTGAACGGCTGGTTGTTCGACGATGCGATGGTCGAGCAGTTCGCGATTGACGAGCACGATCGCTGGATGCGCCAGAAGATCGAGACCGGATGGTCGTGGGGCGAACCGCGCGACGACGCCCGCAAGATCCACCCGTCGATCGTGCCCTGGACCGACCTCTCCGAGGCCCAGCGCGACCTCGACCGCCAGCCCGTGCGCAACATCCCTGAGTTGCTGCAGATGATCGGTGCGAGACTGCTCGATGCATGAGCGATGCCGAAGGTCCCGGGCTCGACACGTTGCGCCTCGCCGTGGTGGGCGACGGCCGCATGGGCAACGCGCTCGTCGCGGCACTGCCCGGTGCCGGCGGACCTTTCTCTCGCGGCTTCGACGGCGAAGGGTTCGACGCCGTGCTGCTTGCTGTTCCCGACAGCGAGATCGCGGCGGCCGCCGCATGCGTCACGCCCGGGCGGCTCGTCGGGCACTGCTCCGGCGCGTCCGGGATGCACGTGCTGGCCCCGCACGAGGCGTTCGGGCTGCACCCGCTGATGACCGTCACCCGTGCAGCCGGCTCCTTCGACGGCGCCGGTGCAGCCGTCGCCGGCAGCTCACCGCGGGCGCTGGCGTTCGCACTCCGGCTGGCCGAGCAGTTGCACATGCAACCCGTGCAGATCGCCGACGACGACCGGGCCGCCTATCACGCCGCAGCGTCGATCGCCTCCAACTTCCTCGTCACGGTGGAGGATGCCGCCGAGGGCCTGCTGGCCACCACCGGCGCCCATCGCGACATCCTCCTGCCCCTCGTGCGTGCATCGCTGGAGAACTGGGCGACGCAGGGCGGCCGGCGCGCGATCACCGGCCCCATCGCCCGCGGCGACGAGCAGACCGTGCAGCGCCAGCGCGCCGCGATCGCCGAGCGCGCACCCGAGCTCCTGGCGATGTTCGACGCCCTCTGCGACCGCACGCGAGCCCTCGTGGCCCGTCCCGACACCCCCTGACCCCACCCCGACCCATCGCTCGTGTCAGCGCGTGATCACCATTCATGGTGATCACGGCCTGACACGAGCGCCGAAAAAGGGCGGAAGGAGGAGGGGTGGGTCAGGAGCGGGTGAAGTGGGGTGGGCGGCGCTCGGCCATCGCGCGGGT
>PMCN01000016.1 GCA_003154135.1 Acidimicrobiaceae bacterium
ATCTCCAAGACCGTCAACATGCCCGAGGAGGCGTCGGTCGCCGACATCGAGTCGCTGCACCAGCTCAGCTGGGAGCTCGGTCTGAAGGCCGTCGCCGTCTACCGCGACAACTGCAAGGTCGGCCAGCCGCTCAGCACGGCGAAGAAGGACGACGCCGACACGCCTGCGGAGGCCGCGGCCACCCAAGTCGTCGAGCGCATCGTCGAGCGGGTCGTCCACCAGCCCATCCGCCAGAAGCTGCCCCGCAGCCGCCGCGGCCGCACCTTCGAGTTCCGCGTCGCCGACTGCAANNCTCAGCGGCATCATGGATGCGTTCGCGAAGAGCATCAGCTACGGCCTGCAGTACGGCGTGCCGTTGCGTGCGTTCGTCGAGGCGTTCACCAACATGCGCTTCGAACCGGCCGGCATGACCGACGATCCNNCTGTTCCGTCGCCTCGCCCTCGAGTACTTGACCTACGACGAGCGCGCCGAGATGGGCATCTTCTCCATCGACGAGCGTTTGCAGCCCACGCTGCCCGGCGTGGAGGAGAGCGTGATGGAGACGCGCACCGGCAGCGAGATGGCCGCCGACCCGAAGACCATCCCGTCGGTCGAGGAGCTCACCCAGCAGCTCGAGATGGGCACCGCCCCGCCGGCGCCCAACAACGACGTCACCAACCCCGGCGGCATGGTGCGGCCCGCCGCCATCACGCCCAAGCCCGCCGTGCGCCACAGCGATGCGCCGATGTGCATGCAGTGCGGCGTGCAGATGATCCGCGCCGGCTCCTGCCACGCCTGCCCCAGCTGCGGCAGCACCAGCGGCTGCAGCTGACCCTCCTGTCGAACTTTGGCGCTGGCACGGGCCTGTGGCCCGGCTCAGCGCCAAAGTTCGACTCTGATCGGGGCCCTGGATCGGCGGAACTGTGTGACACCCCTTCGAGATGATGGGGGCATGCAGTTGTCCGCCGTGCTCTCGCTGATCGACGCCGATCCGTTGGCCGACGTGGCTGCGTGCCGTCGCGAGCTCGAGCATGTTCGAGCGGTACGTGGTGCCGTGGATGCTCGTGAGTTGAAGGTGTTGGGCCGGTTGGACGAGTTGGCCTCCGAGTCGCCCATCTTCCCGGAGGAGGAGGTGGCGAAGGCGGCGAAGTCGTCGTTGTCGCGTGCGACACGTGTGCGAGCGCGCAAGAAGGCGTGCGATGACGTCCCCGCAGTGGGCGATGCGTTGGCGAAGGGTGACACCACTGGTGATCGTGTCGACGCTCTTGCCAAGGCGACCGCGGGGATGACGGCGGACGAGTTGGCGCGCATGGCCGAGCACGGGGCGCAGATCGCGGATGCGGCGGCGAACGCGTCCGATCGCGCCTATCGGGAGTTGTTGGAGCGGATCGCTGGCAAGGCGCGCGAGAACGATGGTCTCGACCGCTTGGAGCGGCAACGGCGGGCGTGCCGGTTGCGCTGGTCGACCGGGGCGGATGGGATGTGGCGGCTGTCGGGTGCGTTCGATCCGGTCCAAGGCACAGAGATGGAGGGCCGGCTGAGGAACGTGATCGAAGGGTTGTTCCATGGGAATGTGCCCGAGGTGGCGCCGGTCGATCCGTTCGAGCGGCAGCAGTATCTGGCGGCGTTGGCGTTGATGTCGATCTTCGACGGCACTGCGACCGCTTCGGGTGTGCCCGACGTGACCGTGGTCATCGACGCCGAGACGTTGTTGAACGGTTGCCGGCATGACCGGTCCATCGTGGATGCCGGGTTGGGCAGGTTCGGGTTGCCGATCGAGACGGTGCGCCGGTGGGCGTGTGTGGGGACGGTGACGCCGGTGGTCGTCGGTGACGACGGCGTCCGGCTGTTCTTGGGTCGCGAGACGCGGCTGGCGAACCGTGCGCAGCGGCGGGCGTTGCGGGTGCTGTACCGGACCTGTGCGTTGTGCGATGTGCCCTTCGAGCACACCCAGGCACATCACGTCTCGTGGTTCGGGTTGCAGCAGGGTTTGACGGACATCGACAATCTCGTGCCCTTGTGTTCGCAGCACCATCATCTGGTGCACGAGGGCGGCTGGCAGTTGCACCTCGCCCCGGACCGCACGCTGACGGTGGTGCGACCAGGCGGTGTGACCAGCGCGCACGGCCCGCCCCGAGCACGCGCGGCCTGACATGGCCGGCTGATGGGTGTGAGGTCAGGTGCGGAGGGGTTCGATGGCGCGCACGTAGTCGGCGAGACGCGCAGCCACTTCGATGGCGATGTCGATCGCTTCGGCGTCGTCGTCGACGCCGGCGTCGGGGACGGGCCACAGCTCGGAGATGCGGCGCCAGCCGGCGCGGCCGATGAACTCGCCTGCCACGGCGTCGGGGCCGAGCACCTTGCGCCACTTCGGCTCGACCGCGAGGAGTCGCTGGAGGACGGCGTCGTTGAGCGCAGGCTTGGGATGCTCGGCATGGAAGCCGATCTCGAAGTGCGGCTCGCCCTCGACGCGGATGAGCTGTGCTTCGTAGTGCTCGCGCGTCTCGTCGGTGAACCACACCTTCAGACCACGACTGTGGGCCCACGTGCGCGGCCGGCCGATCGTCGTGACGACGAAGCCCTCCAGGGCGTCGCGCGCGGTGTCGAAGAACGCCTGGTCCACGGCGCGAGGCTAGGCGCCGACCGGCTCGGTCACAGCACGGAGTAGAGGGCGTCGATCAGGGCACGGTTGCGAGTGCTCTGCCAGCGGGGGATGACGTGGTTCATCACGTACCCGAAGCCCACCTGAGCGTCGGGGTCGCCGAACCCGAGCGCGCCGCCCGTGCCGAAGTGACCGAACGACCGCCGTCCGGTGCCCAACGGCCGTCGCTCGCTCGTGGGCACGAAACCGAGGCCCACAGAGATCTCCTCGCCGAGCACCGGACACGGTCCCTGAGCCTGCACCCGCGTGGCCTCGGCGAGCAGCTCGCTCGACAACAGCCGCCCTGGCTGCACCAGCGCCGAGTACAGCCGGGCGAGGCCGGTGGCACTGCCGTGGCCGTTGGTGGAGGGGATCTGCGCACCGCGCCACTCCGGCGCGTTCACGACGCCGTTCGACGAGTATCCCGGCGGGTTCACGTAGCCGGAGAACACCATCAGCGCCTCGCCCTCCAGCGCGTCGAGGTCGATGGCCCCCATGTCGCCCGTGGGCGCCCAGATCACGTCGGCGCAGCGGTGCTGCTCGTCCCGCGGCACGCCCCACTGGAGGTCGGCCGCCAGCGGCGTCACCACGTGGCGCAACCGATCGCCCGGCATCTGCCCGCTCACGCGGCGCACGATCTCGCCCACGAGGTGTCCGTACGTGTTGGTGTGATACGTGACCCGCGAGCCCGGCTCGAACCACGGCGCGCTGGCGGCGAGTGCACCGGTCATGCGCTCCCAGTGCCACAGGTCGCGGTTGGTGAGCCGCTCACGGATGGCAGGCACGCCCGCCTGGTGGCTGAGTGCGTGGCGCAGGGTGGCGCCACCCTTGCCCTCCTGGGCGAACTCGGGCCACACGCTCGCGATC
Organism: Acidimicrobiaceae bacterium; assembly: GCA_003154135.1. Taxonomy (GTDB): domain Bacteria; phylum Actinomycetota; class Acidimicrobiia; order Acidimicrobiales; family Ilumatobacteraceae; genus UBA668. The sequence goes on from PMCN01000016.1 coordinate 3,489, forward strand.
GGGTCGTCGAGACCGATGTGTCCCTCGTCGACCAGTTGCAGCGCGAGCAGCGCTACCACCGCCTTGCCCACCGAGTAGAAGTTCACGACGGTGTCGGGCGACCACAGGCGCGTGCGGGCCTCGTCGGCCCAGCCGCCCACGAGGTCGACCACGGTGCGCCCGTCGAGCACGATGCACACCCCGGCGCCCACCTCACCACGTTCGGCGAAGTCGCTGTCGATGAACACGTGCAGTCCGTCGGGCGCGGTGACGGCGACCGCATCATCGAGCGGAGCATTCGTGGG
>PMCN01000226.1:0-125 GCA_003154135.1 Acidimicrobiaceae bacterium
TTGATCTCCTTGACGGTGCCGGCCTTGTCGGCGGTGATCTGGTTCTCCATCTTCATGGCCTCCAGCACCACCACGGCCTGACCCACCTCGACGGCCTGACCGACCTCGACGAGCACCTTCACGAT
>PMCN01000226.1:216-7510 GCA_003154135.1 Acidimicrobiaceae bacterium
GCTTGCCGTTCACCTCGACGGTGGTGCTGCGCTGCACGAGCGGGGCGTCGTCGCCCTCGGCAGGGGCGGGCGGCTTCGGCGCGTCGATGCCCGACAGGTCGAGACGCTCCTCCACCCACTTGGTGGAGTGCTCCATCGCCTGGAAGTCGGGGTGCCGGAGGATGGCGAGGTCGGCCGGGATGGTGGTGGCCACACCCTCGACCACCATCTCCTCGAGCGCACGGATGGTGCGGGCGATGGCGGTGGGCCGGTCCTTGCCCCACACGATGAGCTTGCCGACCAGGTTGTCGTAGTACTGGCTGATCGTGTCGCCGCTCTCGTAACCGCTGTCGAACCGCACACCGAAGCCGTCGCTGGGAACGAGCTTGGTGATGGTGCCGGGGGAGGGCAGGAACTTGCCGCCGGCAGGGTTCTCGGCGTTGATGCGCACCTCGATGCCGTGGCCGCGGCGCTGTGCCGCCACCTCCTCCTGGGTCATGGGAAGGTGCTCGCCGCTCGCGACGCGGATCTGCCACTCGACGAGGTCGATGCCGGTGATGACTTCGGTGACCGGGTGCTCGACTTGCAGACGGGTGTTCATCTCGAGGAAGAAGAACTCGCCGTCCTGGTAGATGAACTCGACCGTGCCCGCGTTGTAGTAGCCGACCGCCTTGGCGGCCTTGATGGCGGCCTCGCCCATGGCCTCCTCGATGCCGGGCCCCATGTGCGTGCTGGGTGCCTCCTCGATGAGCTTCTGGTGCCGGCGCTGCGCCGAGCAGTCGCGGGTGCTCACCCAGACCACCTCGCCGAACTGGTCGCCGACGATCTGCACCTCGACGTGACGCGGCCACGTGAGGTAGCGCTCGATGTAGATCTCGTCGCGTCCGAAGAACGCCTTCGCCTCGCGCTTGGCGCTCTCGATGGCTTCGTGCACCTCTGCGGCCGCACGGATGACCTTCATGCCACGCCCGCCGCCGCCGTACGCCGCCTTGATGACAAGGGGCCAGCCGAACTCGTTGCCGAACGCGAGGATCTCGTCGGCCGAGGTGACGAACTCCGTGGTGCCGGGCACGATGGGAGCACCACCACGCTGTGCGGCGCGGCGCGAGCTCACCTTGTCGCCCATCTCGTCGATGGCCTCGGGCGGCGGCCCGATGAACGCGACACCCTTGGCGATGATCGCACGGGCGAAGTCGGCGTTCTCGCTGAAGAAGCCGTAGCCCGGGTGCACCGCGTCGGCACCACTCTGCTCGATGGCGTGCAGGATGGCCTCGGTGTTGAGGTAGCTCTCGGCGGCGGTGCTGCCGCCGAGGGCGTACGCCTCGTCGGCGAGCCGCACGTGCAGCGCGTTGCGATCGAGCTCGCTGTAGACCGCGACCGTCGTGATGCCAAGCTCGCGGGCGGCTCGGATGACTCGAACGGCGATCTCGCCGCGGTTGGCAATCAGGATCTTTTTCAGCACAGGTGGCAATCTTGGCCGAATGGATGCCCTTGGTGCCACCCCACACGACGACCTGCCCGCCCAATGGCCGACGGGTTGGCACGTCGCCGTCGTCGACGAGACCGGCAGCACCAACGCCGATCTGATCGCGTCCGCCGTGCGCGGCGCCCCGGATCGCTCGGTGCTGGCCGCTCGGCACCAGACCGCGGGGCGTGGCCGGCTCGACCGTCGGTGGGATGCGCCGGCCGGCGCCAACCTGCTCGTCTCGCTGCTCTTCACCCGCGTACCGCCCGTGCCGCACGTGCTCACCCAGCGTGTGGCCATTGCCGCCGCGGTTGCCAGCGAGCGTCTCGCGGGCGTGCGTCCGACGTTGAAGTGGCCCAACGACCTGCTGCTCGATGGTGCGAAGCTGGCCGGGGTGCTGGCACAGGCAACCATCGTGCCCGCGGTCGCCGCCACCACGGCGTCGGAGCCGCCGCTCCAGGTGGTCGTGGTGGGCATCGGCGTCAACGTCGGTTGGGCGCCGCCCGACGCGGCCCGACTCGGCGACGGCGTGCGGCCGATGCAGCTGCTGGCCGCGCTGCTCCACGCCTACGACGAGTTGCCCGACGACATCATCGACGCCTACCGAGCCCGCCTCGGCACGCTCGGCCGTCAGGTGCGTGTGGAGCTGCCCGATGGTTCGGTGGTGGAAGGGCGCGCGCTCGACGTGGACGTCGACGGCCGTCTGGTCGTGCTCGACGAGTGCGGCATCACTCATCGCTTCCAGGTCGGCGACATCGTGCACCTGCGCTGACCCGCCGGCCTGCCGGCCTGCCGACCTGCAGGGTGCAGGGTGCCGACCCAACCCGGCGACCGGCCACTACCCTCGATGATCGTGCTGGCCCTCGACACGTCGCCGTTGCCGCGTCGACGCCGGCTCCCCGCCTTCCTGATGCTGGCCGTGCTCACGGCAGTCGGCGGAGCCGCCGGCATCCTCGTGGCCGCACGGCGCACCGTCGACGCCGTCGACCGCGTGCCCAAGGTGGCCGAGGTGCTCAGCCCCGCCAGCAGCAACATCGACAACTACCTCCTCGTCGGCAGCGACAGCCGAGCCTCCGGCGATCCCAACACCGGCGACACGGGCGGTGTCACCGGCAGCCGCAGCGACACGATCATGGTGCTGCGCTACGACAAGTCGAGCGGCACGGCGTCGCTGCTGTCGATCCCCCGCGACCTGTGGGTCACCGTGCCGGGCCACACGGGCAAGCGCCGCATCAACGCCGCGTTCAACGATGGTCCCGACGTGCTGGTGAAGACCGTGCAGCAGGAGCTGGGCATCCCGGTGCACCACTACGTCGAGATCGACTTCTCCGGCTTCACCACCCTCGTCGAGGCGCTCGGCGGGGTGGACGTGTGCTTCCAGTACCCCACTCGCGACCTCAACACCGGACTCGACATCACCGCGCCCGGCTGTTACGTGCTCGACGGCACGCAGGGTCTCGCCTACGCCCGTAGCCGCCACTACCAGGAGCTGCGCGACGGCAAGTGGAAGGAGGATCCCACCTCCGACCTCGGTCGTTCGAAGCGCCAGCGCGACTTCGTCAACCGATGCCTGCAGAGCGCCGTGGCGCAGGTGAAGGCCGACCCGTTCCGCGCCGGCGAGCTGGTCGCCGCCATCGGCACGGCCATCCGCATCGACGACAACCTCAACCCGCTTGACGCTGCGTCGTCGTTGCGCAGCGCGGTCGACGCGGGGCTGCAGACCTACGCGCTCCCGGTCGACGGGAAGACCATCGACGGCAACGCCGTCCTGCTCCTCGCCCAGGGTTCCGACGCCGTCCTGGCATACTTCCGTGGGCAAGGGCCGGCCCCCACGCCCACCACCTGACCGCATCAACCTCGCTGCCACACTTCGCGCCGCCACACCCTGGAGACCCATGCCGACCGTACGAGAGAGCACCACCATCACGGGTGTGCACATCGTGGAGCCCACGCTCCACGGCGACCAGCGTGGACTGTTCATCGAGACCTACCGCCGCGAGTGGTTCCCCAACGGCCGCGAGATGTTGCAGGGCAACCGCTCCAACAAGCAGCAGGGTGCGCTCGTCGGGCTGCACTACCACCTGCACCAGGCCGACTACTGGTACTGCCCGGTCGGCACCATCCGCGTGGTGCTGCACGACCTGCGATCCGGCGGGCCCACCGACGGCGCCACCGAGTGCTTCGACATCTCCGGCGAGAACCACCTCGGTGTCTACATCCCGCCCGGCGTGGCACACGGCTTCGCGGCGCACACCGACGTCGTCATGACGTACCTCGTCGACAACTACTACAACCCCGCCGACGAGCTGGGCGTGCTCTGGAGCGATCCGGTCATCGCCGCCGACTGGGGCGTCGCCGATCCCATCCTGTCCGGCCGCGACCAGGCCAACCCCCTCCGCACCGACCTACCCGAAGGGCGTCGTCCCTACTGGCCGATGAGGACCTGACATGAAGCTGTTCGTCACCGGCGCTGCCGGATTCATCGGCTCCAACTATGCACGCTGGCTCCTCGCCAACACCGACGACGAGCTCACCATCTACGACGCGCTCACCTACGCGGGCAACCTCGAGAGCATCCGCGATGTGCTCGACGATCCCCGCTGTCACTTCATCCACGCCAACATCTGCGACCGCGATGCGGTGCTCGCGGGCATGGATGGCCACGACGCGGTGGTGCACTTCGCCGCCGAGNNGCCGAGAGCCACGTCGACCGCAGCATCGTCGACCCGTACGCGTTCGTGCACACCAACGTGTTCGGCACCAACGTGCTGTGCGATGTCGCCCGGCAGGTCGGTGTGCAGAAGTTCCTGCACATCAGCACCGACGAGGTGTACGGCACCATCGACGTGGGCTCGTTCCGCGAGACCGACGTGCTCACGCCGCGGTCGCCGTACTCCGCGGCGAAGGCCGGCAGCGACCTCATCGCGCTCAGCTACGTCACCACCTACGGGCTGCCCGTGGTGGTCACCCGCTGCAGCAACAACTACGGCCCGTACCAGTTCCCCGAGAAGGTCATCCCGCTGTTCACCATCAACCTGCTCGACGGCAAGAAGGTGCCGCTGTACGGCGACGGTGGCAACGTGCGCGACTGGATCCACGTGGAAGACCACAACCGTGCGGCGCACCTCGTGCTCACCAAGGGCGTGGTCGGGCAGGTGTACAACATCGGCGCGCATCACGAGCTCACCAACCGCGAGCTCACCTACAAGCTCCTCGAGCTCACAGGACGTGACGAGAGCTTCATCCAACCCGTCGACGATCGGCTCGGTCACGACCGTCGGTACTCGGTCGACATCAGCAAGATCACCGCACTCGGCTGGTCGCTCGAACGCAGCTTCGAGCAGTCGCTGCTCGAGACGGTCGAGTGGTACCGCGACAACCGCCGGTGGTGGGAGCCGTTGAAGGCGAAGGCCGGCGCCTGATGCGTGTGCTCGTCACCGGAGCCGGTGGGCAGCTGGCCATCGATCTTGCAGCCACGTGCGCTGCTGCCGGCGACGAGGTGTACGCCCTCGATCGGGCGCACCTCGACATCGCGGCTCGCTCCGACGTGTTGGGCGCCGTCACCTCGCTGCGTCCCGACGTGGTGATGAACTGCGCGGCGTGGACCGCCGTCGACGCGTGTGAATCCGATCCCGATCGTGCGAATGCCGTCAACGGGCTCGCGGTGCGATGGCTCGCCGAGGCCTGCGATCGCGGCGGTGCGCACCTCGTGCACATCAGCACCGACTACGTCTTCGACGGCGGCCTCGACCGTCCCTACCGCGAGTCCGACCTCACCGCGCCGCAGAGCGAGTACGGGCGCAGCAAGCTGGTCGGCGAGCGCGAGGCGTTGGTGCTGGGCACCTCGGCGACCGTGGTGCGTACGTCGTGGGTGTGTGGCGCGAACGGGGCCAACATGGTGAAGACCATCATGCGTCTCGCCGCCGAACGACCCGAGCTCGCCTTCGTCGACGATCAGGTGGGGCACCCGACGTTCACCCACGACCTGGCGCCGGTGCTGCGCCGCGTCGCGCTCGACCGGCTGTCGGGCGTGGTGCACGCCACCAACCAGGGCGCGTGCTCGTGGTTCGACTTCGCGTGCGAGGTGGTCGCTGCGATGGGCAACGACCCTGCGTTGGTGCGGCCGATCTCCACCGCCCACCTGCAACCGCCGCGCCCCGCACCGCGCCCGGCCAACAGCGTGCTCGACAACGCGGTGCTCCGCGCAGCCGGCTACGCACCCACACGCGACTTCCGCGAGCCGCTCGCCGAGGTGGTCGCGCAACTGCTCGGGGCGTGAGTCAGCCGGCGTCGAGTCCGAGCATCGGGAGGCACTCGGCAACGCCGTGCAACTCGATGTCGTCGCGCCCGACGCTGTCGAGGAAGTGTGCGCGGCTCATCTCGAAGCCGACGATCTGGTGCTCCTCGCCCCGCCGCACTGCCCGCCTGGCGGCGGTGCGCGTGTAACCCAGCCGTTCTGTGACGCCCAACGACGGTGCGTTGTCCGACCACGCCCCGGTGGTGGCCCAACGGGCGCCGAAGCCGACGAAGCCGAGTTGCAACGTGGCACGGCGCATCTCGGTACCGATGCCCCGACCCTGGTGGGCGAGGCCCAGCCACGACCCGGTCTCGAACTGGCGCAGCGTGGGGAAGTCGTGTGCGAGGAGCCCGGTGCTGCCCACGATGGTGCCGTCGACGATCACGGCGAAGTTGAGGTTCCACGACGTCGGCGAGAAGTCGGCGCGGCAACGCCAGTAGAACTGCATCGTGTTGCGTTCGAGCTGAGGCGATGGAGCGTCGGTCCACGGGATGGAGAACGGCATGTACGCAGGGTCGTGCACCCCGTTCGCGGCGAGCAGTGCGAGGCCGGCGGCCAGTTCGTCGGTGATCGAGCGCAGCTCCAGCCGCGGCGTCACGACGCGCAGGTCGAAGATGGGCCACACAGGATGCGTCATCGGGCCAGTGTGACCGACACGGCCACCGACGGCGATGCGATTTTCAGTAGGCGGTGACGTACTGCGCGCGCTGCTGCTCGGCCATTGCGGCGATCTCGTCGATCTCCTCGCTCTGGAAGCCGGCCATCTCGCGGAACTTGCGGGCCAGCTGGATGGCTGCATCGCGGCTCTCACCGCGCATGCCCCGGAAGTTGAACAGTCCGTCGACGGTGCGCTGGAACTCGAGCGCCCGGTTCTGGCGCTCCTTGTCGTCCTTGGTGAGCTCGCGCAGCCAGGTGCTGCCCATCTTCACGTGGGTNNACGTCGATGGCGAGACCCTCGAGCGCACGGTTGACGCCGGCGAGGCGGAACACAGGGTCGGGGTGGCAAGCGGCTTCGAACAGCGTGGTCGACTCGCTGAACTCACCCACGCCGGTGCCCATGTGGTCGCCCAGCAGCAAGCTGATCTCGACGTGGCGCGCCTCGTCCCAGCACTGGCGCGCCATGTCGAGCTTCATCGCGAACGGTGTCTCGTCGGTCGTGTAGTCGAACGCCGTGCGGCCGGCACCCTCGAGCGCCTGGATCTCACCGACGAAGATGCCGTGCATCTGACGCCGTGCGCGATCGGCCACCTCGTCGCTCTCGGGGTCGATGCGGCGCAGTTCGGCGGCACCGTTGGGGCGCTCGTCGGCGAAGCGGTCGGCCGTGGTGATGCGGTGGAACCGCGCATCGCGCGCGAGATCGGAGGGCTGCCACTGTGTGCGCATGTGAAAACACTACTGGATCGACCAGATCCTCACGAGCTGCACGACACATCGCGCCCACGGGTACGAATGGTCCCAGAACTGGGACGAAGCGGACCCGTGGGTGGCGGGAGACACGAATCTGGGGTGAATCGCGCCCAACCCGAGCCGAGGTGAATCGCGCCCAACCTGAA
>PMCN01000172.1 GCA_003154135.1 Acidimicrobiaceae bacterium
CGACACCGTCGTCGTCATCGCCGGCAAGGACAAGGGCCAGGAAGGCGAAGTGGTGCAGGTCATGCCCACCGCCAACAAGGTCATCGTCAACGGCGTCAACACGGCCAAGAAGCACAGCAAGCCCAGCCGCGGCGTGCAGCAGGGCGGCATCATCGACCGCGACATGCCCATCGACGCCAGCAACGTGATGCTGGTGCACAAGGGCAAGCCCACGCGAGTCGGCTACAGGATCAACCCCGACGGCACCAAGGTGCGCGTCGCCAAGCGCACCGGTGAGGTGATCGCGTGAGCACCGAAACTGCCACTGCTCCCCGTCTGAAGCAGAAGTACCAGGACGAGATCCGCGCTGCGCTGAAGACGCAGCTCGAACTGCCGAACCCGATGCAGGTGCCGCGGCTCGAGAAGATCGTCATCAACATGGGCGTCGGTCGCGCCACCCAGCAGCCGTCGCTGCTCGAAGGTGCGGTCTCCGACCTCACCAAGATCAGCGGTCAGAAGCCCATCGTCACCAAGGCCCGCGACTCCATCGCAGCGTTCAAGCTCCGCGAGGGCCAGTCCATCGGCTGCAAGGTCACCCTGCGCGGCGATCGCATGTGGGAGTTCCTCGACCGTCTCGTGTCGGTGGCCATCCCCCGCATCCGCGACTTCCGCGGCCTTCCGGCCAACAGCTGGGACGGCCGGGGCAACTACACCTTCGGCCTCAACGACCAGACCGTGTTCCCGGAGATCGACTACGACAAGATCGACGCTCCCCGCGGCATGGACATCACTATCGTCACGTCGGCCAACACCAACGAGCAGGGCAAGGCTCTCCTCGATGCGTTCGGCTTCCCGTTCAAGCGGGGCGATGAGGCGACATCCGCACCCACGAAGACCAAGCGACGCGGCCCGGTCCGTGGCGGCAGGGGTGCGGGCAAGCCCGCCTCCTCGGCGAAGAAGAAGTAAGGAGAGGGCACCGCAATGGCAAAGAAGTCGTTGATCAACAAGGCGAACGCCACGCCCAAGTACAAGGTACGTGGCTACACCCGCTGCCGTCGCTGTGGCCGAGCTCGCTCGGTGTTCCGTAAGTTCGGCCTGTGCCGCGTGTGCTTCCGTGAGATGGCACATGCCGGCGAAATCCCTGGCATCACCAAGGCCAGCTGGTGAGGAGACACGATGCTCACTGATCCCATCGCCGACATGCTCACCCGGGTCCGCAACGCCAACACGGCGATGCACGACGAGGTTCGCATGCCCGCTTCCAAGCAGAAGGTCGCACTGGCCACCATCCTCGAGAAGGAGGGTTACATCAGCGGTTTCTCGCTGGCCCCCTCCACCTCGGGTCCTGGTGACGTGCTCACCATCTCGATGAAGTACTCCAATGATCGGCGCCGCACCATCAGCGGTCTGCGCCGCATCTCCACCCCCGGCCTGCGGATCTACCGCAAGAGCACCGAAGTACCCCGCGTGCTCGGTGGCCTGGGTGTGGCCGTCCTGTCCACCAGTCATGGCCTGATGACCGACCGCGAAGCGCGCAAGCGCAAAGTGGGCGGCGAGGTCCTCTGCTACGTGTGGTGAGAAAGAGGATTCGTCATGTCCCGTATCGGTAAAGCACCCATCACCGTCCCCGGCGGCGTCGACGTCGCCATCGACGGCGACTCGGTCACCGTCAAGGGCCCCAAGGGCACCCTGTCGCGCGTCGTCCCCGGCGCCATCACCGTGCGCAAGGAAGAGTCCATCCTCTTCGTCGAGCGTCCCGACGACGAGCGCGTCAACCGCTCGCTCCACGGCCTCACCCGCACGCTCGTCAACAACATGGTGGTCGGCGTCACCGACGGCTTCTCCAAGGAGCTCGAGATCATCGGCGTCGGCTATCGCGCCGAGGCCGTCGCCCCCACCACCCTCCGTCTGGCCCTCGGCTTCAGCCACCCGGTCATCATGGAGGCCCCCGAGGGCATCACCTTCGAAGTGCCCACGCAGACCCGAGTGATCGTGCGTGGCATCGACAAGGAAGTCGTCGGTCAGGTGGCCGCCAACATCCGCGCCGTCCGCAAGCCCGAGCCCTACAAGGGCAAGGGTGTGCGCTACCTCGGCGAGAAGGTCCTGCGCAAGGCCGGCAAGACCGGTAAGAAGTGAGCCGGGAAAAGAGCAACTCATGAGCAACGTCGCACAGCAACGCCGCAACGGCCGCATCATCCGGCACCGCCGGGTGCGCAAGAAGATCCACGGCACCGCGGCCCGTCCGCGCCTCGCCGTCTACCGCTCGAACAAGCACCTCGTGCTGCAGGTCATCGACGACGATGCCGCTCGTACCCTGGTTTCGGCCAGCACCAACGAGCCGGCGATCCGCGGCGAAGGCACCGGCGGCACCGTGGTGGCGGCCACCAAGCTGGGCGAGATCATCGCCGAGCGTGCGAAGGCCGCCGGTATCGAGCAAGTCGTGTTCGATCGCGGTGGGTACCCCTACCACGGTCGTATCGCCGCAGTCGCTGCTGCGGCCCGTGCAGCAGGTTTGGAGTTCTGATGGCCGCCCCCTCGAATTACGGCAACCGCAACGAAGAGCGCGCCCCCGATCCCAGTGGGCTGCGTGAGTCGCGGGTCATCACCATCAACCGCGTCGCCAAGGTCGTCAAGGGCGGTCGTCGTTTCTCGTTCACCGCCCTCGTGGTGGTCGGCGACGGCAACGGTCGCGTCGGCCTCGGCTACGGCAAGGCGAAGGAAGTGCCGCTGGCCATCCAGAAGGGCACCGAAGAGGCCAAGAAGAACCTCTTCGACGTCCCGCTCGCCGGCAGCACCATCACCCACCCCATCATCGGCATCAACTCGGCCGGCCGCGTGCTCATGAAGCCCGCNNACGTGCTCTGCAAGTCGCTCGGGTCGGCCAACGCCATCAACGTGGCTCGCGCCACGATCAACGGCCTCAAGTCGCTGCAGCGCCCCGACGAGGTGGCCAAGCGCCGTGGCCTCGCGGCCGAGGAGTTCGTCCCCAAGGGCGTGCTCAAGGCGTACAACGAGCGCAAGGCGCAGATCGCAGCAGGGGAGTCCCACTGATGAGCCCGAAGAACAGCGACCCCACCAAGACCCTCACCGTTCGCCAGGTGCGCAGCGCCATCGGCAACAAGCCCAAGAACCGCGGCACGCTGCGCGCCCTGGGCCTGCGCAAGATCGGCGACACCAACACCCTGCCCGACCGTCCCGAGATCCGCGGGATGATCGCTCGCATCCCGCACCTCATCGAAGTGTCGGAAGGCACCACCGTCACCGAGAAGGCGAACTGACATGCGCGTCGACGAACTCTCACCCGCTCCCGGGTCCAACAAGGCCAAGAAGCGCGTCGGCCGCGGCATCGGTGGCAAGGGCGGCAAGACCGCCGGCGCCGGNNAAGCTGAAGGGCTTCAACAACCCGTTCCGCGTCGAGTACAGCCCGGTCAACCTCGACCAGCTCGCCAACACCGGCGAGTCCACGGTCACCCCCGAGGTGCTCGTCGAGAAGGGCCTCGTGCGCAAGAACACGTTCGTGAAGGTGCTCGCCCGTGGCGAGATCACCACCGCCGTGCACGTTTCGGCGCACGCCGTCTCGAGGGCCGCTGACGCTGCCATCACGGCCGCAGGCGGTAGCGTCACGCTGTTGCCGCTGCCCTTCAAGCAGGGCCGCCCGCCGGTCAAGGGCAACCAGTTCACCAACCGCTGATCACCTCCGATCTCGTCGTCGCGCCGACGCCGAGCCGACCCTCCCTGGGAGCAACCCCGTGTTCTCGAACCTGAAGAACGTCTTCAAGGTCCCCGATCTGCGGAACAAGATCCTGTTCCTGCTCGCCATGGTGCTGATCTACCGGCTCGGCAACGCGATCCGCGTGCCCGGCATCGACCGCGACGCGGTGAAGCAGTTCAAGGCCGGTGTGCAGTCGCAGGGTGCCCTGGGCTTCCTCGACCTGTTCTCCGGTGGAGCCTTCGGCAGCTTCAGCATCTTCGCGCTCGGCATCATGCC
>PMCN01000173.1:0-7850 GCA_003154135.1 Acidimicrobiaceae bacterium
CCTGCGAGGGTGCTGTCACTGGGGCGATCCTGGGCGACTAGGGGGATGGGGCGCATCAAGTGTCCCATCCCCAACGGTCTCCGACGCACCATCTGAGGGGAGCGCGCCGAGCAGCTCGCGGTACAGGCCAAGAAACACGTCNNGAGGTCCGCGAGGACGGCGCGCACGGCGTTGGCGCAGTCCGCCGCGTCGCCTGCTACGAAGACCCTGCCGATGCCCAGCTCGTCGACCAGCCGCTCCTGCACCTCCGTATCGCTGGTCACGATCGGAAGTCCGGCTTGGATGTACTCGAGGAACTTGTTGGTCAGGGCCCAGTCGTGGTTGCCGGAGTGGAGCAGCGGCACGATGCCGACCGTGGCGGACGCGAAGTACGCGACGACCTGGTCCGGCTCGACGAAGCCGACCTCGTGGTACCGGTCGGCGCACCCGAGCTCGGCGGCCAGAGCCTGGAGCTCACGCGTGTAGTGCGACGGTGCCCGCGACACGACCACCAGGTGCACCTCGGGCAGCAGCGCCAGCGCCTCCACGACCGTATGGACCCCTCGGGCCCGCGCGAGTCCGCCGCCGTACAGGACGATCGGTACGTCATCGGGCAGGTCTGCAGCGGCACGGGCCGAGGGTTGGCCAGCGACGACGGGCGCGACGATCGGGGCGTTGAGCACCAGGCTTGGGCGCCGGTCCAGGCCGTACGAGCGCGCGAGCTCGTCGGCGATCGGTTCCGAGACGGTGATCACGCGATCGGCGCGGGGAAGGTACTCGCGCTCGTGATCGACGTAGGCCGCCGTGGTTCGGGCAGGTGGTCCGGCCAGCCCGGGCAGGTATTCGTGGGAGTCGTAGACGACGAACGCCCGATGCCCTCGGGATTGCGACCGCGCCGCCGCTCGCACAGCCACGCCGAGCATGAAGATGTCGTGCGGGTGCAGTAGATCAGCGTCGAGCTCGTCGAGCAGCGGCCCGACCGCGGCCTCGTATGCCTGGAGCTCCGGGAGCACCTGACGCCATCGAGCCTGCGCCGGCTGGGCGAGGTAGTCGGCAACCGTCCGCTTGTGCGCCGCTGTCCTTGCGGGCAGTCGTCGCCGGATGGCCCGGACCTTGCGGCTGACCCGCGACGGGCTGCTGCCCGGAACCGGCACGCGGATCGCTCGAGCGCCCTCGATGTCGAGCTCCTCGCGCTGCGCGGATCTCGACAAGCCGACGACGGTGACCTCGAGCCCCGCCTCGACCGCGCTGCGCAGGTACTTGCGGACCCGGGCGTCGACCTCGATGTCGTTGCCGGCAAGCATCACCACGTGCGGCTGCGCACGCCCCGTCACCCCTCGCGACCTGGTTCTGCGGGAACGCCGCCGTCACTCGAGATCGGACGTCCGAGCAGCGAGGTGTAGACCTCCCCGAGGCGTTCCACCTGGCGTTCCCAGGAGTAGTCACGCAGCAGCGGCGACCCAGGCTGCAACGGTCCCGCGTAGCGGTCGAGGTCGCTGAGCAGCTGGGTGGCCGCCTTGGCCAGTGCGGTCGCGTCCTTCGCCGGGTAGACCTCGCCGATCTTGTGCTCGGTGACGAACTCGGCCAAGGCCGGTACGTCGCTCACCAGCAGCGGCAGACCCGCGTGCATGTAGTCGAACAGCTTGTTGGGCAGGGCCATGTCGTGGTTGGGCATGGGCCAGAGCCCGACGACTCCGACGGTAGCTGACGACAGGTAGGTGACAATGTGGTCGCCGGGGACATACGGCGCGAAATGCAGCCGGTCGGCGGCGCCCAGGGCCTCGGCGATCCCCACGAGCTTCACCACGTACGCGTTGTGCGGAGCCGCGTTGGTGACGAGCACGACGTGGACCGACGGGTCCAGGAACCCGAGCGCCTCGACGAGCTCGGTCACGCCGCGGCCTTCGTGGATGTTGCCGCTGTAGACCAGCAGGGGCACGTCGTCGCCGACGCCTACAGCCGCCCGGACCGAGGGCGGGTCCTCGATCTCGGGTGACTCGACGGTCGGCGCGTTGTAGATCACGATCGGCCGTGCAGTCAGGTGGGTCCGCACCTGTATGCACTCCGCGATCGGCTCGCTGACGGTGAGGACGGCGCCGGCCCGACGGATGTACTCCATCTCGTGGTCAGACATTCCCGCGAGCCGGTCCGGCTTGTAGCGGAAGATCCCCGGCACGTACTCGTGCGCGTCGTACAACCAGCTGATGCTGCGACCCCGCCCGCGTGCGCGGTCGACGGCGTTGGAGGCGACGCCGATCATGTTGACGTCGTTGGCGTGGATCAGATCGGGCGCAAGGCCGTCGATGACGGGGCCGAATGCCACGTCGTAGTCGAGGTACTCGGGGACCAAGCGGCGCCAGTTGCCCATGGGTCGATGCGAGAACCACCGCGCCGCACGGGCGTCGTTGTGCGGCCACCGCCTGCTGTAGTAAAAGCGCCCGGCCCGCAGTCGGGCGCGAACGAGGTTGCGTCGGGCCAGGTTGTTCGCCTTTCGCACGTTGCGGGAAACGCGCGCGAGGAAACCACGAACAGTGGTGCGCTCGTAGTCACCTCGTTCGACCGCTCGGCCGGCATCCACCAGGATCTGCTGCTCGGCGACCCGCCGGCGGCGGGCCGCTGCTTTGCCAGCCAACGGGCTGCGGTATCCGAGTGGGGCCATGAGGTGACGCATCGCCCGCCGGTGCTCGGTGTTGCGGTCACGCAGCGTGAAGTCGACCGGCACGTTCACGATCTCGACTGCGTCCATCCAGCTGTTGAACAGCCGCACCTCAGGGGTGAAGGCGACGACAGTGACGCGAAGACCCATCTCCGCTGCGGCCACGGCCGTCTTGCGAACCCGGTTGTCATGCTGGATCGGGTTCCCGACGAGCACCACCAGGTGCGGTCGGTTGTCTTCGACTTCGTGCGGCGTGCTCATACCTGTCCTTCCAGACCGGCTGGGACCGAGGTTCGGTTCCGGCTCGGGAACTTCATAGCGGTGTAGATCCCGACCAAGCGGGTGGCGTCGCTCGCCCACGAGAGCTCCGGGCCAGCTGCCCGCACCGCCGCGACGAGCTCGGGATAGTGGCGTGCCGCCTCGCGAACAGCCGCGACCAGCGAGTCGACGTCACCTGGCTCGTAGACCGTGCCGATCCCGTAGCGCCGCACGATCCGCGCGAGCTCCTCGGTCGCCACCGCGACCACCGGCACACCGGCGTGCACCGCATGGAACAGCTTGTTGGGCATGGCCAGCCGGTGGTTGACGCTTCGACCGTCGTGGGCGACGAGAGCAAGACCTTGGGACCGGAGCAGCTCGGTGACCTCGGCCACCGGCAGCGCCTCGAGGACGTCCATCGACTCGGACCGGAAACCGGCGAGGAAGGTCGGGTCCGCCGGACCGACGATCGTCACCCGAAGTGGCGCGATGGCCGGCGTCGCAGCAGCCACGGTCTCCAGGTCACGGTGCTCACCGATGCGGCCGGCGTAGACCAGGCCCGTCGGCGCGGCACTGACAGCTGAGAGCTCCGGAACCGGCGCAGGGAAGGTGTTGCGCACCACCGTCACGTCCCAGCCGAAGTCCGCATGCAGCTGGTCGGCCACACCGTCGCCGACCGTGATGACGGCGGCGGCCCTGCCCCCGAGCTGGCGCTCCGACCGCCGGTCGATCCGACGCCTCAGCGGCGCCGGCCGTCCCGACCTCGAGCGCCCGTACCAGTACTCGTGCGTGTCGTAGACGTACGGGACGCCAGCTTCAACGGCTAGCTCCGCTGCGAGCGGCAGAGCGGTGAAGTCGTGGGCGTGGACGACATCGAAGGTCGCCCGGCGGGCCAGTACTCGGGCCTGCTTGACCCAGGCCCGGTGCGAGGCTGCGACATGGTTCGGCAGGAGAGCCCAGCGCGCGAGTCGGACCGGCGGCGACAGCGTCCGGCTGGGGCCGACCCGGACGGCGGAACCTGCAGCCCGCTTGAGGGTCGAGGTTCCGGTTGCGCCTTCGACCGTCAGCCCGGCCGGCGGGACGAAGTCAGCGGGGACGTCCTTCCCGATGATGTGGACGACGTGGCCGGCCGCGACGAGGGTGGTCGCTTCGCGGAGCACCCTGGTGTCCGTGACCACGGAGGTCCAGACGATCATGAGGATGCGCACGATCAACCTTTGTTCGGGAGATGGCGCGGGCTGGTCAGGAAGCCGACGGCCCAACAGCCGTGCATCGTAGTGTAGACGGCGGGAAGCCTCAGGAGCGCTGCGCGCGGAAGACCCCGACCGGTGGCGACGGTCCCCGCCAGCACGCCGACGACGTAGCCGGCCGGCACCAGCAGTCCCGCAATCAGCACCGGCGCTCCCACCGCGAGGCCGGCCAACCCGACCACCGTCCCGCCCACTACGGCGACCAGCGCGACCGGCGGTGCGAGGTAACGCATCGAGACCGAGCCCCGGTGCTGGCGAATCACGACCCGACGCCAACGGCCGTAGTCGAAGTACTGGCGACCAAGGGCGCGCAGGTTTGCCCGCGGCCGATACGAGACCCGGAGCCTCGGGGTGAACCAGACCACGCCACCGGACTCGCGGATGCGCAGGTTCATCTCCCAGTCCTGCGCACGCAGGAACGACTCGTCGTAGCCGCCAACCCGGGTCAGGGCCTCGCGGCGGAACACGCCGAGGTAGACCGTGTCGGCCGGCCCGGCCTCTCCGCCCGTGTGGAACCGCGCGTTGCCGACGCCGAGCGGGCTGGTCATCGCGCAGGCGACAGCCTGCTCGAACGGGGTGACGCCTTCGGCCGCCATGATCCCGCCGACGTTGTCGGCGCCCGTCTCGCGCAGCACCTCGACGGCCGTGCGGATGTAGTCGTCGGGGAACAGCGCGTGCCCATCGACCCTGACGACGATTTCGTGCTGCGCGGCCCCGATCGCGGCGTTGAGGGCCGAGGGCGTGGCACCACGCGGATTGGGCACTGAACGAACGCGAGCATGCTCCTGGACCAGCGTCGCAGCGATCTCGTCGGTGCGATCGGTGGACGGCCCGAGCGCCATCACGAGCTCGAACTCGCCCGGGTAGTCCTGACCGAGCACCTGGGTCACGGCGTCGCGCAGATGGCGCTCCTCGTTGAGGACGGGCATCACAACGCTGACCGCTGGCCACGGCGCTGACTGGCCCGGAACGGGCGGTGCGGACTCGCCCGGAGCGGGCAGGGGTACGGGCGCAGTCATGACGGCCACAACGATAACGCCAGCGACAACCCACGCCGGGCCGACGGAGGCCGGACTGGCGCGCCGCCGCGGTCGATCAGGCAACCCGACCTACAGTGATGTGGCGAGTCACACATGCCCGGATTCGCTGTGCGGGCAACTATTGCGACCTGCCGTACGTCCGACCAGGGAAGCGCCGAGTCCGTCGCCGCTCCACCCGAGTCCTCCGGAGGATCCCCGGCATGAGCATCCCGCCCGGCACGTTGCCGCCGGAACTCAACCCGCGCGGTCCCGGTCCCGGGCGCCCCAAGCGACCGTCCCGACCCGCGGGCACCGTAGGCAACGCTGGCAACGGGAGGCGCTGGGGCCGCGTCGTGGCGGGCGTGACGGCCGCCTCGGTCGTCGGGTTCAGCGTCGTCGGCACCGCGTTGGCCGCCCACTACGAAGGTCAGCTGGGCAGGGTCGCCCTCAACAACGGACCCGCGGCGACCACCGACTCGGCGCAGAACTTCCTGCTGGTGGGTTCCGATCTGCGCGAGGGGCTGACGAGGGCCCAGATCTCGCAGATGCACCTGGGTGCGGCCAGTGCGGCCAACGGTGCCGGCAGCCGCTCCGACACGATGATCCTGCTCCACATCTCGCCGAACCAGGACAAGGCGACTCTCGTCTCGCTTCCGCGCGACTCCTTCGTTCAGATCCCGGCCTACACCGACCGGGCGGGCAAGCGGCACGCCGCCTCACACAACAAGCTCAACGCCTCGTACGAGCTCGGCGGCGCGGCCCTCACGGTGCAGACCGTCGAGCTGGCCACCGGCCTTCACGTCGACCACTACATCGAGATCGGGTTCGGGGGCTTCGTCAACATGGTCGACGCCCTCGGTGGCATCGACGTCTGCTCACCGCGCGCGGTCAAGGACCCCAAGAGCGGACTCGACCTCAAGGCCGGCATCAACAGCCTGGACGGGGTCCGAGCCCTCGGTTACGTCCGCGCCCGCTACATCGACCCCACCGCCGATCTCGGCCGGATGCGTCGTCAGCAGCAGTTCCTCGGCACGATCTTCCGCAAGGCCACCAGCACCGGAACGCTGTTCGACCCGTTGAAGCTCAACAACTTCCTCAGTGCCACGGCCAAGTCGATCACCGTCGACGACAGCCTCACCCACGACGACCTGGTCAACCTCGCCCTCAAGACCAAGGGGCTCGCCCCGAGCAACGTGGTCTTCACCACCGTCCCCCTGTCGAACGTCAACTACAGCGCCGACGGGGTGCGCGGCGCCGTCCTGTGGGCGGCCAGCCGTTCCGCGGCCTTGTTCGACTCCATGCGCAAGGACCAGCCGATCGGCAGTCAGACCAACACTTCGCCGAGCACTAACGCGTCGGCCGGAATCACCGTCCCTGTGGCCCCGTCGCGGATCACGGTGCAGGTCGAGAACGGTGGCTCGGTCGCCGGAGCCGGAAGCAAGGCCGCCAACGACCTGGCCGCGTTGAAGTTCGTCAGCGCAGGGCCGGCGAAGAACTCCGACCACACCGGCGTCACCTCGACCCTGATCCTGTACGACCCCGGCTTCGACCAGTCGCTCAAGACCCTGCAAGGCGCCTTCCCGGATGCACAGGTGCAGGCAGTCAAGGGTCAGGGCAAGGTCTTCCGGGTGATCGTCGGATCCGGGTACGTGGCGCCGCACGCAGTCACCGTCGCGGCGTCGAGCAGCTCGGCCGGGACGGGAACAGGAAGTTCGACTGACGTCTCGCGACTCACCACGCAGTCGGCTGCAGACACTGCCTGCAAGCTCTGACGAACGAAGAACCGTTGCCTGGTCAGGGGTTTCGCGGTCGCCAGAGTTCGAGCGACTGGTCGCCGAACGGCCAGACCAGCGTCGCCACCTGCTCGTAGTCGGCGGGGAACGACCGTCCGAGCACGCCGACCACAGCGGCCGGGTCGACGTGACGGCGGCCCTTCGGCTCGAGCAGCAGCCAGGCTCCGTGCCAGCGCAGCGGTTCCTGCTTCGCCAGGGCCCACCGCACCACCGTCGGGCTGAACCCGAGCATCAGGGTCGTCGGCGGGGTCGAACCCAGGGCGTAGCCGACCCCGGGGCTGAACGGCGTCAGGTCCACCAGCGGTGTTCCCTGCGCGAATCCCGACGTCTGAGCCGCGGCTGCGAGATCGCGGTAGAAGGCGGCGTATGCCGGACCCACGTCGAGCTCGGCGGCGCGATGCGACACGACCGAGGTTGCAGTGCTCTCGGCCGGCGGGGCGGTGCGGTATCCGAACTCCGCACCCTCACGGACCGAGCTCACCCCGGCGACGCCGCAGACCAGGGCGAAGACCATCGCCGTCGCCCAGGCCGCCCGAGCACCGGCCGCCCCAAGCAGCCAGGAGAACGCGCCCAGGCCGAGCAGCAGGAAGGCGCCGTGCATCTGGAAGATCAACCCGTTGTTGGACGAGAACGCGTAGAGCAGAGCCGCCAGGAGGAAGAACGCACCGATTGCCAAGGCCCGGAGCCTCGGCCGTCCCAGCTCGGGTTCGGGCCCAGGATCCGCGACTGGCTCGGCACGCAGCACCAACGCTGCCGCCGCCAGGGCCAGTCCCGCAGTCAGCATCAGAGCGAGGCCGCTGAACGGGAGCGTGCGCGCCGCGTGGGGGCCGCCGCCGAACCCGCCACGCACCAGGACCGTCGAGGCGCAGCCGGCGAACGCGGCCAACGCCGCAGC